>NZ_NCTH01000030.1:0-55109 GCF_002105475.1 Vibrio sp. ArtGut-C1 | reverse complement strand
TTGTCAGTGTTAAAGTAGTGGGCTTATATTACCTATAAACCCTACAATTCAGGCAATTAAGTTTACATTGATAAATTTTGATTATTGGGATAACGGGCATATAACCTGATTGGCCGAACTCTAGCTCTTTGAGCACTGGAATGGCTTCTTGCAATGAGGCATTACGATCCAATAATGGTTTGAGTGCGGAATGAGCCATCTGCACATAGTTTTTCAGTTCCGCTTTCTTCATCGCCATCATCGTCGTGTGCGTATGATTGATTTGTTGTTGGTTGTAGGTACTGGTTTGGAGGTAGGTAAACCACATCATACCCAAAGCAATCGTTAACACGGGAATGATGGAAAGAATATAAAGTCGCTTTCTTATCGTTAGATTCATAGGTACTTCCTTACGTCTCGGCGCAGCGTTACAAACTGGTAAGCTTCAATAGCTTTACCAAATAAAAGTGTTAATAATTATTTTTGTACTGATTGCAGATTAACCGAGTTGGCGGGTGAGAAGTACAGGAAGTTGGTGATCGTGGACGAGAGAGACTCACATTTTTAAGCAGGATCACAATTAGCGAGAGCATTGGCCCGAGTTGCAGCGGGAGCTACCAGTAAGCCAGTATGAGACACGATACCTATTGTTGGCAAAGCGCAGGTAAAGCCAGTCTGCAATTGGCTTGAGTAATGGCCAACGTAGTGGAGCATATAGCCAACCTCGTCCTACCAACTGCCATGCTCGGTGAGTCACATCAAGACCAAGTATCAGTTCATTGTTGTCATTCAGCGCATGCAAAATCGTATTGGCTTTTTGCGCGTCTATCTGTGGGTAATCAGAAAAGTCATTGCTGTAGATATCGACGATTTTTATCGCTTGTTTTACATCTCGTCGCTTAAGTGCGTGCATTTCTTTGGCGCACAGTGGGCAAGTTCCGTCATAAAATATGGTGAGTTTTGTCATTGCGATCGTCTTATTATTTGATTTGGCTTACTGAGTTCTACGTGGCGATTTTTCTTTTGGTTCATTATGTTGCAGGTAGTGGTTCCAATTCGCGCGTATGTTCTCGTAGTTGTATTGGCAAAAGTCTTTGCGATCTCGTAGGTAGTCTTTTTCAACTTCATCGAGAAGCGACTTGTACTGTTCCGGATCACTGCCGTACACCAAACATAAGGTAGAGAAGTAGCGTTGCAAATCAAAACTGTGCTCATCAATGTACTCACCGAAGTCGTAGTAGTCCGGTCTGTCATCGGACTCAAATGCGAACATGTCGGCGGCGCTAATGGCCATCTCTGCGCCATCTTCTAGGAAGTCAATCATTAAGATCGTGGCAAAATTATCGACGGCATCTTCTTCTTTTCCGAGAACAGGGATGTTTTGATCTTCGATGTAAGCATGCCCGGCTTCATGCAGCAAGGTGTGTAATAACGTATCTAACGCCCCTGTTTTTGGGGATTTTCCAAGGCGTTCTTCATACTGGTTATTGGAGAAGTAATTGAGTGATTCCAAATAAAAAGTGTAGGGAATGTGTATCGTGTGCGTATCGGGATCGTACATTGGGCCATCTTCTCCGCCGTAAACTAGTGTGAGTGGTTTGCGAAATGGAAAGTGGATCTGAGATAGCTCAACAAAAATTGGGTTTACATCGCTGTTTTGGATAGATTGCAGGGCGATGTTTTCATGGGTTGTTTCCACGGGAGAATATTCAATACGGATATTTTCCGCTGCAGTGGCAGATGAGATGGCACAGAGTAATAGCACAGGGAAAAGCGAATGAATTTTCATGTAGGGCTCTTGTTATTTGAATAACTTACATAAAAATTATACATGTTTTTGTGTGATGCATAACTGGGATTGTTTTTATCACCCAGAATCGGGTAGTTAGCCTCGAAAGACTACCATGACAACACCGTACATTTTGGTTGCTGGGCCCTCCAAAAAGCCTATCAAAACACGTTTTATTCAGGAGACGATAGATAAGTGATTGGCCTTTAAGGTTTATTTTTTGGTGAGGCTAAGCTGAATTGGCTTTGCTCTTTTGTCTGTAAAAATGCTATTCAGCAGTTAATCATTATGGAATGAAACCATGGGATTGGTGAATGTCACTGAATTGAAGAAAATTATCAGCAATATGTTATAATCCGGCTCCGTTGTGACGAAAACGTTTGTTGCAGCTTGAGAATTTCCTAGGATTCGGTTCGTTTACACACCATGAGCCAGAGTTGAAAAACTACGACAGGAACAAGCAAACCCAATTGTTTTGAACGCGATCTCGGCGTTTAGAGGTTACAACGGGAAGGAACTTTGTTTGATAGTAATTGACACATTCTGTTTAAGTAAGGGAGCCCAATGTGGTTCAGAAAGTGTCACCCAGAATTTACTCACAACACTATACCCCAAGCAGTAACGCACAGGTATTGCGAGGGGGCATTTGAAGGAGCTATATCGGCTCCTTTCACATTTAAGGGCTGGCTAACAGCGGAAAACTGACACATCGCTAAAGGAGCGTCCCTTAAACTAGCCTAAGGCGCATCTACACCAACTTTTGAGTATTTTCGAAACAGTAAAGCGAGAACATTTGCTATTGAATGAAGGTTAAATTAACACTCGATCATTACGGAGGATGAAGAGAACAATAATAAGAGGCGATATGAATCATTTAATATCTGTAGGTGCACTGGAGTCCTTCTTGGTCGCAATCAGTGTGCTTTTCCTGGGGCATTTTATTAATGCTAAGCTACCGATTTTAAAGAAGTTCAACATACCTGAGCCGATTGTAGGTGGCCTTATTGTGGCCTGCATGATTACTGCTCTTCATTTCAACGGCATCGACTTGGAGTTCGATTTGCCGTTACAAAATACGTTTATGTTAATGTTTTTTGCGACGGTTGGTTTGGCCGCAAATTACACTCAGTTGATGAAAGGAGGTGCGAAGGTTTTTATCTTCTTAGCTGTCGCATCGTTTTACATCATCATACAAAACGGCGTTGGCGTTTCACTCGCGGCGGCGCTCGGTTTAGATCCTTTGATGGGGTTAATTGCTGGTTCGATTACTCTGTCTGGTGGCCATGGTACAGGTGCTGCGTGGTCACAAACCTTCCAAGACGTGTATGGATTGGATAACGTTTTGGAAATTGCGATGGCATCAGCCACTTTTGGTTTGATCATCGGCGGTATCATTGGTAGCCCAGTGGCACAGCGCCTCGTAGAAAAAAATAGCATTGAATCGGAGTATGGTCGTGGTGGTCGGGATGCCAAAACTCACGAAAAATTCCCTGAGTTGGTGACCTACAACGAATACGAAGAAGATAAAGTAACGGCGAAAAAAGTGGTGGAGAAACTCTTCTTCCTACTGATCTGTGTTACGGGGGCGAAGTATGTTGAGCAATGGGTTAGCACGTATGAAATCTCATGGTTGATGATTCCAGACTTTGTTTATGCGCTGTTCATTGGTGTGATCATCACGAACTTCTTAGAGGTGACCAAGCTTCGTAAGTTAGACGCAGAAACCGTCGATATGCTCGGTACCGTTTCTTTGTCATTGTTCTTGGCGATGGCATTAATGAGCTTGAAGTTATGGAATATCTTTGACTTAGCGATTCCATTCTTGGTCATTTTGGCTGTGCAGTCTGTGGTCTTAGCTATCTTCACTTACTACGTTACGTTCAAAGTGATGGGACGCAACTATGACGCTGCGGTTATTGCGGGTGGTCACTGTGGTTTTGGCTTGGGAGCAACCCCAACAGCCGTGATGAACATGGGCTCTATCGTTAACCGATTTGGCCCGTCGCCGCAGGCATTTATGGTGGTGCCAATTGTGGGGGCTTTCTTTATCGACATCGTTAACTTAATCATTTTACAAGGTTACATTTCATTCCTTGGTTAAATTTAAGTTCATGATCTCCTAAGGTCGAAATAAAAACGGTCACAACACAGGTTGTGACCGTTTTTTTATGGCTCGATTTTGGCCGTTTATCGAACGACGGATTATTGAATGGTTCGGCTGAATTTGAGACTAGCTGTCCAACCAAGAACGCCGATGAAAGCGTAAATGCCAACGTTTAACCAGCCCGCCTGAGGAATTGCATTAAATGGGCTTGGTGCAACAATGGCGTGCAGTGGAAGGTAAAGCACTTCGGAGAAGAACTGATCTAGGCCGTAATAGCCAAATAGTGCGATTGGCATCCAGCGCAGCGCATAAATGGCGATAAACAAAATGACCAGTGGTGAATTCACTTTCTGAGAAATAGCCATTGCGGTTAATGCCAACGGTAACAGTAGAATACCGGCGAACAACATTCTGATTAAAAACTCTCCCCAATGCAGCAGCACGTAACCTAACGAGGCTTGGCGGTACAATAAAGCCAATTGGTGATCGGTAGAGATGTTCAGCAACCACAGCATCAAATCTGCTGCGAGCACAAGCGCCGAGCAAACGAGCGGAATCACCAATAAGCCAAACCCTAGCTTCACTAAGTGAGTTTTTATATCGCTGACCGGCATACTACGCCAAAACATAATACTGCCCTCCGCACGCTCTTTGCGTAGCGTTCTTGGGAAGTATTGAACGGCTAACAAGATAGACAGCAGTCCTGCTCCTCCGGTAATCAACATATTGACGTCATCACCAAGCTCTTTATGAATGTCACTGACATCGCCACCAAAGCTCATTTGGAAAAACATATTGTGTTGTAGAGTGTCGTTACTCATTAAACTGACAAAGAGAATAACTCCACACGCCAACACAAACAGTGGAATACGTAAAACAAGAGGGTTTTCTAACCACTCTTTTTGCAACATCGCGACAACTGAACGCATTACGCTGCCTCCTTCTGCAATGCTAAAAATAGATCCGCTAACTTCACCCCATGGATGGTCCCCATTGTTTCTGCTTGTTGGGCATACTGGGCAGTGAGTAACCATTTCGTTGAACCGAGCCCTTTTTGTGACGAGAGTGGGTTCATCGCTTCAATTTGTGTGCGGTATTCGTCGCTGGCCTCAAGGATAAAGTAGTCTTCACTGATACTGTCCATCGAGGTTTGTAGTACAGGGCGGCCATGCTTGAGAATCAGCACATCAGTCAGTAAGTGCTCAATCTCTGATACTTCATGACTGGCGATGATCAACACGCGCTCGCCGTCGTGAAACCATTCCAATAAGTGACGATAAAACGTATCACGATACACGAGATCTAACCCGAGTGTCGGTTCATCCAATATGAGGATTTGGGTGTTAGTCGCGATTACAATCGCGAGGTGCAATTGCACCTTCATCCCTTTGGATAAAGATTTGATGCGCGCACGAGGTTTGATGTCCGTTTGACGAAGCAGCGTATCTGCTTGAGCGCGATTGAACCCTGGATGCACGCCTTCGGTATAGTTAAGCAGTTGAGCGACAGTCATCCAATCTGGCAGAACGTTCACATCCGAGATATAGGATAAGCTCCGCATTATTTTGTCGCGTTGCATAATGGGTTCAAATCCGTTGATACGAACAGTGCCTTGATATTCATGTGCGCCGAGTAGGGCATTAATAAGCGTTGATTTACCTGCGCCATTATGGCCGAGTAAGCCAAGTACTTGTCCTGCATGTAGGTCGAAACTCACTTCATGCAGTGCTTCTCCTTGTTGCTGATATTGCTTGGAGACATTGTTTACACTGACTAATGCGCTCATTGGTCACCTTTCAAGTGTGGTTTTAGTTGTTGAATGAATTCGTCGAGTGACATATCCAGACGCTGTATTGTGCCGGCTATCTGCGGAATTTGTTGTTGAAGAAAACGTGCCTTCTCGTCTGCGAGCAATTTTAGTTTTGCCCCTGAAGCGACAAACATACCTTGACCGCGTTTTTTCTCCACTAACCCCTCATCAACAAGCAATTGATAGCCTTTCATGACGGTGAGGTGGTTAATTTTCATATCCGCAGAGATGCTACGAACGGAGGGCAGAGCATCGCCTTCTTGCCAGATACCTTGCAGTATTTGTTGAGTGATCTGGTCAGCCAACTGTCGAAAAATCGGTTGGCGATCATGCCAATTGGTCATGAGTGAATCTCTTGGCTGAAGTGGTGTTATATATAGGTATAACACCTAGTGTGCCGGAGAGAAAGTAATAATTTAAAATTAAGCGTATGTTCCAGCCTTCGCTTCCCCTAAATATCTACCTATGTGATAGCTATTTTGAATACTTTGTTATGAGCATAAATTAAACACTTCTCATAAGTTGAGAAGTGTTATTTTTCTAATCCAATCAAGGCATTTACCACCAGCTTGGTATTGGTATTCTCATCTAATGATAATCAGTGAGATTTTGGGCGCATCCATTTCTTACTTGATGAGAATTGATGGCAAATACACCCTAGAAAACAAAAGGTTCGAGAGGCAATCTGATTGACTTAGGCACCTATCTCACGTTGGGCGCTTGCTCAATGAATGAGAAAGAGGAGAGTAAAGAGGTCTCATGAATCAGGTAATATCTATCGGCCCACAAGAGTCGTTTCTCGTCGCAATTTGCGTGTTATTTTTAGGGCAGTTCATTAACACCAAATTACCAACCTTAAAGAAATTCAATATCCCAGAGCCAATTGTTGGTGGTCTAGTTGTGGCTTGCGTGATCACGACGATGCACTTAAATGGTGTGGATGTATCATTTGATTTGCCACTGCAAAATACCTTTATGCTGATGTTTTTTGCGACGGTTGGCTTAGCCGCGAATTACACCCAACTGATTAAAGGCGGTGCGAAGGTTTTCATCTTCCTTGTTGTGGCATCGGTCTACATTCTTATCCAAAATGCGGTCGGCGTATCCTTAGCAACCGCATTGGGGTTAGATCCACTCATGGGGTTGATCGCCGGCTCTATTACGCTTTCTGGCGGACATGGAACTGGTGCGGCGTGGTCGCAAACTTTTCAAGAAATGTATGGTTTGCACAATGTCCTAGAAGTGGCGATGGCTTCTGCTACGTTTGGCTTGGTCATGGGCGGGATTATTGGCAGCCCTGTCGCGCAAAAGTTACTCAACAAGCACAACTTAGAATCGGAATACGGACGCACCAACCAAAGCCATCAGAGTTTCCCTGAATTGGTGACCTATAACGAACATGAAGAAGATCGTGTCACGGCGAAAAGAGTTGTAGAAAGCTTATCCATTATTTTGCTTTGCGTGACAGGCGCGAGCTATCTGGAGAGTTGGGTGAGCAGTTTTGGCATCAAGTGGTTGATGATCCCAGATTTTGTTTATGCGCTGTTTATTGGTGTTGTCATCACCAACATCATGGAAGTGACCAAGGTGCGCAAGGTTGATTTAGAAACCGTTGATATTCTTGGTACGGTTTCGCTATCGCTGTTCCTTGCCATGGCTCTGATGAGCTTGAAATTGTGGAATATCTTTGATCTTGCGATCCCATTCCTTATTATTCTTGCTATTCAGTCTGCCGTACTCGCGGTGTTCACTTATTACGTAACATTCCGCATGATGGGCAGTAATTACGATGCCGCGGTGATCGCCAGTGGACACTGTGGTTTCGGTTTAGGTGCCACACCGACTGCGGTCATGAATATGGGCTCTATCGTGAGTCGTTATGGTCCATCACCACAAGCATTTATGGTAGTACCAATTGTCGGTGCATTCTTCATCGACATTGTGAACTTAGTGATTTTGCAAGGTTGCATTGCTTTTATTAAATAGCCCCCGCTTCTTTCAGCTTAACATAACAAAGCCAGTCCCTTGAGACTGGCTTTGTTATTTGTAACACGAAATCTTGTTTCTCTGACTTCAAGCCGTAAAATCAATACGTTACTATGATGACATAGTGTTCAGTTTTACAGCAGCATGAGGTACCCACATGTCTGAAAAAATATCGACGTCGGCATTAGCGAAAATGCGCAAGGTTGAAGCCAAGCTGTTGTTTGCTGATCTCAAACGCGCTGGTTACATCGTTCGCCAAGACGAGAAATGGATTTTGACCGAAGAGGGCGCCAAGTTTGGTGGTGAGTATGTTGATCATCCTAAATTTGGGCAGTTCATTGTTTGGCCGACTAACTTGCACATCGAGCTTGCTGCGACGTCTGGCAAAAGCTACAGCGCAACCCAGTTGGGTGAGAAGCTTAAGCTCAATGCCAAGCGCATGAACCAGCTGTTAAGTGAATTAGGTTGGATCAGTAAATCCGAAGAGGGTTGGAGCTTAACCGAAGCTGGTATACGCGCTG
This sequence comes from Vibrio sp. ArtGut-C1, assembly GCF_002105475.1. Classification (NCBI taxonomy): domain Bacteria; kingdom Pseudomonadati; phylum Pseudomonadota; class Gammaproteobacteria; order Vibrionales; family Vibrionaceae; genus Vibrio; species Vibrio sp. ArtGut-C1. The sequence continues at coordinate 46,920 of NZ_NCTH01000030.1, read as the reverse complement.
GTGGACAGCAAAGAACCGATAAAGAGACACAAAATACCTTTGTCGTATGGCACGATGTGGTGCTGCGTAATAAGCGTCTTAAGCAGTCTGTCATTGAATTTTTAGGACAAGATGCGGAGTCACACTCCACGGATAAATCGTATTCAAGCTTTCGCCAAAAGTTTGAAGCCAAACACCGAACATTAGATGGGCATTACGTGCGCTCGAAGGGGGAGTTGCTCATCGACAACTGGCTGTACTTGGCTGGTGTGGTGCACGCTTATGAACGTCAGCTGCCGATTGACCAAGATGTCACCAGTGATTTTTATTTGCCAGGCGGTAAAGTCTATTTACAGTTTTGGGGAAGTGATACTGGGGAGATGGCTGAGGCTGACCGTGAGACCATTCGTACTGTTTATGAGCAGCATCATTTTAACCTTATCGAAGTCGAACCGAGTGAACTAGACAAGTTAGATGAAGTGCTGCCTAAGCGTCTTCGTCAGTTTGGTATTAAAGCTTATTAACGACTTAAGCCCGCTGTTCAGATAAGAAAAAACCCGTGATCAATCACGGGTTTCGTATTTTTAGCGTGCATCTAGGCTGTCATCCTATGGATTAAAAACCTTTGATGTTTTCCGCTTCTAGCTCCGAGAAGTACTTCACTGTCTTCACTTTCAGTTCTTGTTGAGCTGGCTCGTCACATACGATCACTGCTTTAGGGTGAAGTTGAAGTGCAGAAACCGTCCATAGGTGGTTTACACAACCCTCTACTGCTGCTTCAAGTGCTTGAGCTTTGTTATGACCTGTTACCAGAATCATCACTTCTTCTGCGTCTAGCAGTGTACCCACACCGATAGTCAGTGCGTATTTAGGCACTTGGTTGATATCGCCGTCAAAGAAGCGAGAGTTCGCAATGCGAGTGTCTTCAGTCAGTGTCTTGATGCGAGTACGAGAAGACAGAGATGACGCTGGCTCGTTGAACGCGATGTGACCGTCGTTACCCACGCCGCCCATGAACAGGTTGATCTTGCCGTAAGACTTAATTTTGTCTTCGTAACGCTTACATTCTGCGTCGTGATCGTCAGTGTTACCGTTCAGTAGGTTGATGTTTTCTTCTTGGATATCAATGTGATTAAAGAAGTTGTTGTACATGAACGAGCGGTAAGACTCTGGGTGATCCGCAGGGATGCCAATGTACTCATCCATGTTGAAAGTCACGACGTTTTTGAAGCTCACTTCGCCGGCTTGGTAAAGCTCGATTAAGGCTTTGTAGGTTGCTAGAGGAGTGCCACCAGTTGGTAGACCCAGAACGAATGGACGCTCAGCAGTAGGTTTAAAGTCGTTGATACGCTTAGCGATATGCGCAGCTGCCCACTTACCTACTTGTGCTGCTCGAGTTAACGGGATAAGTCTCATTTTGTGCCCCTAGTTATTGGAATTTACGATGTACCGAAACATTAATTCGCATTATAAAATAAGTAATGACGAACTGCTATTGTTTTAGGTCAAAATTTTGCTTTTTCTTTAACCAGTGTTGATTTTATCGACTGTTTTTATATCTAAATGCTTTTATAAGCCGATTTTTTACAAAGAAATTGCATTATGAAACTGACGAATTGATAGATAAAATTTATGATCTAAATTAAGTTCTGTCTTCGCACTTAACCTTGTTTTTTAACAACCTACAGAGTGTGAAACCGCACACGAACTTCAAATATTATGGGATGGACATGGCACGACGCTCATTCCTTAACCATAATTGAAATGTGTAAACCAGTGAGGAATTCGGTATGAAAAATGAGTTAGATCCGAGCAAAGTACTACAGGCTTACGAATGTGTGATGAACAACGGTACACCAACCGAATTTGGCAAAATGTATGAAGGTGTAGAAGCGTTTTCCGATTACGACGGGTACAACGTTTTCTTACGAGGGAATGGTGTTGAGCTAAAGGTTGGCTTCCACAATACCTATCAATTGGAGTACGACCAAGAGCACTTGAAAGAGAGCTTTTTGAAAAAGATCGCGATGCTTGCCAAGTAGACTAGCACTAAATACTAAAAAAGCCCTTGGGAGAACGCGCCCTTGGGCTTTAGGAGAAGAAATGAGCTTGTTTTGCTCGCTCAGTCAAACCAAACGAGCTTTCGCCTATTACCTACTGCTAGAAAAAGGCGAGAATTAGTTTATTTGGTTATTAATCGTCTTCGACCAAACTCTCTTCAATGTAATCTTCTGTCGCGTCAGGCTTATTACGACCATTTAGCGTGTGGAAGCGCTTGCGACCACGAGCAAGTTGGGTGTACTTTAGCCACGTACGCTCAAGTTTTGTTTTTGCTTTGCCTGGGTTTTCTAGCACCTTGATGAAGTGTTTCTCTTCGCTATTTTCAGGTGTTAATTCGCCTGACTCTAAGCCAAGCATAGTATCCCCATAAATTGTTAGGATTTCCTCTTCCGAGAGAGTAAAATCGCCAGACTTTGCAAAGCCGCGTGGGAATTTTACGTTGTCGTAAAAACGTTTTTTGCCATGACGGAATTCAGTGTCAGACATGTCAACAGCCTCTGTAACCGTTATTGATGAATGTAGTGAACTACGGCGAAAATTAGGCGTAAAGCTAACAAAAGAAAAACAAAACTTTTTTGTCGTCATGATTTTAATTAGTTGTTAATCTGGTTTTATATTAACCAGGAGATGGTTTATGGATGTAAAAGTCTTTCGAACATTTTTAGAGCTGGCAAGGGTTCGTCACTTCGGACGCGCCGCTGAGAATCTTTATATTACCCAAGCTGCAGTGAGCGCACGTATCAAACAATTGGAAAGTTACTTCGATACGCAATTGTTTATTCGTGATCGAAATAACATAAAGTTGACCTCTGCAGGTGAGCGCTTAATCAGTTATGCAGAGGTGATGGTCACCACATTGCAACAAGCGAAGCTAGAGTTATCGCTTGAAGATGGCAAAGCGCTGCAATTAACGTTAGGCGGTACGCCAAATATTTGGGACGCCTACTTGCAGAACTGTTTAAGTGTCGTCACAGATTCATTTGGAGGCTATGGCTTCATGGCAGAAGTGATGGGGCGGGAAATGCTCAGTCGCAGCTTGCTAGAGCGCACGTTAGATATGGCATTTGCGTTCGACCAAATCAAAGCTGATGAGCTTAACTGCAAAAAAGTGGCCGATGTTGTTCTCGTTCTGGTATCGACTGAGAAAGACTCTTTAGACACCGTTTTTGAAAACAAATACGTGTATGTGGATTGGGGAACGCGCTTCTCATCAGAACATTCTGAACGTCACCCTAAGATCCCGGCTCCGTATCTGCGCACCTCAACAGCGCGTATAGCATTGGACTTTATTTTAGAGAAGGGCGGTGCCGCTTACTTACCCATCTCTCTGGTAGAGCCCTTTATCGCCAATGGGCAGCTTCACAAGGTGTCTGGCGTAGAAGATTGGTGTCGCCCTATCTATTTGAGCTATCGTAAAGCTAGCTCGTCTGTAGACGCGATTAAGCAAGTGGAAGAAATTGTCAAAGAGATTGATCCACTGACGGCTTACAGTTTTCAGCAAATTGGTTCCGGCACTTCCGACGAATAGCGTTGAGTGAAAAGTCAGAGAAATTAAAAAGCCGCCTTGGAAAATCCAGGCGGCTTTCTTTTTATCTCGATGAATCGATAGTTATGGCAAGTCAAATAGCAGGGCGGTTGTGCTCTCGTTCGATGTATTGCGTAAAACAACCTTACTTTGCTGTTCGACCTTCGCGCCGTCGCCCGCCGTCAAGGTGGTATTGTCGATGCTAAGGCTTCCCGTTACTTGGTGAACGAATAACTTTCTACCCGATTCTATCTCAAAGTTAAGTTCGCTATTTGGTTCAAGAATTAACTGATGTAATGTGGCATCTTGCTTAATAAGTAGCGTACCGTTTTCTCCTGTTGGAGTCGCGATAGTTGTTAGTCCAGGCGTGCGACCAAAGTCTTTTTGCTGATAACCTGGTTTGGTTCCAAATGTATTTGGCTGAATCCAAATTTGTAGAAAGCGCAGCGTGTCGCGGTTCGACGCATTGTACTCACTGTGGTAAATCCCTTTCCCTGCCGACATGAGTTGGAATTCCCCGGCAGGTAATGTTTTCACGTTACCTTCGCTGTCTTTGTGCGCGATAACACCTTCCAGCACATAGCTGATGATCTCCATATCACGATGGCCATGTGTATCAAAACCTGCGCCAGGTTGGACTACATCGTCATTAATGACTCTCAGCTCAGAAAAGCCCATATGTTGAGGATCGTAATAGCTACCGAAAGAAAACGTATGTCTGCTATCAAGCCAGCCAAAGTTTGCTCGACCTCGGTCTGCTGCATGTCTTACCGTAATCATAGAGCCTCCCTAAGAGAGTTTTTTGTTCAAGAAGTTATCTAGCGCGGCCTTACCTGCGCCAGAAAACGCCAGTGAAACACTTGCTGCCAGTAAAGCTAAGCCAAACTCGTAACCGTTGTTTGCCATGAACAAACCGTTTTCAAAGTGGACGGAGAATATCGCTACCACCATCGTGAACGCTAAAGCAACGGCTGCTGGGCGAGTTAGTAGGCCAAGCAAGATGAACAAGCCGCCAAAGAACTCTGCGCTGCCAGCAAGGAATGCCATTAGCACGCCAGGACCTAAACCGATGGATGCCATCCACTGACCTGTACCTTCTAACCCATAGCCACCAAACCAACCAAACAGTTTTTGTGCGCCGTGCGCCATAAAGATAATGCCGATTGGAATGCGAAGTGATAGTGCGCTGTAACCTGCGTTTGAAGTGGTGATTTTCTGTAATAGTGCTTTCATGATTCTGTCCTCTGACTCTTTTCAATGAGTGGGAAGCGTGTGCTCCCGTGCTGTTGAGAACAGTTTAGGTGGCGGTGAGAATAAAAATAACGGGAGTATTTTGATAAACTCGTTCTAAAAAATTGAATAATGGATTTTTGTTATTTTTAATCAGTTGCTTGAGTGTTTTTTATGAGTTTTTTATGCCAGTTTTGTCGTGTTTTAAATCAGGTTCCATCATTATTTTCGATAAACATTTTTGCTGTTAAACAAAAAAAAGAGCACAGGTTGCTGTGCTCTATTGCTTTCGCTATTTACAAGGGAGAAAGGTGTGTTAAAGAAAACCGTCAGAGGTTCATTAAGCTCTCTAGTGACTCCTCTACATTGTTGTAGTGATAGGTTCGAATATTACGTCCATCCGTGGCATTAATTTGAATTTCTGAGATCTCGTTATCTGAGTCTCGTTCGATAATTCCAATTGAATGATCTACGGATTTACTGGTAATAACCTTTTGGTTTCTTAGTACAATTACGCAAGTGTGTAAGTCCATGCCAATTCCCTTTAGCCGACGTTGTTGTGATGTTCTGAATCTAACTTTAGTGTACAAAAGCGCTAATGCCAATAAATCTCAATATTGAGTTCCGAAAATGGCTAATTGTAGGCGCTTAAGCAAGCTACAATAACATTATATTGAACGATGCCTATGAACAATAAATGACAAAAGGCATGAGCAAGGAAAGCACTATGTTTATTCACCCCCATACCTCACTGACTTTCGAGCAGTGTCATAAGGCGCGAGTCGCGCGAGACAGCCGCTTTGATGGGCGATTTTATGTGGCAGTGAAAACAACGGGGATATTTTGTCGCCCAATTTGTCCGGCTAATTTACCTAAAGAAGAAAATGTAGAGTACTTCACCGATAAAGCGCAAGCTCTCCAAGCGGGGTACCGTCCTTGTTTGCGCTGTCGACCTGATAGCGCGCCGGGTTCCTGGGCATGGAAAGGCGTAGAAACGACCTTTCAACGAGCGATTTCGTTAATTGATCGAGGGGAGTTGCATCACCACTCGGTGTCTGAGCTAGCAGGGCGTGTTGGGATTTCGGATCGCTACTTACGTATGTTGTTTGAGCAGTATCTAGGCATGTCACCCAAGCAGTATGCGCAATATCAACAATTAATGTTCGCCAAACAGTTACTTCATTCCAGTTCTATGTCGGTCACGGAAGTAGGCTTCGCCGCCGGTTTTAATAGTACACGCCGCTTTAACGATGCTTTCCAAAAGTTTCTCAAATTGACGCCTTCTCAAGTCCGTCGCAAAGAGTTTGACGGTATGGGTAGCAATCGAATTGCCTTGCCTTATCGAGGTGAATTGAATTGGCAGCACATGTTGAACTTCTACCGTTTACGAGCGATTGAGGGGGTTGAGCTGGTGAGTGATGAGAGTTATCAGCGCAACGTTTGTCTGGATACCAGTAAAGCATGGTTTAAAGCGACCAAAGGTGAAGGGTACCTAGAGCTAGCGTTTGAAATTGAAGATGTAACGAAGCTGCAAAACTTGGTGTCTGACATTCGTCGTATGTTCGATCTTGACGCCGATATTTGTACTGTCGAGCAGCATTTGGATTATGTTGCTCCCGGGCTCGTGTCGAGTAAAGGTATTCGGATTCCTGGTGTATGGAATGCATGGGAGGCTGGAGTTCGAGCGATTTTAGGCCAACAAGTGTCGGTTAAAGCGGCGATTGGTCAACTTAACTTATTGGTGACCACACTTAGTGGAGAGTCAGAAAAACGCTTTTTCCCGACACCAGATGCGATAGCTAATACCGACGTGAGCTTTTTGCGCATGCCGCAAAGCCGTAAAGAGACGCTAGTGCGCTTCGCCCAGTTCATGCAGGACAACTCAGAAGCCGACCCCCAGCAGTGGCTAGCTTTGAAAGGCATTGGACCTTGGACAGTCAGTTATGCTCAACTGCGAGGGCAATCTCACCCCGATTGCTTTTTAGATAAAGACTTAGTGGTGAAAAAGGCGATGCAGCGTTACCCATCACTGAATACGCACACTGCGGCCCCTTGGGGAAGCTACGCAACGTTTCACTTATGGAATCAATCATGAAAACATTTTATACCGAAATGCCGAGCCTATTAGGAACGGTGACCATCCAATCTAACGCTGAGGGCTTGCTTGGCATTTGGTTTGAAACATGCACCACTAAGCCGAGTGAACTGGGAGCACGAGACGATCAAAACCCAGTTTTGCGCCAAGCTGTTACCCAGTTGAATGAATATTTTTCTGGCCTACGTAATGAATTTGAGCTGCCTTTGGCGGCTACAGGCACGGATTTTCAAAATCAAGTTTGGCAGGCACTAACGACCATTCCATACGGCGAAACGTGGAGCTATCAAGATCTCGCCAACGCGATTGGCAACCCTAAAGCTGTGCGCGCTGTTGGGTTGGCAAACGGCAAAAATCCTATTTCTATCGTGGTGCCTTGTCATCGCGTTATTGGCAAAAGCGGTAAATTGACAGGGTATGCTGGTGGAGTAGAGCGCAAGCAACGTTTACTTGCGTTGGAGCAAGGTACACCGCTTTAAGTGAGGCGATTCAAGCGTGCTACACAGGGGAAACGATAGTGTAGAGTTTCATATTCGTTATACGAATAGAAAAAGGATAATAAGGACATGCCTTTCAAAACGGATTTTGATGCATTCATGAGTGAGTGTTGGCAGCATCACGAAACACAGCCCGAACAAACTTATGCTCAATTGGAAACGGCTCTGAGTGAGGTGGAAAACGTTAACCACATCGAGCGAATATTCGCATTGATGCTGCACACCGCGATTGGGCACCTCCAGCGTCCAGAACCGTTTCTTGCTTGTTTAGAGCGCTTTGATGAACGCAAGGTTGCCGAGAGTTCGGCATTGCAACGCAATATTGCCGTTGCGCGCTACTTCGTAGATGGCACTGTCAATATGGAATTATTGGAAGAGCAAGACCAACGACGAGTTTACGCTTTGATTTCGAATGAACTTTCTGCGCTTGCTCAGCTTGAACTGGCGAGCCAATGGCTGGCGAAAGCCGCGCTAGGTATGACACCACAAGATGCTGAAGGGCTGCTAGCACGCTCTATCGCAATCACAGCAAACAACTTGGCGTGTCAGTATGAAGCGCTGGCTGAGCGCACGGATGTGGAAAAATCGAGGATGCTAGAAGCGGCCAAGCTCGCGTTGGATTACTGGAAAGTGGCGGGTGGTTGGATGCAAGAAGAACGTGCAGAGTATCGCTTAGCGATGAGTTTACTCAAAGCGGGTGAAGCCGGACAAGCCAAGCTGCATGCCGAGCGCTGCGAAGCCATTTGTCAGCAAAATGGTGGTGACGCGTTTGAGCTGTTCCATGCGCATGATTTGCTGATGCAAGTACACTTCCATCTTAGCCAGAAATATAAAGCTCAAGTGGATGTGGGGATGCAGCAATACTGCACAACGAGTTCGTTGACATGATCTCAACGTTGAATAAAAAAGCCCCGAGCGAATGGCTCGGGGCTCATATTTTTAAGTTCACTCATTACACGATGTTGATTAAGCTATTTGCGCTTTTGCCTGGTATCGTCCTGGTTTATGGTTCATCGCCAAAATCAAGTTTGTCGCCACGGCACCTAGGACGGATAGAGCGATAAGGTGCACATCCACAATGAACAGCGACATCACTACGATGGCACAATCGAGCGCCATCTGAACCTTACCCGCTCGAATCCCAAAACGTTCCTGAAGGTACAACGCTAGAATGTTAAAACCGCCTAAACTCATCTTGTGACGGAAAATCACCAACATACCTATTCCAATTAACCCACCACCTAGAAGTGCTGCATAGAAAGGTTCGATTCGTGAAATTTCAATCACATGGTGCAGATGATCGACCGCAAAAGAAACAATCGAGACCGCAATGAAAGTATTAATGGTAAAGCGCCATCCCATGCGCATGACAGACAAAATATAAAAAGGGAGGTTGAGAGCGAAAAATATCTGACCAAAGCTGAAGTCACTCACTTTGGTAAGGAAGATCGCCAAACCAGCCGTACCGCCGGTGAGCAATCCTACTTTGCTGAAAAAAATTACCCCAAGCGACACTAACGCACTGCCGAGCGTCAGAGCCAAGAGGTTCTCTCTTAGGCTATGATCTTTATCCATAAAATTTTTTCCTTGGTTTAAAAACCGCGCCGGAGACAACACGTCCATCCAACGAGATAAACAGTTGCCAAAATAGCAACTAACAAATCGGCCAATAAAATGTCGCGAAAAGTGATGAATGTCGAGTTTTTGGACAAGATTGTGCTGATGCTAGCCTGTTTAACATAATGTACACAGGTAGAAAAACAACAAGGAAAAGTTATGATTAAGAAAGTCGGCACTACCCAAATCAACGCATTACATCGACTGAATTGTCACTGCGGAAAAGTTGAGCTGGAACTTGCATTACCTAATGGTATTGAGAAGCCGAGACGATGTGATTGCTCCATGTGTCGACGTCGCGGCGCGATTGTGGCATCTGTGCCTCTGAATGGTATTCGTATCGTGCAAGGCGAAGACGTTTTGAAGCAGTATCAATTTAACACTCGCACAGCGAAACACTTTTTCTGTGGCGAATGTGGTATTTATACGCACCATCAGCGTCGCTCTGACCCGAGTGAGTACGGCTATAATGTCGGCTGTTTAGAGGGCGTCAACCCATATGAATTGGGAACTATCGAAGTGATGGATGGCGTTAACCATCCATCCGACCGTTAGGTTGCATTGCAAGTTAAGTGACTAATTCTAGGTGCTTTTAAGTAAATAAACCGCTATTCATCCACAAGTGCACCGCAATACTGGCGGCATAACCCAAGGCGATGACGGGAGCCCATTTTAGGTGGCCAAAGAAGGTATATTGACCACGCGCGGCTCCCATTAATGCGACACCTGCCGCAGAGCCAATTGAAAGCAAGCTGCCCCCCACACCCGCAGTCAATGTGACAAGTAACCAGTTCCCCATCGACATGCTTGGTTCCATAGTCAGTACAGCGAACATAACCGGAATGTTATCGACGATGGCAGACAGAACACCAACCATCACGTTGGCCCAGACAGGATTCCATTGGTTGTACATGACGTTTGAAACCAGTTCGAGATAGCCAAGTAAGCTCAAACCGCCGACACACATCACTACGCCGTAGAAGAACAGCAAGGTATCCCATTCTGCTCGAGATACACGGTGGAACACGTCAAACGGAACGACTGAACCTAAGCGTTTTAATGCGTGATCGTCGCCATTGGCAATTGCCATGGCCGCTTTTTTTGCCAAGGAATGTTTGAGTGTTTGGCGTAAGAAGTAGCCGAAAAATTGTAAGTAAGCCAAGCCCATCATCATGCCCATAACGGGTGGGAAGTGCAGCAAAGCGTGGAAAGAGACTGCGGTGGCAATCGTCAGAATGAATAGTGCGACAATACGTCTCGCGCCGCGTTTAAGTTCTACGTGTTGGTGAATCGTATTCGGTTTGGTGTTTGGAACAAAGAGTGACATCAAAAATGCAGGAACCAAATAGTTCACCAGTGACGGGACGAATAACGGGATGAATTCAGCAAAGCTGACATGCCCGGCTTGCCACACCATCAGGGTCGTAATGTCACCAAATGGGCTGAATGCACCGCCAGCGTTGGCAGCGATAACAATGTTGATACAGGCAAGATTCACGAATCTAGGATTATCACCAGAGACTTTCATCACCACAGCGCACATCAAGAGGGCTGTGGTTAAGTTATCGGCAATCGGTGAAATAATAAAGGCGAGAAACCCCGTCAGCCAAAACAGCTTTTTGAAGCCAAAGCCTTTGCCGACCATCCACGCCTGTAAGGCATCGAAGAGTTTGCGCTCTTCCATAGCATTGATGTAAGTCATCGCTACTAACAAAAACAGCAGCAGTTCCGCGTATTCCAACAAGTTGTGCTCTAGTGCGGATTTGGCGATTTCTGGCTGGTTGTGTTGAGCAAAGGTGTAGCCAATCAGAATCCAAATTAACCCTGCAGCGAGCAGCACAGGCTTGGATTTTCTCATTTTCAGATACTCTTCCAACATAACCAGTATGTAAGCAATCGAAAAGATAATGAGAGCCGCGTAGCCGACACCAGAATTAACAAGGTTCAGTTCATTGGTGGGGGCAGCAAAGGTGGCGCTAGAGAATAACAAACAGCAGAAAGCCACAATTGGATAGATTGGCATAGACATTTCTCCTTTGTCTGGTTGGAGAAATATTAGCCACAAATTAATGAGTTAGTTGTGAGAGAGCTCGAATTAACAGTAGGAGTTAGGAAATGATAGTGTGCGCCACTATTTTCTGAGTGACGCAATGCTTGCTGCGCCAAATAAAACCACAGCGGCATACAAACCGTAAGTTAACCAATGGCTAATCTCTAAAAAAGGAACGAGTCCTTGACCTGCCCACATACAGCCTCCGTTTAATGAGCAATGTTGTAATAGTCGAGCCAATTTAAAGGAAATGAACAATGTTTTTTGTGAGTGACGGCAAATTCTGAAGGATTAGAAAGTCAAAAATTGGTCAGTGAGAGAGAAATCTCATTTTTAACTGGCTAGCTCTAACCCTTTTGAGCTAGAGCTAGCTATATCGAGCGCTGAATGGATTTAGCGCAGCAGCCATTTTCTCAACGGCGAAGCCTCAATTGCTTTCACAAGTATTATGGTTGCGACAATCGTTGCAGGATAAATAAATGCGTCTTTCGCGAGGTGTTGCAACCCGATAAATTCAGCGACATTCATCATAATAATTATCACAAGCAGATGGCTAACATAAATGCCTAACACGCTAGGAGATAGTTTGAATACCCAAGGCATATCGCCAAAATGTGGGTGGACTAAGAGCCACATGAAGACACCCACGGCCCAGATAACAGTACCAAACAGGAAGTCGTGAGAATTAAAAGCGACCTCGTGTTGCATTAGCCAATAAGCTTCACCAAAATGCAGCGCCATACCAAGAAGAATGCATCGAATCGTATTGTTTCGCGACCATCGCCACTGTTCTTCTCGTGCTAGATAACCCAGTGTTACCAGCAAAGTACTGAAAAACGGCCCATTACGAGTAAAGAAAGGCGCTGGCAGATCGGTAATGGTCGAATAACTGCCAGCAAACACGCCGTATATGTATAGCAATACGGCGGTTGGCAGTACCAATTGAGCCATATTGATATGCACGAGGAAGGCAATTAAGGCAACGGCAATGACCAGAGCTGGAATAAACCACAGGTGAACGAGCCCGCCTTCGACGAGTGAATTGAACGGGGTCGACATTAAGTAGCCCCAGTAGCCCTGCCTTTCGGTGAGATACCCCGCCTCAGCGACAGTTTGCCACTGGAATGGCATCAATAAACTGATCACGCTCCAAATGAGCCAAACCTTCATCAGTGGTTTGGCGTAGTTTTTTAGTGTTTCGATAGGTGCGCGGCTTAGCTTGGGCTGGATAAGATAACCAGAAATGAGAAAAAACAGTGGCACAGCAAAACGAGCCAATTGGTTGAGCATATAGCCAACCCACGGTATTCCATCCCATTGCCAGTATGTCAGGGCCATCTGGCAGTGCAATCCTATAATTGCAAACATCGCAATAATACGCGCAAACTCTAAGCTGGCTATTTTTTGTTTCTTTGCCATTACATTACTTACCTAAATAAAAAAAACTTAGGTGAAAGTAGCAGGTTGTGGCTGAATGAATGCGTGAAAAAGTCAACAGACTCGCGCTTACACTGAAGCTGTGTTTAAATTTAAGACTTACTTCAAACTTCTTAATTATTAACCCATTAACCAACTCAATACGTGATTAGCGAGTCGAAAATGACACTAATGTATGGTTAGACCAGTTAACTCTAGATTGCAAAAAAGAACGATCGTGCTAAAAATAAGATTATGCAAAAAGGAAAAGTGACAAAAGAGTTTATTCTGCAACGGGCTTTTGAGATCGCCAGCGAAGACGGATTAGAAAGTCTTACGATTGGTGAGTTAGCCAAGCAGTGCGGTATGTCGAAAAGTGGTCTGTTTGCCCACTTCAATTCGAAGTTGAATTTACAACTATCGGTATTGGAGCACGCCAATAAAGTGTTCGCTGCTCGGGTTATTGAGCCTGTTCGTGAAGCAGAGGATGGCAATATCGAACGTAAAATTCGAGGGTTGCTCGACTCTTGGATGACTTGGAACCACGCATTTCAAGGAAGTTGTATGTTTCTAGACGCTTGGAATGACACGGCAGATAAAGATTGCCCACTTCAGGCCGGACTGCGTAAATCCATAGACACTTGGCTGAGCTACTTGGAGATCCAAATAACGAAAGGCAAAGAGAAGCAAGAATTTGCAGCAGACTTAGATACACGCCAAGCAACGTTTGATTTATACGGTCTTTATTTGAGTGCGCATGTTTTTTACTCAATTAAAGGTGAGGAAGAAAGCTTGCGCCTGTTTTGGAAAGGGATCGACAACTTATTTTCTCGCTGGAAAGGCTGATACCAGTTATTCGCTTTCCAGATTTGTAGACATAAAATCATAAAGAGCGGCTGAGTTCGCTCTTTCTTATCAGCATAAAAAGCACGATCGTTCTATTTTTTGTGCGTGGCTGATAGTTAAGGACATAATCATGAGTGAAAAAATTTACTTTAATACATCGCAACGTTTCAGTATTAAGCGCAGTTTGGTGAACATCAGTACGCGTTTACACCACACACTTGCCCCGTCACATGCAAAGAATACCGCGCGTAAGTTGCTCCTGACACCTGCTCGCACAGCACCTAAAAACACCGAACCTCAAGGACTTGCCAAGGGTGAAATTAAAGGGCATGCAGGCATTATCAAAACCTACACTTTGGGCTCTGGACCTATTTGGGTGTTAACTCATGGTTGGTCTGGCACCGCAAGTCAGTTTTATCCGTTGATGGAACATATTGCGTCGAAAGGTTTCACCGCTTTGGCATACGATCATCCAGCACATGGTGAGAGTGAAGGACAGTATGGGCACATTCCGGGTTTTGTCAAAGGGTTAGAAGATGTGTTAGATACGGTAGACGATATTGTTGGTCTAGTTGGGCACAGCATGGGCACCGCTTCTGCTCTTGAGTGCAGACATAGCAAATTAGAAAACAAGCCTTTACTGCTTATTGCACCGGTATTGAATTACGTAGAGAACCTATTCGGTAGCATTGCTCGTTCAGGTTATTCGATGAAGCTTTTTAATGCCGTAGTTTCTGAAGTTGAAGATCAATTTGGTTACCCATTACAGTCAATTGATCCGCTGAAGCGTTTGGCTGAGCGCTCGTCTCCAGCCATCATTGTTCATGATGAGCAGGATAAGTTCACTAAGTACAGTATCTCTGCACAAGCCGCTGAAGAGATTGAAAATGTTGAGTTAGTGACAACGCAAGGTCAAGGCCATGGCCGAGTGATGAAGTGTGGACAAGTCTTCAGTAGTTTTGACCGTTTACTCGATCGTGCTTGGTAATCTTCATGCTTGCTAATTGGCTCGGTCCGTTTTGGGCTAATTCGATTTGAAAGCAATACCTCGGATGGTTTTTCGTCTATGGTATCGCTTTTCTCGTTATGAGATAAAAACAAAAAAGGACAGCCGAAGCTGTCCTTTGATCGTTAACTTTACAGAAAGTCTGCAAGGTTGGGCTTAGTTACAGTTAGCTACGCCAACTTCTTTCCAAACGCCCCATTCGCCAGATTGGCTAGGATCGTCACCCTGAGTCCACCATTTCGCTTCCCAAGTTTTACCTGCATGAGTGACTTGGTTGCCGCCTGTGTACACTGCGCTTGCATCCCATGCGTTGTCACAGGTGCCTGGGTTTGGATCGGTGGTATGCTGTGCAACAACAACAGTTGCGCTTGCCGTTGAAGACGCTTTGCCGTCGCTCACACTTACGGTAAAGCTTAGGCTAGTGTCTTGCGGGTATTCAGCAGCAGTGAAAGTTACTTTAGAACCTTCAACCGTTGCGTTCAAACCTTGAGGAAGCGTCCAGTTGAAAGTAAGAGTATCGTTGTCTGCATCGCTAGAGGCTGACGCATCTACAACCACAACGTCACCAGCGTTTGCTGTTGCTGGAGCAACAACTTGCGCTACTGGCGCATTGTTCGCTGGGTCAACCACACCTGCTGGCTTCACAGTTACTACAACAAGGTCAGATGCCGTTGCACCTTCGTTGTCAGTCACCGTTAGCTTGAAAGTTAATTGCTCCTCAACGGTAACTTCTGCTGCATCAAAGCTTGCTTTCGCAGTGTTGGCGCCTGCTAGTACCACTGCAGTGCCAGAGACTTGCTCCCAAGCGTAGCTTGCGATAGTGCCGTCAGAGTCTTTCGATAGGCTGCCATCTAGAACCACACTTGCAGGGCCAGTTACAGATTTATCTGCGCCAGCAGCTGCGGTTGGTTTACGGTTTGGTTGAGGAACTACACCGCCAGCCATACCTTCGTGCATTGCGTTGAGAATGTCACCATTATCCGCGTCGATTTCCCAAGAGAATAGACCCGCAAGACCCAGAGACTTCGCGTAGTTACCTTTTGCTAGCACTGAGCGATGGTCATCAAATGTGATCAACTCACCCGTTGTGCGGTTCCACACCCATGGTGCTTCTGCTTGTGCATCATAGCCGTACTCGAAACCGTTAATGCCAGTGTTGTTGGCACCTAGCATAAATGACTTAATGCCTTTGTAGTCGATTACGCCATCTTCCCAAACACCTTGCGCTGTACTGCCCTTCAGTTTACCTGTTGCAGTACCTGTCATTGGGTCATTTGGATCGGTTAGCGTATCTGGAGTTACGCCTTCCCAGCCACGACCGTACATTGCTGTACCAAGTACTAGCTTGTTCGCAGGAACGCCTTGAGCAAGAAGAAGCTGGATGCCGTTATCTGCTGTGTAAGCAGGACCTTTGTACGGTTCGCCGTTCTCATCAACGCCACTACCGTCACACTGACCAGGGCGCATGAATGAACCACAGTAAAGCGCAGTTTGGTGACCAGGAACGTTGTTCCAACCGCCATAGAAGTCGTAAGTCATCGCGAAGATGTAGTCCATGTATTGAACCGCATCTGCATAGTCTACGTCTTCAATCTTGTCGTAACCGACCCCGATAGCTGACGTTAGCTCGTAAGTACGGCCTGTCTCAGCTTCTAATTCATCAAGCATTACGCGCAATTCACGCATCAGTGCGATGTAAGCCGGGCCATCGTTTACAGGGTCGCCTTTATCCGCGGCTGCACCGCCGCCACCTGGGAATTCCCAGTCGATATCAACACCGTCGTAGAATTTCCAAGTTTTCAGGAACTTCTTAACCGATGCGACGAATGTGTCTCGGTTTTTCTTGTCTACGAAATCGAAGAATGGGTCAGACAGCGTCCAGCCACCGATAGATGGGATGATTTTTAGATCAGGGTTACGTTGTTTCAATGCCATTAGCATTGCGTAGTTACCCTTGATAGGTGTGCTGTATTCATGACCAGCTTGTGGGAAGCTCTTCTGATAAGCGGCCCAAGGATCGTGGATCACGACTTCGTAGTCAGGCACGCCTGTACAAGCGGTTTGTAGTGCATTGAAGCTGTTGCCGCCAACAGACTTCACAGACTCATTTGGGCCACAAATTGGGATAAAACCGTAAAGGATGTGAGTCAAGTTGTCGACTGGCATGTTATCGACCGTGTAGTCACGACCATAGATGCCCCACTCAACAAAATACGTACCCATCACGACGCTTGGATCGGTATTGTACGTTTTGTTGTTTGGATCAACGTTCATCGTCAGTGGCTTCAAGTGAGAACCATCGGTATCTGCAATCGTGATTTCAGCTGGTGCGCTTTTCGCACAACCTGTCGCATCACACGCCTCGATTTCCATTTGGTATAGGCCGCCCTGACCATATTCAAATGTCGCTGTTGTTTGGCTACCAGTGATTGGGCCGGTTGCTACTTTTGCACCATCAAAATAGACGTTGTAAGTATCACCTGGCGTGCCACTCCACTGGTTAAACTTAACAGTGATCTTCGCTTGCTCATGGTATTTCACCATGTCGTAGTAGCCTGACGTGGTTTCCATCGCGAGTTCAATTTTAGAAAACTGAAGGTTGTTGGAACCGTACATATCGATACTTGGTGCGGTTGGAGCCGCAACTGCAGCACCTGATAGTGCTAAAGCAACGCCAGCTGCACATAGGTTAAATCGAATCATAACTTCTCTCTCAATCCTTGGATTCATGTTCTACCTAGAACATAGGCTGCTCTTGCACCAGATAAGATGATTGGATTTACTCCATGTGCAAAAGCATCACACTCAGCATTTCAGAGAGTTTTTTTTCGTCAAAAAAAATTAAGACGGTTTTCGAGGCACTTGAGAGAACTTAACTAAAACTCGCACTCTGTTACACAGAAAGTGTCAGACTGAGTCAATAATTTATAAAATCTCAGCAGAAACTAAAATTATTGTTTACTCAGTATCGGGTGGGATAAATGCGATGAATACCTTATTTCATTGTTTATTAAGGTTTTGTTTCATTGAAGTAGAAAGAGAGTTGAAAGGAGAAATAGCCGTGAAGACGTGCTAGTCACGGCTGAAATGTTCACTTAATGCAGCGCGACGTTTTGAAGCCGCTCCGGTTTCTGAGCCTTGAACGGTATGCTCAAATCCCTTACGGATGAATCGTTGATCTGGAATAAGAGGCTCAATACGGCGAATCTGAGGTGAAAGGTGAGAGCCCGAGATCTGGTACGCGGTTTTTCCTAATCCAGTGTTCAACGTGATGACCTTTCCATCGAATTCAAATTCTGTCGTGATGAGTCGATGGTTTCGATATACCCCATCCTCTGTGAAAGTCAGACGTTCTGTTTGGTAAGGTGGCGCGCCGATCTCAATCCACTCGCCGTAGACTTTTTCCGGGTCAATATGGTCTTGATAGGATAGGTGGATTTGATAGCTGAAAAACGTCAAAAGACCCACCCCGAAAACGGCAAATGCGCTTTTGAGGACTTTGGATTGGTGGCGAGCCCAAAATGAAAGTTTTGGTTCCTGTCTTGTTTTCCGCCTTCGGCGAGCTGAGTCCGTCATTGGTTTACTTTTCTTCCCTTTTTTAATATGGTGGAAACCTTCCTTCTCAAAAACAAACAATCCCGCCATTAAGACTAAGAAATTATGATCTAATGTCCACTTTTACATTCGGATACACTCTTATTGATGGTTTTATTGTTTGCTAGCGTTAACTAATTCACCGACTTTATCTCACTAATTACGTCGTCTGGTTAAGCCTAGAAAAAGGTGGCCTCGCTCAGTAGCAAAGGATGTGCTTTATAACGTTGAGCTTAATGGCTTTCAGAGCTTGAGTAACAGGAAGAAACAAGGTAAAAAAGAGCGGACTTTTGATAAGGAAACCAATAATGAGTATTAAGGAAAATAGCTATTTTGCAGGTAGTGTAAAATCACTAGGCTTTAACCAGAATGATCAGGACGTTAGCGTTGGTGTAATGCTTCCTGGTGAATACACGTTCGGCACTCAAGCGCCTGAGCGTATGACGGTTGTAAAAGGTGCACTTGTGGTCAAGCGTGTCGGCGAGAGTGATTGGACGACTTACCAAAGTGGTGAGTTTTTTGAAGTGGAAGGGAACTCCTCATTTGAGCTTCAAGTGAAAGACGCGACTGCGTATTTATGTGAGTACTTCTAAAGCGTCCTTTTTGCCTGTAACAAAGCCACCTTCGGGTGGTTTTTTCGTCTATGTCCTTCACTTATAACGCATCTTTTGGTTATTTGGGTATATACTTAATAAAAATGTACCCATCGACCAGGGAGGAAGTGATGGCAGTACAACGCAAGCATTCTGATCTCCCTCCTCGTTACGAGGACAAAGATCTCACCAATGAGCAAAGACATCGTTTTACCGAGGTCGCCAATGCAGCCCATAAGAGACGTGAATTCTATCGACGTGCTCTAGGAAAAGGCTTAATGGGCAAAGTGAAGGACCGTGCGTTTAAAGGCCAATTCGGTCGCCAGCAAGATAAGCCGAGCAGAGTGCTGCAAGCTGTGTGGCTAATCGTATTTCTGGTGCTGGGGCTATGGGTGATGCATGTATTCGCTTAACCGTTAGCAAGCTTCTGACACAGCCGGCGTTTCAGAGGCTGACTTCTCTTCGGTATTGCAGTGTTCGTAATACGCGTATTGGTTTTTCCCTGTGTGTTTAGCCGCATACATTGCTTTATCTGCGCACCGAGTCAATTCAGATAAATCCTTCGCATCTTGTTTGTAGATAGCAGCGCCCACACTCATTGTTAACTCGTTAATCATATCGTAGCTTCGGTAGCCTTTTGGGAATAGATTCACAATACGCTTCAAAATGCTGTCGAGGTCATCTTTACTGTTTATGTCGTACAGCATGAGCACAAACTCGTCGCCCGCAAATCGAGCGATGGAGTAGTCGTGTTTGTCGGTTTTTCTGTCTTTATGGCGAACATTGTTTTTTAATCGAGTTGCAAAGGCTTGAAGCACTTGGTCACCAATATCGTGTCCGTATGTGTCGTTAATATGTTTGAAGTTATCAATATCTAGGAAGACCAGAGCAGTGATGCTGTCATCAGATGAATGGTTGATCTCATCGAGCTTTGCTCGCGCCCAAGTTTCAAAGCTCCAGCGGTTGGCAAGCCCTGTGAGTTGGTCAAAATACGCCAACTCTTCAATCCCTTCACGATAAAGTGTTTGAATGTAGTTGAGGACTTTTGTGTAGTAGTACGAGAATGTGTGGCACACAAATGCAGTCGCTATTAGGGTCAGCATAAATCGTCGTTCTATGATGTCACTGGCTGTTGGTAGCCGATCTAAAAAAACGACGCCAAAAAAGATCAGTAAGATATAGGTGCCACTAAACAGCAGACCGACTTTAAACTCATTGATCAGCACCAGAGTGGCGACAATGGGGTATAGCCATAGCAGTTTGCCTGAGGGGGCATCGTTATACAGAAGTAGCAATAACCCTTCGAACATCAAAACTGCACTCAGCCATAGGTCGGCATATTGATGATGTCGTTGAACCTTTATCACATAACTGATACCTAAACAGGCTAAGGCACACAGAGCATGGAAAAAGCTTAATCCCCAATTATCCTCAAACAATTGAGCAATGGAGCCATAAGTTAAACATGCCGCGGCGATACTGGAGCATAAAAAGACAATTTTCTTTTTTCTTGTTGAGCGGATATCCGCCATTTCCTCTAAGCGTGCTCCAGCCAATGTCGACATTACGTATCCTTGCTTAATTAACGTGTACGCTTATTCTAGGCGGTATTTTAGCGATAAATAGAACAACAAAGTTTCCAAATGTGATGTCAGTCATTTTTAGTATGGGCTTAGAAGTGTGGTTTGGTGAGAGTGCTCAAAGCACAACAAAGGCTTATAAAGTTTTCCATGGCGGATCTTTATGGCTTCAGATGGTTCGATTAATAATTCAAAGTAATGCATTTCCACCGCCGTATTTTCAGGATCTATCCTGACTCAACTCTGTTGGGAGTAGCATGAATGGCGCCTTCTACTTATTGAGCTCATTGTTCGTCAATCGACGACCTCTAAGTTCCGTCAATGAGTTTTTCGTTGTGAAAAAGCATTAGAAATATTTTTCCGAAACAGAGCGAAATATTGTTGTCGTTGTGACCAATATGCGACTAGAATCCGCGCTAAATCACGACCTCATATCGAGCTTCATTCGAGTTACTCTTTTTCCAAACTGCTTCACACATTTTGTGGGGCAGTTTTTAGTTGTAGGAAAGGTTACAAACATGCCTAAAAGCCAGAACATCAACCAGCGAATGTCCATTGTGGCGTTAGCTTGGCCGATTCTTGTCGAAATTTTGCTACGGACGGCTTTAGGAACCAGTGACGTGTTCATGCTGAGTGGCTACTCAGACAAAGCGGTATCCGCTGTTGGTGTGATCACGCAGATTACCTTTTTCTTAATCATCGTTTCGACGTTTGTCAGCAGCGGAACGGGGATTTTGATTGCCCAATACAATGGCGCAGGGCGAGAGCAAGAGTCTGTGAGCGTCGGCGTTGCAAGTATTGCGCTGTCTGTGATCATCGGTGTGCTATTGAGTGTGATTGCTGTGCTTGGCGCGATATTCCTGCTCCCATATTACGGTTTGGAGGCACAAGTCGAGCAATACGCACGTGAATATCTGCTGATCAGCGGTGCGATGACGTTTAACGTTACGATTGGCGTTGTTTTTACGACCATTCTGCGTAGCCATGGCTATTCACGCTCTCCAATGGTGGTGAACTTGATCTCGGGTGTGTTCAACATCATTGGTAACTACATTGCGCTTTACCAGCCATTCGGTTTACCTGTGTATGGTGTGCAAGGTGTAGCAATAGCAACCGTCGTCAGCCAAGTCATCGGTACGTTAATGTTATGGTTTATTCTCGCACGCAGTAGCATTGAACTACCAATGTCAACCATGAAACAAGTACCCGCAGAGATTTACAAAAAAATCTTAAAAATCGGCGGTATGAACGCGGGTGAAGTGCTGTCTTACAACGTGGCGCAAATCTGCATTGTGTACTTTGTAGTGCAAATGGGGACGGCATCGTTGGCGGCTTTCACTTATGCACAAAACATTGCCCGTTTCTCGTTTGCTTTCGCGTTGGCAATTGGTCAGGCTGCGCAAATTCAGACTGGTTACTACATCGGTAAAGGTTGGGTGAGCAGCATTTTAAAACGCGTACAAATCTACTTCTTAGTGGGATTTGTGGCATCAACGGCGGCAACCACACTGATTTACCTGTTTAGAGAAGAGATTCTGAGCGTATTTACTGATCAACCGGAAATACTCGCATTGGCAGGCTCGTTAGTCATGGGCTCAATTTTGCTCGAAGCCGGACGTGTGTTTAACCTGATTTTTATCGCGGGGCTGAAAGGCGCGGGTGACATCAAGTTCCCAGTGCAAATGGGGATTTTGAGTATGTGGGGACTAGGCGTGCTTTTCTCCTACATCTTTGGCATCCACATGGGTTATGGCGTTTTAGGGGCTTGGATGGCAATCGCTCTCGATGAATGGGTGCGTGGTATCATCATGGCAAGGCGTTGGCGCTCTCAGGTGTGGACCAAGTTTAAGGTGAGCTAACGGTTTGCTGTATCACGCATCACGCTTATTCTGTTGTTAGAAACCAAAAAAGGCACTGATAGTCAGTGCCTTTTTGTTATTTAAAATCTGGAAGACGTTAGAATTCGCACTCAGCTCTGAACACCATGCGCTCTTTGCTGTATGGATGATCCAGCTCTAGCATCTCAGCATGCAGGTGTAAGCGATTCGCTTTTTCGCCGTATAAACCATCACCAACCATTGGCATGTTTAACCCCATGTGATGAGCACTGTGTACACGTAGTTGGTGAGTTCGCCCGGTTTTCGGATACATGTATACCTTGCTGCGTCCATCTTTGACTTCAATCAGTTGCCAGTAGGTTTCTGCATGTTTCCCGTGCTCAAAACACACCAGTTGACGTGGGCGGTCATCTGGGTCACCACGCATTGGCAGTGAAATTTCCCCTTCCGGCTCGTTCAATACGCCTTCGAGCAGTGCCATATAACGTTTTTGTACGCCGCGAGCCATAAACTGTTTTTGCAGACTTTTGTTCGCGCGCTTAGTTAAGGCAAACACCAAAATGCCAGAGGTCGCCATGTCGAGGCGATGAATCACAAACGGCCCTTCCACATCAGGGAACATCGTTTGTAGGCGCGTATAAGCAGAGTCTTTGATGGTTTTACCTGGCACTGAAAGTAAGCCCGAGGGCTTGTTGACGACGACCATAGCATCGTCTTGGTAGATTATCTCTAGCTCTTTGTCTTCTGCCCAATTCTCCGCCAATGGGTTAGGTTCGACATCCAGCCCTTGCATCATATGGCCCAAAATCGGCTGACATTTGCTGTTGCACGATGGGTAGAATTTTTTGTGTTGGCGAACTTCAGACTTTGGCGACACACCCCACCAAAATTCTGCCAGCGCCAGTGGTTTGAATCCGTGTTTAAACGCGTATTGAAGCAGTTTTGGCGCAGCACATTCCCCCGCACCTGCTGGTGGGGTTGGGTTTGTGGTGTCCGCAAAAATGTCCACCAAGTCGCGTGCTTCGCCATGGTTGTTTAGGAAGCGGTATTGTTTATGCAATTTGTGCTGCAAAGCGTTGGAGAGCGTTTTGCGCTGCTCTTTAAGGTGAGCAAGTTGCTGCTCTAACTCGGCCAAGCGCGCTTCTTTGATTGCAAGCTTTTCATCCCACGATTGCTTTAAGTATTTGAGAACATTTTTCTCGGCGACACTTTGCTTACCCAATTCATCCAACAAGATTTTGAGATCATCGGCATTGAGCGTTTGCTCTCCCTGTTGGCGCTGTCGTTTGCGTGCGGCGCGGCCGTCTATCATCACTTGGCGCTGTGTTTGCTCTTCTTGCTGATAAGCGGCTCGGTCGGCTTGGATTTGCGCTTTAAGATCTGCCAATTCCGGATTCGCAGCACAGGTTTTGTACTCCGCATTGGCGGCGTTGATGGCATCCGTTTCTGCGCGGAAGAAGCCTTCATCGGTCAGCATGTCGTACACAGGAGGGACAAATCCTGGAATCAAGTTTTGGTCAGCAATTTTGCCAGAAAATGCACTTAAAAAGCCGAGCTCGCCTTGAGGGCTTTTTACCAGCAATACGCCAAACATTTTGCCTCGCCCCGTTTCTTCATTAACTAAACCAAAATCGTGTTCGAAGTCGGTTTGCGCTAATAGGTGCTGTTGCAATTGCTTTGCGGCCATAACGCAAAGAGGATGCGGCGTGTAGTAGAACGGAAACGTAAACTGCGTTGGTAATTCATAGTCAGAAGTATCAGCAGTAAAACGAGTAAAACAATGTTCAGGCGAGTGCATGGTGGGTATCCGCGCGAGTAAAAATTCGAGCGAGGATTGTACCTGTTTGAGTCAGGATTGCCATGTTTGGTGTTGGCACTCGCTCTTGGATTAAGAACAAGAGCGAGTGGGGAAGAGCTTATTGCAGTTTTTGTAATGCAAGCTTCCACTGTGCCGGTCTGTCGTAGTAGGCCGAGTGCGGCAAGGTCAAGTACTCGCCATTTACTTCTACAATCAGGGTTGGATAACCACCAACGTGTAACTGGCGCATCAACTGTCGGCTAGAGCGAATTCTCTCATCTAGCTCGGCTTCGCTTAACGTCATGTTTTGCTCCCACGCATCGCTTGCTAAACCTAGCGATTCTGCAATGGCTTTGAGCGTCGATGCTTCATCCACTTTTAACCCGAGCTGATAATGCGCGGATTGGATGGCCTTGAGCATGTGCCATGGATTCAGCCCCATTTTCTCCGCACTCAAGATCGCTTGTGTTGGTAGGTAAGAATCAAGAACAAACGCATCTTCGCTTTTCACGCGTTGCAGATATGCTTCACCAAACGTTGCTCCGGTTTCGGTTGCGATACGAGCGTCACTGTTGATGATGTGCTGACGAAATTCAGGTTCAATCTCGCGTTTCTCGATCATGCCGCCGGGATGAAGCTCGACCTTAAATTGAGAGGTGTCCATCAAGGCTTCGATGAGTGGTGATGCCCCGTAGCACCAACCACACATGGGATCGAAGAAGTAATGCACGGTTACCATGTCATTTCACCAGTATGCACTTTCGCACCGATTTCTAACGCGATTGGCAATTGAGCTTCTGGGTATTTCGCTGACATGGTGTCAATGAGTTGAGCACTGTTATTGCTGTGTTTTTTCGCTTGCTGAAAATCCTGCAAGTATTGTTGCGAGTAGCGAATGGTGTCTGCGTTCAGCTTTGTGCCTGCTTTCATGTGACCAGGAATGACCACTTGAGGTTTAAGCGCAAGCATCTCGCTAAGCTGCTGCTCCCAAGCATTGATAGCGGTTTGGTCAGCGGCATCTGCCATCCATAAATGCACGTTTGAGTACACGGCTACGTTACCTAGAATCGCTTTGTTATCTGGAATCCATAGGTAAGGGCGGTGTGCTGATGTGCCATGGTTACCACGGATTTCAATCTTATGACCTTCTAGCTCTAATGATGCTTTGTCGTACGCGACAGGGATTACTGGTTTTACCGGTGCGTTTGCGCCAAGCTTTGGTCCCCAGTACGCCAACTTTCCAGCCAACTTCTCTTTAATAATTTTTTGAACCGCTGGCGTTGTGATGATCTGCGCATCAGGGAACTGTTGGTGTAAGGCCTCTGCGCCAAAGTAGTAATCTGGGTCCGCTTGGCTGATGAAAATGGTTTTAAGCGTTTTGCCTGAGTCCAACACTTTGGCGGCAATGCGCATCGCGTCAGCTTTGGTGAAGCCAGTGTCGATGACCATGGCATCAGTCTTACCGTATACCAAGGTTGAGTTAACGTGGAAGCTGTTACCGTCGGCGTTGTAAACCTCAAGAGTAAGGGGAGAGTGGTTTGCCGCTAGGGCAGGGCTTGCCATTAAAATGGATGCAGCAATCAAAGTGAATTTTTTCATAATAAGCTCCTAAAGAATTTGGGGCCAAGCGACGATGGCTTGGGAACGGGAGCAATATTAGGAAATTGATACGCTCGGAAAAATACACAATAATGTGCATCACTATTTCTTATTTCGAGCAAATATATGGACAGAGTAACGGCAGCAAAAGTGTTTGTGGATGTGGTGTATTCTGGCAGTTTTACCGCGACCGCAGAGCGGTTAGATATGTCTCGGCCAATGGTGACTCGTTATGTAGAGGCGATGGAGAACTGGCTACAAACTCGTTTGTTACACCGCACCACGCGCAAGGTGTCCCTCACCACCGCAGGGGAACGCAGCTTGCCTCAGATTGAGCGTTGGTTAAAACAGGCCGATACGTTGACGTCGAACATTGCCGTTGATGGTGAGCTGTCCGGAAAAATCCGTCTCGCGTCTAGCACTTCATTTGGGTTCTCACAGTTGATCCCAGCAGTAAACAGTTTTATGCAAAAGCACCCCAAAGTGCATATCGACATTGATCTGCAAGATTCAGTGAGTGATCTAACCGAGCAACGCATCGATCTGGCGATCCGAATTGCGTCGGATCCTGATCCTTCTTTGATTGGTAAGCCGATTGCGGTGTGTGAATCGGTGTTGGTGGCATCGCCGCAATACTTGCAAACTCATCGCGCGATCGCGCATCCGCGAGATTTATCTTCACACGACTGTTTGGGTTACAAAAACTTTGAGCGTCACGTGTGGCATTTGTCTAAGGGCGAGCAGTTCGAATCGGTGGGAATTGAGTGTCGCCTAACCAGCAATGAGGCCACGGCGTTATTGCATGGCGCTTTGCAAGGCATGGGTATTTCGATGCTGCCAACCTATTTGAGCAATATCTATCTGCAATCGGGTCAGCTTGAGTCGGTGTTGCCGGATTGGAAGCCAAATGATCTCAACATTTACGCGCTATATTCATCGCGTAAACACTTGTCTCCTGCCGTGAGAGCCTTCATCGATCACAGTGAAGATTACTTTAAACAGCACCCTTGGTAATCGCGAAAGGCGTCGTCATCCCGACTTGAGATTCATACAAGATCCTGTACCTTACATGGATATATTTTCGCAGCGTCATTTAGAGTTTTAGTTAATGTCACAAGTTCGCATCAAATTTATTGCTTCCGATATGGATGGCACTTTGCTTGACCAATACGGTCGTTTGGATCCAGAGTTTTTCGATCTGTTTTTGCAATTGGAAGAGCAAGGTATTTTGTTCTCCGCTGCGTCTGGTCGTCAGTATTACAGCCTGCGAGACACGTTTGCGCCAATCAAAGATCGAGTGTTGTATGTGGCCGAAAACGGCACCTTGGTGATGTACCAAGACAAAGAGCTCTACAGTTGCACCATTCCTAAAGCGGAAGTGGCGGAGATTGTGCAAGCGGCTCGTGAAATTGACGGGGCGAACATCGTATTGTGTGGCAAGCGCTCGGCGTACATCGAAACGCATGATCAGCAATCACTGGAAGAGTTTCAAAAGTACTACCACCGCTGTGAATACGTGCCGGATTTGCTTGAGGTCGAAGACGAGTTTATTAAGGTGGCAATTTGTCACTTTGACGGTTCGGAAGAGCTCCTGTTCCCGACCATGAACGCGAAGTTTGGCGCAACGCATAAAGTCGTGGTGAGCGCAAAAATTTGGCTGGATGTGATGAATGCCGAAGCGTCTAAAGGCGCGGCCATTCAGCATCTTCAAGAGTCGATGAATTTTACTCCGGCAGAAACCATGACGTTTGGTGATTACCTCAATGACCTCGAAATGCTGCAAGTCAGTGAGCATTCGTACGCGGTTGCTAACGCGCATGAAGAGATTAAGAAAATCGCTCGTTATTCTGCGCCAAGCAACCAAGAGGCTGGGGTACTCAAAGTGATTAAAGAGAAAGTGTTAGCGAAGTAACGCCCTCCTTTCGATGTTACTTTCTTCTTAACGTAAAAAGCCCCGCAGTACATGCGGGGCTTTGTTTTTTTTGTGTGTGGTGGGATGGGGTAGTAATGTTCCCGTTTTTTAGCGCACGTACTTAGCGGTTGCGCTGACTAAAAAGTGCTGCAACTTTCCATCCGATTTTGGTACCCACAAGTCGTTGTGGTATTGGTAGATACGGCCATTGACGGTCACAGACAAGGTGTTATCACCCGTTTGTTCCATGCGAATAAACTGATCCGAAGTGACCAAAAACGGCTCTTGCTCTTCAATGCTCTGTCCCGTTGCCAATACGAAGTAGCCGAATCGGTTGCCAGCATCCGGATCGGTTGAGTAGATTCGATGCCCAACGAGGCTGTAGTCGTCGTTGAGTGCCTGCTCAAGCGTTTTTTGCCCGATGGTTTCGTGCGATGGAATAAATACCCAAGCCAATACACCTGCCGCAATGACTGCCAGTAGAAGCAGTATTTGCATGAACTTTCTCATCATAAATACCGTTTAACGTTGAAATTTCATTTTGTACATGCGCTTATCCGCTATGCTGATAAGAAAGTCAACATTGTTACTGTCTTTTGGGTATTGGGCTAAGCCCACGCTGGTTGATAGTGTTGCGACGTTGTCGGAGTTTAGTATTGGCGCATCAAATACCGCATTGATATGCTCACGAACGCCTTCTTCATCAACATGCTCCCCTTCGAGGATGACGGCGAACTCATCGCCTCCCATGCGATAGACGGTAAAATCATTCAACGCCATAGATTTAAGCCGTCTAGCAATTTCACGCAGTACGGTGTCTCCCACTTGGTGACCGTGTGTATCGTTGACACTTTTAAAACCATTTAAATCTAAAATCCACAGAGAAAAAGGCCTTTTCTCTTGAGTGAGCTCATTCAGGTTGATAAATAGTGCATTGCGATTTCCAAGATGAGTCAGTGGGTCGCTGAGCGCCAGTTTTCTATGGAAATGGGATTCACGATAAAAGAAATAAGTCAGAGACAGGATCGACAAAACGAATGTAGCAAACAGCATATACTGCGCTTGCATTAACCGTTGCGTTTCTCCTTTCTGTGCTTCATAGACTTTGCTGCTTAGGCGAAAGTTCTGATTAACGAAATCGACCAAGCTTAAGTACAGTGTTTGAGTGGATCGATAAAATTGAGCCGCAGCTTGGCTATCGCCAGTTCTTGCTTCAACTAATTGCGCTTCCAGACCCTGAAATTCCTCAAAAAGATCAATGAAATACTGATGCATATTATTTCGAGAGAAAAAAGTGTAGGCTTCATTACTACTAATTAATAAATCGAATCTACTCCAGGCCAGTTCATATTGCAGCTCTGCACCTTCGATATTTAATACATTTTCATCGACTCGTCTCGCTTCTCCGACAAGTTCCGAAAGCTCTTTAGATAGTTGGAATAAAAACCAGGTTGCTTGTTTTTGCTCATTATTAAAGTTTTGTGACAGTGCGCGTGTCTGCTGCAGAAGCAATACATTTGCGAGAAGCAAAGAAGTGGCAAACACCACAAGCAACATTTTACTGGTTGTAGAGTATTGTGGTGCTCTCTGCTTTTGATAGGTGGGTTCTGATAACTTCATTCTTATTATTTTGCTTTCATCTCATTTACTTGCCAGACCATTTGCGCGTGATATTTATTGTAGTTGAGCTCAGGATAGAGACTAAGAGAGTATATTACCCAAAATGGCCCCTTATTCCTGACTTTTATATAGTGTTGATCTTGTTGGTAAGCCAGTATTGGTTGGTATCTAAGAATGTCTTGTCGAGACAGTGTCTAGTGATAGTCATTCAAGCTACTGACATCAACTTGTTCTGGCACTTTGCCATAGACGTGGGTGAGGAGCGTGCTAAGTTTGACCCCAAGAAATTCAGAAGAAGCAGGGATCCAAGGCAGCGTGGTTGTGTAGCTGGTGGTTGGTAAAGATTGAATCTCTTCCAGTTTTAATGTGACACTAGGTTGTTGGCTACTGCTAAATACGATCGTACTTGCAGATAAGAATGGCGCAACAAAAAACAGACCTAGCGCGACTATCTTTTTCATCATATGCCCTTTGAGTTTTATTCTTTTTGCTGAGCTAGGACAAAGGTGCTAGCGGTACTTTATTTGTAATTGTAATAATAGAGCCAACCGGATGAGATTTTATAATATGTTATGTTTGAAAAGTAACTGTCGGTTTACTGTACGTCAAGGTTATTAAGTGACTTCTTAATTAAAAGGTCAGAAATATGCGTTATTATTTCGCTCTATAACGAATTCGTGTCAGTTCGCAGATTTTTAATGGAAATTAATCCTATTTTCAACCGATGAATTGTATTGTGAATGAGAATTAGAAGGGTTAATGATTGAGGTATAAGCAAACCCGATTTCATCCTTACATTGTTCTCTATATTTATTCCAATGCTATTTAAGATTGGCATGTTAATACGCACCAAAAATAAAGCCACCTAGGTAGGTGACTTTATTTTTTAATTCATCAAGTTACTCCTATTAATTAGGCAAACAAATACTTCGCATGGAAGTTGAGATGATCGTCAATAAAGCTTGAGATGAAATAATAGCTATGGTCATAACCAGATTGCATTCTTAAGTTCAGGTTTGAATCATGCACTTTTGCTGCAGCAACCAGCGCTTCTGGCCTAAGTTGCTCGTTGAGGAAGCCATCAGCATCACCTTGATCAACCAAAATAGGAAGTGGTGATGGTTTTTGCTTGAGAAGCTCACTTGCATCGTATTGCTTCCAGCTCTCAATATCTTTGCCTAAGTAAGCAGTAAAGGCTTTTTGTCCCCAAGGGCATTGGACTGGGTTACAGATAGGGCTAAACGCCGATATTGAGCGATATTGTTCTGCGTTTTTCAGACCAATGGTTAATGCTCCGTGACCTCCCATGCTGTGCCCAGAAATCGATTTTACTTCTGAGACAGGGAAATTGCTTTCAATGATCTCTGGTAACTCTTTAGTCACGTAATCGTACATGAAGTAATGCAGTGACCAAGGTGCTTGAGTCGCATTAAGATAAAAGCCAGCTCCTTTACCCAGGTCATAGTTTTCATCGTCAGCGATACCTTCGCCTCTTGGACTCGTGTCTGGTGCAATGATCGCAATGCCAAGCTCGGCCGCCATACGAAATGCGCCCGCTTTCTGCATAAAGTTTTCATCGGTGCAGGTTAAGCCCGACAACCAGTACAAAGCGGGTACGGGGTTCGATTTAGTGGCATTCGGTGGTAAGAAAATCGCAAAGCGCATCGTGCAGTTTAGGGCTTTGGATTCGTGTGTATATTGTTTGTGCCAACCGCCAAACACTTTGGCCTGGCTTACATTTTCAATGGTCATGAATAAACTCTCTAACAACAGAATGAATTCAGGCTCCCCAAAAGGAGAGCCTGAGGCAGCATTATTGATCCATATGAATAACAGTACGGATGCTCTTACCTTCGTGCATCAGATCAAACGCTTTGTTTACGTCAGCCAATCCCATTGTATGAGTAATGAACTCTTGCAAGCCAAACTCACCAGCCATGTAACGGTTTACGATTTCTGGAAGCTCAGAGCGGCCTTTAACACCACCGAAAGCCGAGCCACGCCATACACGACCAGTTACGAGCTGGAATGGACGAGTTGAGATCTCCTGACCTGCACCCGCAACACCGATGATCACCGACTCACCCCAACCTTTGTGACAACACTCAAGTGCCTGACGCATCACGTTTACGTTACCGATACATTCGAATGAGTAGTCAA
This sequence comes from Vibrio sp. ArtGut-C1, assembly GCF_002105475.1. Classification (NCBI taxonomy): domain Bacteria; kingdom Pseudomonadati; phylum Pseudomonadota; class Gammaproteobacteria; order Vibrionales; family Vibrionaceae; genus Vibrio; species Vibrio sp. ArtGut-C1. The sequence goes on along the minus strand of NZ_NCTH01000030.1, from coordinate 15,904 downwards.
CACCACCGTCAGTCATTTCAACAATCACTTCTTGGATAGGCTTGTCGAATTTCTGTGGGTTAATTACATCGGTTGCGCCTAGCTGTTTTGCAAGATCGAATTTGCTTTCGTTGATATCGATACCGATGATGCGGCTTGCACCCACCATGCGTGCACCGATGATTGCTGAAAGACCGATACCACCCAGACCGAATATCGCAACCGTGTCGCCTTTTTCAACTTTTGCCGTATTCATAACTGCGCCCATACCGGTTGTTACACCACAACCCAACAGACACACTTCTTCAAGTGGTGCATCTTTGTTTACTTTCGCTAGCGAGATTTCAGGGAGTACCGTGTACTCAGAGAAAGTAGAACAACCCATGTAGTGGAAGATGGTTTCACCGTTGATAGAAAAACGGCTTGTGCCATCTGGCATCAGACCTTTACCTTGTGTTTCACGCACTGCCTGACAAAGGTTGGTTTTGCCCGATTTACAGAACTTACACTCGCCACATTCTGCGGTGTACAGTGGAATTACGTGGTCGCCAACCTCAACGCTGGTAACGCCTTCGCCAACCATTTCAACAATACCGCCACCTTCGTGACCAAGAATCGAAGGGAAGATGCCTTCTGGATCGTCGCCTGACAGAGTGAACGCATCAGTATGACAAACACCTGTCGCGACGATGCGCACTAGCACTTCACCCGCTTTAGGAAGCTGTACATCCACTTCTTCCATTTTCAGTGGTTCGCCAGCGGCCCATGCAACCATTGCCTTGGATTTGATGTGAGTTTGACCAGGTTTGATTTCAACAGTCATTGGATTTTCCTTTATATTCTCAGTATATGGAGTGACGTAATAAGCGTAGTTAAGGTTTGCTTACTGCGCTGCGTCGTTTTGTTGATATCTATTCTAGGTGTTTCAATAAAAATGATAATCCGTCCATTTTGAAAATGATTTTTACATATACGTAATAATGGTAAGGTAAGCAGATTATAAGAGTGTGATGCCTCCTCAACGCGGAAGGGAAAGCGGAAAAGGCAGTTGACCTGAAGTTAGGTAGAGGGGCTAGAGTAGAACGCAATCAACCCATCAGCGAAGTAAGAGTGATTATGAACAAGACGGATCTGAATGCCTATTTAACCAAGCTCGGTTTGCTAAGAGAGCTACCTGCCGATTTAGAAACATTACATAAAGTACACGTGGCACAGCACCGCAGCCTGCCGTTTGAGAACTTTGATATTGCGTTGCAGCGCGGCATCTCTGTTGAGATTGAAGACATCATTCAAAAAACGGTGTATCACTCTCGCGGTGGTTACTGTTTTGAATTGAATGGTTTAATGCTTGAGGTACTCAATACTCTCGGATTTGAAGCACGCAGTTTACTAGGGCGTGTGCATGTGTCGGGCACACCAACTGGCCGTAGTCATCAAATCACGTTGGTAACGCTGGATGAACAAGCATGGATTGTCGATGTAGGCTTTGGCTCCAATACGCCGCGCGCGCCATTGCCGTTTATCCTCAACCAAGTGATTCAAACGGATTTACAAACCTTCCGCTTTGTCGAAGATGCTCAGTTTGGTTACTACCTTCAAGTGTTGTCAACGGACGGAACGGACACATGGAACAACCTTTATAGCTTCGATTTAGAGTTTGTGTTTGCGGGTGATATCGCGTGTGGCAACTTTTTTACCTCCACTTCTCCCAACTCGCGTTTTACCAGTGCAAGAGTCGCGGCGAAAGCAACAGAAAGTGGGTTGGTGACATTGCTTAACTACACACTCAAATACACCAGCGAAGGTGAGCAGACAGAATTAGAGTTAGAACCGGGCCAAGCCTATCTGGATGCATTGAAAGAATACTTCGGCATTGAACTTGATGCGCAGTACGGCGATCTTCGTCCGTTGCCTGATGCGTAAAATTCTCCCGTTTTCAAAGCGTAGCGCGACGAGAACATTTTCATCACTATTTGTCTAAAAGAGGTCGACAGGAATACAGCATGGCGAATTGGGAAGGGGTCAGCGAATTTGTTGCTGTGGCGGAAACCAACAGTTTTACCGGAGCAGCAGCTAAGCTGAAAACATCGGTGGCACAAATCAGTCGTCGGGTATCAGCTCTTGAAGAACGACTTGCGGTGAAATTGCTGCATCGCACGACGCGAAAAGTCTCCCTGTCTGAAGCCGGACAACTCTATTACCAGCAGTGTAAACATTTGGTGGAAGGGTTAGAACTGGCCGAGCTTGCCGTAACGCAAATGCAGACCGAACCGCGCGGTTTACTGCGCGTGACGGCTCCTGTGACGTATGGGGAAATGAACCTCGCGCCGCTTTTGCATCAGTTTTTGGAAAAGTACCCGCGTGTGGATCTTGATTTAGTGCTGACCAACCAAAAGCTGGATTTGATTGAGCAAGGTGTGGACGTGGCGATTCGTCTTGGCCGCTTGCAAGATTCCAGCATGATTGCTAAACGTCTTTCGTCGCGCCAAAACTATGTGTGTGCCAGTCCGATGTATTTGGAGCGTTTTGGTGAGCCACATACGTTGTCGGAATTGGGACGGCATCAGTGCTTGGTTGGCTCTGTCGACTATTGGCACTTTAAAGAAAATAAACGCGATAAGTCTTTGCGCGTGTCGGGAAGGATTAAATGCAACAGCGGTTTTGCTTTGGTGGACGCAGCGAAACGCGGTCTGGGTTTAGTGCAGCTGCCGGATTATTACGTTCAAGAAGCGTTAGACAGTGGTGAGTTGGTCGAGGTGCTGACCGATTACCGCGACGATCGCGAAGGCATTTGGGCGCTGTATCCGCAAAGTCGTAATTTGTCGCCAAAAGTGAGGTTGTTGATCGACTTTTTGGCGCAAGAGCTTGTTGATTAGCGGCTTAAAGTGCTCATTACAAGGTATGTTGCTAAAACGCCCGGTGGTGCCGGGCGTTATTAATTTGGGTGAGAGCCTGAATCACGCAGACATGAATCACTATTGATTGGATTCCGCGTCTTCACGTTTAATCACTTTGTGCCCGTCTTCCGACACGCCTTGTTTCCAATAGCTGCTGATGTAGATATTTTCACGATCAACTTCTTTCTCGTTGCGGAAGTATTGGCGTAGCGCGCGCATTGAATCGAACTCACAGGCACACCATACTGCGGCGTCCCCATCTAGCCATTTTTGTTCGCGTACCGCTTCTGCTAGGGTTTGACCTTCTGTAAGCCAAATTAGCTCCATACCACCTGGTGCGTGCAGAGGCTGGATGTCTGCCGCAGACATCACACTGATCACGGCATAGCCTTTTGCCTCTTCTGGTAGCGTACGAATTTTCGCTGAAAGAGCAGGAAGTGCTGTCATATCGGCGGCCATAAAGAACCAGTCAGCCTCGGTATTTAAATTAGAGATACTGCCTGGACCTACGATATTAATCGTATCGCCTTTTTGTGCGGCCATCGCCCAACGCGCGGCAAAACCACACTGTAAATCTTGTGTGGTGTGGCGGACAAAATCGACTTCGATGGTGTGTGTTTCCGGATGGAAACGACGAATAGTATAGGTTCGCATTAATGGTCGGTCATCGTCGCTTAGCGTTTTCAAATCGGTACCGCCCATCTCATTGAACAATAGCTTGATGTAGCTACCTTCGCAGTCGCGTGGAAACTGGCTTAGCGCTTCACCTTGCAAAGTAATACGCTGCATATTTGGGGTAATTGTCTCTGTATCTGTGACAACAATCGTTTTAGGTTGAGGCTTCTTCTTCATCTTTGACTCTACTCGATAATTATTCTCTTTCTCATTTAAGGTTATCAAGATCTCTCATAAGAGGGTAGTGTCTTTATATAAATTTACACTGTGAATTGAGCTGGATTATTGGAGTATTGCAGTGGTACTGGGGACTGGGGCGAGCAAAATACGTAGAAAAAATAAGAAAGGGCACGCCAACATGCCCTTTCGAACTTAACGATGTAAAGGCTTACTGAGTCTGCTCAAGTAAATGTGTTTTTAGGAATCTATCCATCGCTTGGTAACCATCAAGACGGTTCTCCAAAGAGCGGAATCCGTGCCCCTCATCTTCCTTCACGATGTATTCGACCTCGACGCCTCGTTCGCGCAGTGCATCAACGATTTGGTCTGACTCGCTCTTCACCACGCGTGGATCTTGTGCTCCCTGTAGAACCAATAAGGGTGCCTTAATTTGGTCGACATGGAACACTGGTGAGTAGGCTTTCATCATTTTCGCGTCTTCAGGATCATTCGGATTGCCTACTTGCTCGTGTAACATTGCAAGGAATGGTGCCCAATAAGGTGGAATGGAGTCCATAAAGGTAAATAAGTTAGATACGCCAACGTAGTCGATTCCGCACTTATATAAATCAGGAGTGAATGTCACCCCCGCCAGAGTTGCATAGCCGCCATAAGAGGCGCCATAAATACATACGTTGCCATCTTGTGCGTAACCTTGTTCGGTAGCCCATTTGACACCGTCGGTAATGTCATCCTGCATGGATTGTCCCCATTGCTTGAACGACTTCTCCCAAAACTCGCGACCATAACCAGTTGATCCCCTGAAGTTCATTTGAAGCACCGCGATACCGCGGTTAGCGAATAATTGTACCTCAGGCTGAAATCCCCAGTGATCACGAGCCCATGGACCGCCGTGTGGGAGCACAAGGAAAGGCAGATCTTTGGCCTCTCGACCCTTCGACAGCGTTAGGTACCCATGAATGGTTTCTCCATCTCGAGCGGTGTATTGGATAGGCGTCATCTTCGCCATATGTTCTGGCTTATGCCATGGAGCGTTTTCTGCCAATTTCTCCAATTTGTCTGCTTTACGATCGTAGAAGTAGTAATTCGGTCGATCGACATCGCTGTAGGTGACGACAATCATTTTACTTTCATCTCGCGTCGCACTGGTTACAGAAATTTCTACATTTGGCAGTTTCTCTGAGAGGCGTTCGAAGGTTTGTTGGTAAGAATCATCTAAGAAGTGATAGTGGTTTTTATCTGTCACGTAAGAGACTGAAACCAGCTTATTAAGCGCTTCAGAGTAGTGAGCGCTATTCACGTCAACTTCTGGGTGAGAGAAGATTTCTCGTATTTCTTTATTGGCTTTTACATCGTATTCAACGATGGCTGATTTATCACGCGTAATTCGTGATGCCACATATAAATTTTTGTTGTCCGGCGTGAATGAAATGGGGCTAAAGCTCTCTTTGAAAGTGAGATTTTTTAGCGGCTTAAATTCATCTTCAACCGTATCGCGATATAAAACGGAGGTATTAACACCATCTGATGTGGTGATGACACGAATGTTGCCATCGTGATCGGTACCCCATGAGCGCACATTGCCCGGGTTTTGCGCGACGAGAGTATTTTCGCCTGTTTTTAGATTATGTCGATAGACATCAAAGACTTGCGGGTTACGCTCGTTACTCGAAATCAAAATGTCATCGGGTTGATTGTCTAGTGTGTCGATGACGTATGCCACAACACCGGATGTCGGTGTGATGGTTTTCTCTTCGCCTGTTTTGACATTAACCGTCACGAGATAAAAGTTCTCATCTCCTCCCGTATCACGAGAGTAAATTACGGTGTCTTCGCCAACCCAGTAGTAGTATGCGATGTCGCGCCCTGTTACGGATGTGACGCGTTTTATCTGATCGGGGTTATCTGTGGGATAAACAAAGACGTTCTTACGGTCTTGCCATGGTTTCATCATTGAGATGTAGTCACCAGCAGGAGAGATTTGATAGCTAGAAACTTCGCTGTTTTTAAAGAAATAATCCACTGGATACTCGGGTGGAATCATTTCAGCATTGGTTGTGGTGGATGTTTGACTGCAACCCGCCAATAATAATCCAAAAGTGGCAGCAAGAATAAGCTTGCGAGTGTGCATTGTGTAACGCTCCTTGTGTAAAGGGCCTTAAGCTCATGAGCTTTTGGCCAGGGTGATAGATTCATCGCAGTTACTGCGAGCAAGCAACGAACATTAAAATAGCTGTGGCTTATGATTAGTGTGCTTTTAATAAATAGCGCATTGCTTCGCTACTATGACCCTGGCATTGTCCAAAAGTGGCGTTAGATTGTGATTATTGATTCAGTATCTACCTGAACTTTGTATTAGATCACGGTTTTACGGCTATTTTGTCTTCTATATCATTGGGATAGTCGACAGCAGTAAAAGCGCTGCCATCCCATAGTTAAACCCTTTTACACGCCTAGATGTGGTCAACCAGCGTTGAAGTTGCATGCCTGCCGCAGTCCAAAATGTTACCGATGGCAAGTTAGCTAAGCAGAAGATACCCGCGATAAAAGTCAGCTCTAGCCATGCGCCACCGCTGCTGTACACGGTAATAGCCGTTAACGCCATCGACCAACCCTTCGGGTTCACCCATTGGAATGCCACAGCCCCTAAAAAAGACATTGGGCGAAAATCGTGTTTTGCTTCGGTTTTGCCGCTCGTGGCGATTTTGTACGTCAAGTACAGCAAATAACTCAAGCTCAATACTTTCAAAATGGAGTGAGTAATCGGGTAAGCGTTGAAGAGACTCATCAAACCAATGCCCACCAAAATTAACATGGCACCAAAGCCGAAGGTAATGCCCAACATGTGTGGGATAGTGCGTTTAAAGCCGACATTTGCCCCTGAGGTCATCAACATAATGTTATTGGGACCCGGCGTAAAAGTGGAGACAAAAGCGAACAACGCCAAAGCGCCCAGTTGATGATATTCCATAGATTGTTCCTTGAATCAGTTCTCGATAAGTTGAGAACAACTATAAGTAGAACTGAGGTCAATATTGTGCTTTTATTTGATGATTAGAAACTAAATAAGCAATGAAACATCATCATGGATAGATTTGACGAAAGAATATTGCAAGTGCTCAAGCGGGACGGAAGAATCTCCAATGTAGAGCTGTCGGAACGCGTTGGCTTATCTCCGTCTGCAACCTTACGTCGAGTGCAAGATTTAGAGCGTAAAGGCGTGATAAAAGGCTACCGAGCGGTACTGGATAATCAGCAACTTGGCGTGGGTTTTGTCGCTTATGTGTCGATTGGTTTGGCCTCGCACTCTAAGCAGGCGCAGCTGGGTTTCGAAGAGCATGTGCGTTTTGTAAACGAGGTGGTGGAATGTCACAACATCACTGGCGCGAATGAGTATTTGCTGCGTGTGGAAACGCAAGATCTCGCCGCTTATAAAGCGTTTCACGCTGATGTGTTGGGTGAGTGCGAACACGTCAAGTCGATCACAACCATGGTGGTAATGGACACACCGAAAGACGAACGTTAGTCGGTCAAGAGTGGCATGGTTTTGTGGCACATGAATTTGAAGTGACTCGAAAGAGTCAGTCGAGTATGAGATAAGTACACAACAAATGCTGGAAAGCAGATGGCACTCTTACAATTTCCACCTTTATTCTCACCTTCGAAATAATCTCATCCTGCTAGTTTTGCTTAAACCGCTTGTGTTCATGAGCGGCGAGTCAGCAAATTTAAGGATGAACGATGAAATCACATGTAACACTTCCTCTTTTGAGCTTAAGCGCTGTTGCCGCATTGAGCTCATTTAACGTCAATGCCCACGGCTGGGTAGAATTTCCAAGCGCTCGTCAGAATACGTGTTATTTAGACGGTGGTTTTTGGACCAATGAGATCCCCAACCAAGCGTGTAAAGCGGCTTTTGAAGAATCTGGTGCTTACCCGTTTGTGCAACGCAGTGAAATTGCAGCAAACGTACCAAATTACCGAGATATGGAACATGTTAAAGCCGTAGTCCGTGACGGTGAACTGTGTTCTGCCGGCGATGCCGCTAAGAAAGGCTTGAACATTCCTTCTCCAAACTGGCAGCGCACCAATGTTACACCAGATGCAAATAACCAGATTGAATTGGTGTTTTACGGCAAGGCGCCGCACAACCCATCATACTGGGAATTCTATCTCACCAAGCCGACCTATGATGATTCAAAACCGCTTACTTGGAGTGATTTAGAGCTGATCGACACCGCAGGTGACGTGTATGTTGATGCGGAAAAACGCTACCGTATTCAGGTGACTTTCCCAGCTGAGCGTTCGGGCGATGCGGTGCTTTATACTCGTTGGCAGCGCATTGATGTCGCTGGTGAAGGTTTCTACAACTGTAGTGACATTACGTTAAACGGAACGGGCACGACGCCACCGACTGACCCTGTTGATCCAACCGAACCGGGCAACAATCTGACATCTCTGGGCTACTTTGTTCAGCAAGGTTTTGGACCAGTAGAAGCGGGTGACACCATCCGTTTCCGTACTTTTAATGCGACAGGCAATGAAATTGTTGATATTTCACTACCAATCAGCGCAAACAATACGACGACTTGGGCGGCAGAAATTGCGGATCAATTTAACGCGCAGCAAACGGGCGATTGGTATGTGGGCATTTGGCATCAAGAGATGAACCACTATATGTTCGATAGTAAGAACGTGAATGCGAACCAAGTATTAGCGCCAAGCGCAGACTTCAGTTATGCGTTGTCACTGATCAAAGCGGATGTACCGCCACCAGTTGAGCCAACCAACTTGTGGGACAAGACGGCCGTTTACAACCAAGGTGATTTGGTGACGCACAACGGCAAAGAATGGACCGCTCAGTGGTGGACGTCTGGTGAGGAACCAGGCACAACGGGTCAATGGGGTGTATGGCGTTAAGCCAGTTATTCGGGCCCTGATCAATAAAACCCTTCTCATGTGAGAAGGGTTTGTTTTTTTTAGTCTAAAACGACCACTTTGGCGGAGTGGTTGTCTTGAAAATCAGAGCACATATCGTTATTCGCTTGCTCTCCACTCGATCCAGTTGAGCATCGCGTAGTCTGCCAGTTTGAGCATCGGAATGTCTTCGTGTGTATCACCGTAGGCATAAATAGACTCAAACTCGTCGAGCGAAAACGCCGCCTTAACGCGCGAGACTTTTCTTTCTAAACTGCAATCACCTTGCTGGTAAAAGCCACTCAGTTTTGGCTGCTCTGAGATCAGTTCACTGCACAGCAAGTGGTAACCGTTCGCTTCACACCAAGGCTTGAGATACGCATTGAGTGATGCCGACACCACCACAATGGTATCGCCTCTGTGTTGATGCCACGCCAACCTTTCCATCGCTTCTGGCCGTAAGTACAGCGGGATCACTTCATGGGCAAACTGAGCGCCAATCGCTTCAATTTGCTGCGTTTCTTTCCCTGAAAATGCAATAAAACTGCTGAGCGGACGCATAAGACGAGCGGGTAACACTCCGAGTTTGTACAGCACATAAAATGGCATGATAGCGACCTTTCCTACTCGTTTGCGCAGGCCATAAGCAGAATAGTGGAGGAAAAGGCTAAACATATCCTCTCGGGTGATGGTGCCATCAAAATCAAACAGTGCCAGTGACGGCTTGGTAGTATCGAGCAAATTCAGCGCCTATTTTTCGATTTAAAATCGTTTTGTGTTTATTGATAAAACACTGCCAACCAAATGGTTTCTTGCGTTGGGTCAGTCCAGCTCACTTTGTGTTTGGTATGAGCCGGAATTGTCACGTGATCGCCTGCCTCAAGTCGTTTCACTACACCTGATTCAAAAGTCAGCTCTCCAGCTCCTTTAAGAACCAATACCCATTCATGTTCTTCTTGATCGTACCAGCCACTTTTGGGCGAGGTTTGCCCTGTTGAGACAATGCGTTCTATACGCAGGTTTTTGTGGGTCAGCAGGTCTTCGAACACTTCCTCGTCGAGGTTATTCGGTAAGTCTTTAAACAGGTTCATGGCCTTTCCTTAGATAATGATCAGTCCAAAAGGCGCAAGCAATTGCTCTTGTTGCCAATCACAAATTTTAACACCAAACAGAGAAACGCGGCGAACATCTAGCCCGTCTAGTTCGACATGAGTCAGATCACACTGCTCAACGTTAAAGGTTCCCCATTGTTCTGGCGAGAATTCGCAGCGAGATAAATCCGAGCCTTTAAGAGTTGCCCCTGCGAGGTTTGCACCGTTCCAACGGTTTTCAAAGAGGTCACATTTTTCTAGTAACGCTCGCTCGAAGTTACAGTAGGTAAGGTTGCAGCCAGTAATAAAAGCAGAACAGAAAAACATGGTGTTACTGACGCGATTAGCAAAGTTCGCACCTTGGAAGTTTGCCCCTTTGAGATCGCACTTACGCAGCTCCAAGCCCATACAATTTGCGCCGTTAAACAGGCTCATCGCCAACATACAGTTCGTAAAGCTGGCATCTTTTAAGTTCGCGAAGCGAAAACTACACCCTTCTAGCGCTTTGGATTCGATAAAGCGACAGTCGATGAACTTAGCATCGCGCAGATCGGCATGGTCGAAACTGCACATATAAAAGTGGCAGTTTTTAAAGGTGGCATTCTGAAAATCGTGGTGAGAAAAGTTTTCTCGTTCAAAAATGAGATCGGTTTTTAACATGTCTTCTCCTTAGCTGCGAGCAGACTAGCACTCCAAGTAACTGATTTTCCAGAAAAATAACTTCTTGTATTTCAGTGTTTTACAAACCCCTCAAATCGCGATTTTAAGGGGTCAAACGAGCGTTTTAAGTGGGTTGTTTTTTGAAAATAGAAGACGTAGAGGAAGAAAAAAGTTTTTGCTGGCTACGGACCTTAGCGAGAGGATTCGTGTTTTTGAGCATGCATAGCTTCTCACACGCACAGTTTGCATTACAGAATTGTATCCGATTTGCATAATTTGTTGATCGGTATGGCGTTTCTCTATACAAAAAACCTATATTTTTCACAAATTGATTTCCATCAAAATAGTAGGGTTTCTATGTGCTAGATTGCGCGCAGCTCAAAAAAATATAGATGCCCGTGTGCTTCAAGGCGCTGAGTTTACTTGAAATCTAAGGCCAGTCAGCAGGCACACCTTTGGGTACGACATAACGAAGCCCTATAAAAGGAAATAAAAAATGAAAAAAACAATCTGCAGTCTAGCAGTGGTTGCTGCACTCGTGTCACCAAGTGTTTTCGCTCATAAACAAGGTGACTTCGTCCTTCGTGTTGGTGCGGCGTCTGTCGTTCCAAATGACAGCAGCGATAAGATTCTTGGTTCTCAAGAAGAATTGAAAGTGGATTCAAATACGCAGCTTGGTTTGACGTTTGGCTACATGTTCACAGATAACATCAGCCTAGAGCTTCTAGCAGCAACACCATTCAGCCACGATATCTCAACAGATTTGTTAGGTCTTGGTGATATCGCGGACACCAAACATCTTCCACCAACGCTTATGGTTCAGTACTACTTTGGCGAGCCACAAAGTAAATTCCGTCCATATGTTGGTGCAGGTCTCAACTACACCATGTTCTTTGATGAGGGTTTCAATAGCACGGGTAAAGGCGCTGGTCTTTCAGATCTTAAGTTGGATGACTCATTCGGTCTAGCAGCGAATATTGGTGTGGACTACATGATCAACGATCAATGGTTCCTCAACGCTGCTGCGTGGTACGCAAACATTGAAACAGAAGCAACTTACAAAGCAGGTGGAGCGAAGCAAAAAACTGACGTCAAAATTAACCCTTGGGTATTTATGATCAGCGGCGGTTACAAGTTCTAAGAAAAACCAGTAGTTACACGCACATTACTATTATTGGCATGACTTTGGGGGCGGTTACGGGGACTGCCCCTCTTTTTATCCTCGTTTTGATTGCACATCATTTACTCCACTTAGCAACATGCAAAATTGGATCTTTACCTTGCAGATCATTTTATTGTCGGAAGATCGAAAAGTCCTACACTGATCACATAATTGAACAAGTGGACAATATAAATGAGCGGCGACATCGCGAAGCATTCTTCCTCCAGATCTAAGCTGGTAAAAACTCTTTTCTTTACTCTCTGTGTTATCGCATTTGGTGCGATGTATTGGTCTTGGCAGTATTCAGACAGTCATCCAAGCACGGAAGATGCCTACGTTAGGGCAAAAATTTTATCGGTAGCGCCTCAAGTAAAAGGCCAAGTGGTTTCTGTGGATGTCAAAGACTTCCAATCTGTTAACAAAGGTGATCTACTGCTGAAGATTGATTCGCGCCCATATCTGTTGGCAGTGAAGCAGGCAAAAGCGGCATACCAATTGGCGGTCCAGCAACATGACGTTGCCGATAAGCAGGTAACTGAAGCCGTTGCGGGCTTAGATGCGGCGCGCTCTAACCTGACAGAAGCGCAAGTGGAGTACAAACGTACGGATTCCTTGGTGAAACGCAAACTGGCGTCGGACCAAGATTTAGATACGGCGAAAAACAAACTAGCCAATGCCCAAGCGAGCTTAGAGCAAGCGCGCGCGACGGTAGAAAAAGCCATTGCGAACCGTGGTGAAGAAGGCGCAGAGGCTGCGGTTGTTCAACAAGCGGCCGCACAGTTAGCGCAAGCGGAGCTGAACTTGAGCTACACCGACATTACGTCACCAGTGGATGGCATTGCCGGTGAAATCAATACGCACGTAGGCTCGGTCGTTAGCGTGGGTCAAACGCTGTTCCCTGTGATTTTAAAAGACAGCTATTGGGTACGCGCGAACTTTAAAGAAACCGATCTTACTCATATTAAACCTGGCATGCATGCGGATGTGGTGATTGATATGTACCCAGACGTGGTGTGGAAAGCAACGGTAGAACAACTATCGCCTGCGAGTGGTACATCGTTCTCTTTGATGCCACCAGAAAACGCAACGGGTAACTGGGTCAAAATCAAACAGCGTTTCCCTGTACGTTTGGCATTAGAAGTACCAGCCGATGCGCCGCAACTTCGCGTGGGTGCGAGCTCAGAAGTCACCATTGATTTGCAAAGTAGCGTGCAATGAACCATCAAATTACGGCAGACAAACGGGGAATTGCCACCGTCGCCGTGATGCTTTCTGCCATCATGGTGTTAATCGATATGACCGTTGCGAACGTGTCGCTATCGCACATGATGGGCGCGTTGGGCGCGACAGCAGACCAAATTACGTGGGTGCTGACGGGTTACAGCATGGCGGAAGCGATCTTCATTCCGATGACCAGTTTCTGGGTGTCGCGCTTTGGTGAACGCAAAGTCATGCTGGTTGCCGTGGTCGGTTTTGTGATTGCCAGTGCGCTTTGTGGGCAAGCACAGTCTCTTGAAGAGATGGTGCTATTTCGCATTATCCAAGGCGCTTTCGGCGCGTCGGTGATTCCATTGGCGCAGTCGACGTTAGTACAGATTTATCCGTATGAGCAAAAAGGCAAAGCGATGGCGATTTTCTCCATCGGCATTTTGCTTGGTCCTATTTTGGGCCCAGTTGTGGGTGGTGTGATCACCGACAACATTAACTGGCGCTGGATTTTTTACATCAACTTGCCATTCGGTTTGATCTGTACCTCTTTGATTTATCGCTATATCCATATCGACAACAAATCCAAACCTAACTTTGACTGGTGGATCATCGGTTACATGGCGTTAGGTGTGGGCGCGTTGCAGTTTGTGTTGGATAAAGGGAATGAAGACGACTGGCTCGACTCACGTATGATTCAGACGGCGATATTGCTCGCAGTCATGGGATTGGTGATGTGGATTTATCGCAGCTGGAAAACCAAAAGCCCAATAGCGCCATTATGGCTGCTTAAAGACCGAAACCTTATGGTCTCGTCATTGATGATTGCCGTGGTGTCGATGGCGATGTTTGGTCTGACGACTCAACAACCGATGTTGTTGGAAAGTTTGCTGGATTATCCGGTCTCAACCACTGGCTTATTAATGGCACCGCGTGGATTGGCGTCAGCGGCGATGTTAATTTTGGTGATTAAACTCAATCCGCAATTCGATCCCAGAATCAAAATAGTCTTTGGCTTGAGCTGCATCGGGATTGGTAGTTATTTGATGACGCAATACTCACTGCAGATCGATACATTTTGGATTGTGATGCCGAGTATGATTCAGGGGATGGGGCTTGGTTTAACTTTCTCGACGCTATCCACCTTGGCGTATTTAACGATTCCGAAAGAGCAATCTGTCGCGGCGGCGAGCATTTACAATCTGTTCCGTACCATTGGTAGTTCGTTTGGTATCTCTATCGCCACCACGTTCCAATATCGTGATAGTCAGCAGCAATGGCATGCGCTGGGAGAGGGTATTAATCCTTATAATCCTAACTTGCATGACTGGGCGGTCAATCAGGGGCTTTCCATTACCGACCCGGTTGCGTTAGACCAATACCAACAGATGTTGCAGCAGCAATCGCAAATGGTCGCGTTTGTGCACACCTTCCAGCTTGTGGGAGTGATGTTCGTGATCATGATGCCGATGCTGGTTTTCATCAGGTCGCGTGAATAACAACAAGTTCCGGTGAATCGTGTCAGAGAACGCCTCTCAAGTTGTATTTGCTTGAGAGGTGTTTTTTATTGGACGGTGTCAATGAAAGACGGACGTTTACTCAAACGTCACTTCGTCAAAATGCGGATTGGCTTTGAGCGCGCGCATTGCGACTAATTGTTCAGTCGGGAAGGCGGTGTGCTCACCATCCATATCTAAAAACAAGCACTCTTGTCGCTGCATGTCGTAGCCTGTGTCGAACGCGTTGCCCTGATGAGTTTCACCATTTTTTAGCGTGATCTCGATAGGGAGCTTAAACATACAGGCGATTTCAATAAAATCGTATTGGCTGCAAGTCACCATAGTTTTCTCCTTTCAAACCGACGCAGTATTCAGAAGGTTTGAGAACCGTATCCTTAAATAGAAGACGTTTGATTGAAACTGAATCTTCATCTTACACCTCATTTTGGTCACGAAATAGACATACACGCACGTTTTAATAAACCTACTGTTGAGCGTTCACAAGCGAGACAAAATAACGATATGTCTGAGACGATACTTAAGCGCACATACCTAACGAGTGAACAAAAGACACAAAAGCCAGATTCACTGATTCCGCCTCAAACCTACCATGCGCAGTTGGCGCACCGTGTTCACCACTCGCCTCAATTTGAAAACGGCCGCGTTAAAAACGAGATGCCAAACGTCCCTAGTCCGCAATCATTCTGGCAGGTGTGTTGGAGTTATCTTGGTGGTAGAACGCCGTTGAGTCCTAACGAACATCTGCCACATTCCCCAATTCAACCCACGCAGTTTGCGCAGCGAAGTGAATCGATGCGCGTTACTTGGCTGGGCCATTCCACCATGCTGGTGGAGGTCGATGGCATTCGAATTCTGACCGATCCGGTCTTTGATTACGCTTCTCCGTTCGTCGCAAAAGCGTGGTTTGAACGCAATATTCCCAATACCCACGCCAGAGATTGTTTACCGATTCCTGAAATTATCGTGATTTCGCACGATCATTACGACCATTTAGAAGCATCGACCATACGTTTCTACGCCGATAAACCCGTGACGTTTTATGTACCCTTAGGGGTTGGCAAGCATCTGATAAAGTGGGGCGTTTGCGCAGACAACATCGTGGAATTCGATTGGTGGGATAGCGTGCACTATGCCGGAATCGAACTGATTTGTACGCCCGCTAACCATAATTCGGGTCGTACTTATTTCGATAAAAACTCGACCTTGTGGGCTTCTTGGGTCATCAAAGGCAAAGAAGAGACGCTCTATTTTAGTGGCGATTCAGCTTACGATTCGCACTTTTCCGAGATAGCACAGCGATGTGGACCGATCGACATTGCCTGTTTGGAAGTGGCTGCCGATGTGAAAGGCCAAGGTTATCCGGTCGAAAACTGGGGGCACATGCAGGCTCATCATACCGTGCAAGCGTTTCGCGATTTAAATGCGAAAAAACTGTTGCCAGTACATTGGGCTACATACGAGCTGTTTACTCACCGCTGGGACGAACCGATTTTAGATTTGCTTGCCCATTGTCAAAAAGAACATATACCCGTGATCATTGAAGATGCTTGATTTTCTTTAGAATCAGGATCATGCTACGAACTATGAAAATTACACTGACTCCTCAACAGAAACTGC
>NZ_NCTH01000003.1:0-259649 GCF_002105475.1 Vibrio sp. ArtGut-C1 | reverse complement strand
GCGTCAGAGATTAGGTATTGTGTCGAATTCATTTACAGTATTTTCAATAGGTGTTGATTTACTCAGACAACACCTATTGAGATAGGTTCTTAGTCGCTGGATACCTTAGTGTGATCATGGCAGAACGCTTTGCTCATGACCAGTACATACGAATATCGACCAATCATACACCACGCATTATTGAGAACGTCAAATCAGGTAAAGCGACACTGGGATTCTGTGCCGGTTATTTACCGTCTCATCATGGATTAATGAGCCTTCACCTCGCTGATGAACCTTTTTCAATCGTCAGTAGATACCCACTTTCGCAACTACCCAAAGCCATTTTGACCAATGACTTAACCAATCCTGCCAACACTTACCAACAAGCTATTTTGTCAAAATACGGAATTGAGCCTTTGATGGAAATGGATTCATACACTGCGGCAGCACAACTGGCTTTGGGCGGAATGGCTCCCGCTTTAATTCCTAAATCTATCCTGAAGACACTTAATATCACATCCAAGTTCTGCTATGACTTTGAAGAACTAAGACAGTTAATTCGACCAATACATATCTGCTTGCGCCACAGCACATATCGCAGCAAACGAGTTAAAGCACTGACAAAATCCATTGCTGATGTTGTTGCCAAAGAAGTTTCGTTGCCATGAGCATCGACATCACAATAACTAGAGGACGAATCCATTTTTGCCCTTCACTTACCACGACCTTCGCCCCTAACTGAGCACCAAGAAAACCGCCAACAGCCATGGTTAAGCCAAGCTTCCACACTGGCAACCCGGCTAAGATAAAAAAGAGTAGTGCCGCTATGTTTGACGTGAAATTGAGGATTTTTGTTCTAGCAGTGGCTTCGACCAAAGAAAAGTGACCCAGTGCAACAAAACAAACAGTAAAAATAGATCCAGTCCCAGGGCCAAAAAAGCCATCATAGAAACCGATCCCCCCACCAATGCATAGCGCAAACATCGCTTCAGATAACTTTGGTTCTCCATCGATTTTTCGCGTACTTGGCGCGAGTAAAAAATAGAGGGAAATGGCTATCAAAAGAACAGGGATCAAACTGGTGAGTACGCTAGCATCAATAAACTGCACAGCCTCGGCACCGATCGCTGCACCGATAAAAGTACAGAGTATCGCGAAACGCATTTCCTTTAGGCTGACAATACCGTTACGCACGAAATACCAACTAGCTGAGAAGCTGCCAAACGAACTTTGTAACTTGTTAGTTGCTAGAGCTTGAGTCGGACTCAACCCCGCAGCCAAAAGCGCAGGGAGCGTAATGAGCCCTCCCCCACCAGCCATCGCATCAATAAAGCCTGCGGCAGTCGCAACCAAAAATAAGGCCAACAAAATCTCAACCGTGATTTCCACTACACTTCCTTTTTGAAGAGGTATCAAAGAGGAAGAAACGGTAGCACTTATTCACAAAACTACCAATGGAAAGTCAAGACACCAATCTATTCCTAATTTTCATCAATCAATGAATCTAGAAAATGATACATTAAAAATATCAATTACATCAAAATATAGAGCCTCACCTCAAGAGTATTTCATTTTTTTGATGGCCAAGAAAAACACTGGCTTAATCTGATAAATTCAACCTTATCAAGAGTGAAAATAATGGATGTTTTAAGGACTCGCCCCTCAATAAAAGAACAACAGCTACGCTCTCGTATAGAACAAACCGTAAATCTAAAACAGCTCTTCAAAGTCATAGACTCTAGGCCTGAAACTTCGGGGGCAGGGGTTATTTATATCGCAGGTGATTCAACAATAATCTCTCTTCGAAAGTTCAACTCCAGTTGTCGCGTCAACCCTATCAGTATTATTTTAAAAGAGCCGACATCTCCTATGTCCGCCGATAGCTACGCCAAAGAACTTAAGTCTTCGAATAGAGAGTCTAAGTTAGCTTCTGAACTTATTGGAGCAGGCTTAAGCTGTGCTTCAGCAGCTTTAGGTTGGATGGTTGTTATTGGTAGTGTTGGTGCGATTCCAATTTCGGGAGGCACGAGTGCTGCCGTTACTTATTTGGGATACAGTGCGGCGGCTGCCTCTACAGTCCAATGTATGGTGGGCATAGGCAGGAGTGGAGCTGAGGGTTTTGCTCCTGATAAGCTAGATGAACTGGACTCGCAAGCTTGGTATCAAAATACGTCTAAAGCCCTCGATTACATATCTCTGGTAGGTGTTGGGGCATCAGGCACAGCCACAATAAAAGCCATAAGTAATCTACAGAAGAGCTCAGGAAAAAGCTTAAGTGAAGTTTTGAAGGGCTTAAATCGACACGAACGAGCAAGGCTCACTAAAGAAATTTCGAAACAAAACATCCCAAACTTATCTTCAAAAGCCTATAAACAACTAGTACGTTCAGGAAGCGTGAAACGAAGGTTCTCTTCACAAGACATCAGCAATGCCATCCAACTTCAACTAAAAGATGCCATTGGTGCAACTATCAGTTTCGTGGGTAGTGCAACCTCCGGCAACGTCGGTGCTATTGCAGTGGGTGTATACGAGGAGTTTTCCATTGAATAGTAGGGAAAAAGAAGTCTTCGTTCTGTCCGCTAAAAGCATCGCTACAGCTTTAAGTGCAATAATACTGTTAACAATGGGGGGAGGATTAAATATTTTCTTTCTGGATCAACTAATCGATATTTCAAACACTTACGGTCCATTCTACTTGTGGGTAGTAATGATGGGTATTGGTGCACTTTTGGTAACGATTCCATTTGGGATGATCATTATTCATGGTTTAAAGTTTCTAAATCCAATCAATATTTTCAATGCCACGATACAAATTTTCATTGCGATATGTTTTGGGGTTTCAGAAGCAAAATTAGGAGACCTATTCTGGTTGATAGCCCTTGCTCTCCCCATTATTGCTCTTTATTTGATGAATACTCCTTCCTACAAATGCTTCATAACCTTTTACTATGAACTAGCTCAGAGTCGTAGAGAGCATCGAAGACGAATGAAAAATATCAACAAGTAGAACAAGTTGCTTAATAAAACAAAAAAGCCCGCTCAAATGAGCGGGCAATGAGGTTGTCATGTAAGCCCTGATTAACGAGCTTACTGATTTTTATCTGTTACGCGTCTAGACTAGCTTTCACTTTTGCGTGTAGCTCTTGAACCGAAGTTACTGACGCTTTTGCGTCTGCAGTATGAGACATACATGTAGCGAACGCTGCGTTCAGTGTCGTTGTGTAGTTCACTTTCTCTGCCAGTGCGCCGCGACGTAGAACTTTCGAATCTTCAATCGCTTGACGACCAGCTGCCGTGTTTACGATGTAGGTGTATTCGTTGTTCTTGATGCGGTCAAGAATGTGTGGACGACCTTCGTGTACTTTGTTTACCAAGCGTGGGTTGATACCCGCTTCGCCCAGAATCACAGCAGTACCGTGTGTCGCATCCAACTGGTAACCCAGTTTCACTAGCTTAGAAGCCAGGTCAACAACACGCTCTTTATCGCCTTCACGTACTGACAGTAGCGCACGACCACCTTCAGGGTAAACCGCACCACAACCTAGCTCTGCTTTCGCGTAAGCTTCTGCGAATGTTGCGCCAACGCCCATTACTTCACCTGTTGAGCGCATTTCTGGGCCCAATAGCGGATCAACGCCAGGGAACTTGTTGAACGGCAGAACCACTTCTTTCACTGAGTAGTAAGGAGGGATAATCTCTTTAGTAAAGCCTTGTGACTCTAGAGATTGACCCGCCATTACACGTGCAGCGATTTTCGCTAGAGGTGCACCTGTCGCTTTCGATACGAATGGTACCGTACGAGCAGCACGAGGGTTCACTTCGATTAGGTAAACGTCGTTGTCTTTCACAGCAAACTGCGTGTTCATCAAACCGCGTACACCGAGTTCGAACGCCAGCTTCTCAACTTGCTCACGCATCTTGTCTTGAATTTCCTGACTTAGCGTGTATGCAGGCAGTGAACATGCAGAGTCACCAGAGTGAACACCGGCTTGTTCGATGTGTTCCATGATACCGCCGATAACGACGCGTTCACCGTCACAGATAGCATCAATATCAACTTCGGTTGCATCATCCAAGAAACGGTCTAGTAGAACTGGAGACTCGTTCGATACGCTTACTGCTTCATTGAAGTAGCGACGCAGGTCTTGCTCATCGTAAACAATTTCCATCGCACGACCACCGAGTACATAAGACGGGCGAACAACTAATGGGAAGCCAATTTCTTTCGACTTCTCAACCGCTTGCTCCATCGTTGTTACTGTCGCGTTTTCTGGCTGAAGTAGACCTAAACGGTCAACAGCGGCTTGGAAGCGTTCACGGTCTTCCGCACGGTCTATAGCATCTGGGCTCGTACCAATGATTGGAACACCAGCCGCTTCTAGAGCACGAGCCAGTTTAAGTGGCGTTTGACCACCGTACTGAACAATCACACCTTTTGGTTTTTCAACGCGAGCGATAGAGAGTACATCTTCCAGAGTTACTGGTTCGAAGTACAGACGATCAGACGTATCATAGTCAGTAGATACCGTTTCTGGGTTACAGTTAACCATAATGGTTTCGTAACCGTCTTCACGCAGCGCAAGTGATGCGTGTACACAACAGTAGTCGAATTCAATGCCTTGGCCGATACGGTTTGGACCACCACCAAGAACCATGATCTTGTCTTTGTCTGTTGGGTTGGCTTCACACTCTTCATCGTAAGATGAGTACATGTAAGCCGTGTCAGAAGAAAACTCTGCGGCACACGTATCCACACGTTTGTAAACCGGGTGAATATCAAACTGCTCACGAGCACGGCGAATTTCACTTTCAGCGACACCAAGCAGTTTAGACAAGCGCGCATCAGAGAAGCCTTTACGTTTCATCTGGCGAAGCACTTCTTTGGTTAAACCTGCGTAGCCGCCCGCCTTGACTTGCTCTTCGAGTTTTACGATTTCTTCGATTTGAACCAGGAACCAACGGTCAATTTGAGTCAAGTTGAACACGCCGTCAACTGACATGCCAGCTCGGAATGCATCGGCGATGTACCAGATACGCTCAGCGCCTGCTTCTTTAAGTTCGTGACGAATCTTAGTCAGTGCATCTGGTGCTTCTAAATCGACCATCTCGTCAAAACCAGTTGCGCCAACTTCTAGGCCACGAAGTGCTTTGTGAAGAGATTCTTGTTGGTTACGACCAATTGCCATTACCTCACCAACCGATTTCATCTGAGTAGTCAGACGGTCGTTTGCGCCAGCAAATTTCTCGAAGTTAAAGCGAGGAATCTTAGTTACGACGTAGTCGATAGTTGGCTCGAATGATGCTGGTGTTGCACCGCCCGTGATGTCGTTTTGTAGTTCGTCCAGAGTAAAGCCAACAGCAAGCTTCGCGGCAATCTTAGCGATTGGGAAACCTGTTGCTTTTGACGCTAACGCAGAAGAGCGAGATACACGTGGGTTCATCTCGATGATAACCATACGGCCATCTTTCGGGTTGATACCAAACTGTACGTTTGAACCACCTGTTTCAACACCAATTTCACGTAGAACGGCTAGCGATGCATTACGCATTAGCTGGTATTCTTTGTCAGTCAGTGTCTGTGCTGGTGCTACTGTGATTGAGTCACCCGTGTGGATACCCATTGGATCAAAGTTTTCGATTGAACATACGATGATACAGTTGTCCGCTTTGTCACGAACGACTTCCATTTCGTACTCTTTCCAACCGATTAGTGACTCATCGATAAGAAGTTCGTTGGTCGGAGATAAGTCCAGACCGCGACGACAGATTTCTTCGAACTCTTCTTTGTTGTACGCGATACCACCACCAGTGCCACCCATGGTGAACGATGGACGGATGATACAAGGGAAGCCAACCATATCTAAAACTTTGTAAGCTTCTTCCATGCTCTTCGCTGTATCTGCGCGAGGACACTCAAGGCCGATAGACTTCATCGCTTTATCAAAACGAGAACGGTCTTCCGCTTTGTCGATTGCATCTGCAGTTGCGCCGATCATCTCTACGCCGAATTCTTCTAGTACGCCGTGTTTCTCTAAGTCTAACGCACAGTTAAGTGCAGTCTGGCCACCCATGGTTGGCAAAACTGCATCTGGACGCTCTTTTTCAATGATCTTGCGTACCACTTCCCATTGGATTGGCTCGATGTAAGTCGCATCAGCCATCTCTGGGTCTGTCATGATCGTTGCTGGGTTCGAGTTAACCAGAATAACTCGGTAGCCTTCTTCACGAAGTGCTTTACAGGCTTGTGCGCCAGAGTAGTCAAACTCACATGCCTGACCGATAACAATCGGACCAGCACCAAGAATTAGAATACTTTGAATGTCAGTACGTTTTGGCATTATCTACTACTCCGAATTAAGCGCTGTGTTTTTTGATTAGTTCGATAAAGTGGTCAAATAGCGGTGCCGCGTCATGTGGACCTGGGCTCGCTTCTGGGTGACCTTGGAAGCTAAATGCTGGCTTGTCTGTGCGGTGAATACCTTGCAAAGAGCCATCAAATAACGATACGTGAGTAGCACGTAAGTTTTCCGGTAACGTTGCTTTATCTGCCGCAAAGCCGTGGTTTTGCGAAGTGATCATAACAACGTTACGGTCTAAATCTTTTACTGGGTGGTTTGCACCATGGTGACCAAACTTCATTTTCACGGTTTGTGCACCTGACGCTAACGCAAGGATTTGGTGACCTAAACAGATACCGAAGATAGGTAAGCCTTTTTCTAGGAACACTTTTGTCGCTTCAATCGCGTAAGTACATGGTTCTGGATCACCAGGGCCATTTGATAGGAAAACACCGTCCGGGTTCATCGCAAGCACTTCTTCCGCTGACGTTTCAGCAGGAACAACCGTTAAGCGGCAACCGCGGTCAACCAACATTCGCAGGATGTTGCGTTTTGCGCCGAAGTCGTAAGCAACGACGTGGTATGGCAGCTCGCTGTCATCTTTCGCCTCTGGAAGTCCACCTTCAAGCGTCCACGAACCTTGTTTCCATTGATACGCTTCTTTCGTTGTAACTTCTTTCGCAAGGTCCATTCCTTTTAAGCCTGGGAATTCTTTTGCTTTCGCTAGAGCCAAAGCTTCATCTAGGTTATTACCCGCAACAATACAACCGTTTTGAGCACCTTTTTCACGCAAGATACGAGTGAGCTTTCGCGTATCAATATCAGCGATGCCAACGATATTTTGAGACTTAAGGTAATCAGAGAGGGATTGTTCATTACGGAAGTTAGAAGCGATAAGAGGAAGGTCGCGAATCACAAGGCCTTGTGCATGAATGGAAGAGGATTCTTCATCTTCGGAAGTGGTTCCGGTATTGCCAATGTGAGGATAAGTAAGGGTGACGATTTGCTGAGAATAGGAAGGATCAGTGAGGATTTCTTGATACCCCGTCATCGAGGTATTAAAAACGACTTCACCAACGGAAATACCATCTGCCCCTATGGACACTCCGTGGAACACTGTCCCATCTTCTAGGACTAACAGTGCTAATTTACCCAAGACAACCTCCAGAATAAAAATGCAAAAAAAATAAATCAAACTGCAAACATGCCTTCCTTTACCTATAAAATCTACATAAATAGGTATTTCAGACAAATTGGCGGTATTCTAAAGTTGGACTGGAAACCTGTCAACCTACAATCAAAAATAAATTATCAATTTCTAGCGAGTAAGGTCATTTCGAATCAGTAAGGCTCAAAAAGACAACTTTTGAATGCTATTACATAGGGAGGGATAGAGGTTTAATGAATTTTACAAATTTGAACTTTTTAGGGATCACAAAAAATTATGAGTTTTTAACGCAAACGTTCACCAAGACAAAAACAGGAACACTTTTAACGCTTACACTCAAAAACAAAGCCAAAACAGACAAAAACATAACAAAAGTAAGTGCTAAAATCTTCTCTATCAGAATCATTTTATTTACAAATAATTCTATAGATATAAAAAAGCCGGCTAGCGCCGGCGAATAATTATGTATTTAGAGTTCATTCAATCCCAAAACATCTGTCATGGTATAAAAGCCCGCAGGTTTAGCACTCAACCAAACGGCAGCCTTTACGGCCCCATTAGCAAACGTCATGCGATCAGTCGCTTTGTGCGTTATTTCCACTCGTTCCCCGATATCAGCAAACATAGCTGTATGCTCACCGACGATATCGCCAGCGCGAATCGTAGCAAAGCCGATCTCATCTTTTGTTCTTTCACCAGTAATGCCTTCTCGGGCATAGACAGCTACATCATTCAGCTTATTACCCATCGCACCAGCAATAGCTTCTCCCATTCCGATAGCGGTACCAGAGGGGGCATCAACTTTATGGCGATGGTGTGCTTCAACAATCTCGATATCACAGTAATCCCCCATCACTTTGGCCGCTTTCTCAAGAAGCTTAAAGACAAGGTTTACGCCTACAGAATAATTTGGCGCCATCACAACAGGCACTTGCTTGGCTGCTTCATCGATAAGATCACGCTCTGCATCGCTGAAGCCAGTCGTCCCAATCACAATGCTCTTACCGTATTTCTTACACAACTCGAGATTCGCTAATGTGCTTACTGGAGCGGTGAAATCGATGATTACATCAAAATTATCGACGTCTTTAGCAAGATCATCTGTTAAGAGCACATCGAATTTACCTTCACCACAAAGTTCACCGATATCGACGCCGACGAGTGAAGACTCAGGTCGTTCTGATCCCGCGCTCACTGTCGCTTCAGGATTAAGGTGTGAAGCTTTAACCAAATTGCGGCCCATTCGGCCAGCTGCTCCTGCGATTGCAATACGAACCATTGCGCTTTCTCTCCTTCTCTGGATAACGAGGTTTGCTCTCGTTCTCTCGTTTCGCTTAATCTGTTTAAACTAACAACATACCGTGGTTACCACAAGCAAGTTCATCGAGCTTAAGCAAACTCTTTTACAACACGCTCCAAGATAGGTACGTTCGCTTCAGGAAAGGTGTAGTCGCCCAATTCGCTGATCTCAACCCAGCATCCTTCTTGACCTTCTCGACCGTAAGGCTCATTACTGAATTGAGATACTGTAATAAAATCAAACTTGAGTGATTTGTCTGGATAGTCGTATTCCAAGTGTTCAAAAGGGGCTTGCTCAATAACTTCAATTCCCACTTCTTCTTCGAGTTCTCTTGTAATAGCAAGCTCAATACTTTCTCCCGGCTCGACTTTGCCACCCGGAAACTCCCAAAACCCGCCTTTGTGCTTATCATCAGGACGCTTTGTAATAAAGATCTTTGATTTGTCTTGGTTAAAAATAATTGCCGCGACTATGTGAATTCTTTTCATGGGGATTCCTAACTCTCAAGACCGTTGTACTTTACTATTGTGACAACGAGCTTCTACATCTCAAAAACTTTCTGACCTATCAAACTTATGGAATTTGATAGCCAAAGAATTTATTTAAAAAAAGAGTCGCCTAAGCGACTCTTTGATAAATAATCCGACTAACAGATTAGTCGATTTTGCCGTGGCACTGTTTGTACTTCTTGCCACTGCCACAAGGGCAAGGTTCATTACGACCTACTTTACGTTCATCACGTACCATTGGTTGATTTGAACCTTCTTCAGATTCTTCGCCTTCAGAAAGCGGATTTTGTGCTGCAGCGTGTTGCGCTTGCGCACGACGAGCGGCTTCTTCAGCTTGCGCACGACGCTGTTCTTCCATACGTTCAACTTCTTCTTGTTGCTGAACGCGAACACGAGATAGAACAGTAATAACGTCTGTTTTCAGCGCTTCTAGTAGACCCTCAAACAGTTCAAACGACTCACGTTTGTATTCTTGTTTTGGGTTCTTCTGTGCGTAGCCGCGTAAATGGATACCTTGACGCAAGTGATCCATCGCAGCCAAATGCTCTTTCCAAAGCGTATCCAGAGTCTGAAGCATGACCGATTTTTCGAAGTTGCGAAGCACTTGTGCACCCACCACTTCCTCTTTCTCTTTGTACACTTCAACGGCTAGGTTGATGATCTTTTCACGTAATGCTTCTTCGTAAAGCTTGTCGTCTTCTTCAAGCCATTGCTTCACTGGCGCATCAAGATCGAAGTCCGCTTTCAAGCGCTCTTGTAGACCTTCAACATCCCACATATCTTCTAGTGACTGTGGTGGAATGTACTCATCAATAACCGCTGTTAGCACATCTTCACGGTTTTGCTCGATCATGCCGCTGATGTCTTCAACGTTCATTAACTCGTCACGCAGTTCGTAGACAACCTTACGTTGATCGTTCGCTACATCATCGTATTCAAGCAGCTGCTTACGGATATCAAAGTTCCGACCTTCCACTTTGCGCTGTGCTTTTTCAATTGAGCGAGAAAGCATTTTCGATTCAATAGCTTCACCTTCTTCCATACCACTTTGAATAAGGCTCGCCATACGATCAGAAGTGAAAATACGTAGCAAAGAGTCTTCCATAGATAGGTAGAAGCGCGATGAACCCGCATCACCTTGACGACCGGAACGACCACGTAGCTGGTTATCAATACGGCGAGATTCGTGGCGCTCAGTACCGATGATATGTAGACCACCAGCTTCTAGCACTTGGTCATGCACCACTTTCCACTCTGCTTTAATCGCATCGATTTGCTCTTGAGTTGGGTTCTCTAAAGCTTCAACTTTTGATTGCCAGCTACCGCCAAGCACAATGTCCGTACCACGACCGGCCATGTTGGTCGCGATAGTTACCGCACCAGGCATGCCCGCTTCAGCAACAATTTCCGCTTCTTTCTCATGGAATTTCGCGTTCAATACGTTGTGTTTGATCTTAGCCTTCTTCAATGCGTTAGAAAGAAGTTCTGACTTTTCAATCGACACAGTACCAACGAGCGTTGGCTGCCCTTTGGCAACACGCTCTTTAATATCTTCAATGATTGCCGCAAACTTCTCTGCTTCAGTACGGTAAACCACATCTGGCATATCGTTACGAATCATCGGCTTGTTGGTTGGGATAACCACCGTTTCCAAACCATAGATAGACTGGAATTCGAACGCTTCAGTATCCGCTGTACCTGTCATACCTGACAGTTTTTCGTATAAACGGAAGTAGTTCTGGAAGGTAATAGAAGCCAAAGTTTGGTTTTCGTTTTGGATCTTAACGCCTTCTTTCGCTTCTACTGCTTGGTGAAGACCTTCAGACCAACGACGACCTGGCATTGTACGACCAGTGTGTTCATCAACGATGACCACTTCACCTTCATCAGTAACAATGTAATCAACGTTACGCTCGAATAACACATGAGCACGCAAAGCAGCATTCACGTGATGCAACATGCTGATGTTAGCCGGAGAGTAAAGTGTATCACCTTCCTCCATCAGACCGTTTTTCACCAACAGTTCTTCAACGTATTCTTGACCTGTTTCTGTTAGGTATACTTGCTTTGATTTTTCATCAACAGTGTAGTGACCATCACCACGGTATTCTTCAGAGTCTTCTTTATCTTGCTTTTTCAGATGCGGGATCAAAAGGTTGATTCGAGTGTATAGCTCAGAGCTATCTTCAGCAGGACCAGAAATGATCAAAGGAGTACGAGCTTCATCAATTAGGATTGAGTCCACCTCATCGACAACAGCAAAGAAGCGATCACGCTGTACACGGTCTTCGCTACGGAAAGCCATATTGTCACGAAGGTAGTCAAAACCAAATTCATTGTTGGTTCCGTATAGAATGTCAGCTTGGTACGCTTCTTTTTTCTCTTGAGGAGGCATGTTTGGCACGTTTACGCCAACGGTCATACCTAAAAATTCAAATAGAGGGCGGTTCGTCTCAGCATCACGTTTAGCTAGATAATCGTTCACTGTTACGATGTGAACGCCTTTACCAGCAAGAGCATTTAAGTAAGCTGGAAGCGTTGCAGTCAGCGTTTTACCTTCACCTGTACGCATCTCCGCAATTTGACCCGCATTTAGAACCATACCACCGATAAGCTGAACGTCGAAGTGACGCATGCCGTAGACACGCTTAGATGCTTCACGAACCGTAGCAAAAGCTTCAGGAAGTAGTTTATCAAGAGTTTCACCTTTCTCTAGGCGCTCACGGAACTCAACCGTCTTTGCTTTTAACTCTTCATCACTTAGAGCTTCGAATGTTGGCTCGTAGTTATTAATTTCTTTTACAATTTTTCTAAGGCGGCGCAGTGTTCGGTCGTTGCGACTGCCAATCACTTTTGTCAGTAGCTTAGTTATCATTTTTCGTGAATCTCTCTTTAATCAGACCGTTCCCGATCTACTCATAATGCCTTCAGTCTCTGCCAGTTTGGAACTAAGAATACTGAGATAAATCATTTATCAAAGATATTGAGTTCAAACATCCATATTTCAAGGCTAAGTTTCGAAACAATGTGGCTTAGTGTAAGGATTTTTCATCGATACAACCATAAATAGACGTATTTGTTTGAAGCACTCTGAAGTTTTTACTTAAAGTGGTGACTGATTAGACGATATTGCATACCACAATATGTGTAATCTATTCAGAGCAGACTTTGCTTTTTACCTTGCTACATTGTAAAACTGAAGCGAAAGACGTTAATGTAAACTATACCTTGATAGAAAGCTGCTCTAGAATAGCTGATATCTCAACAAAATTAGATTTTACCTATGCGTGATCACCGTCCAACCTCGACTGAAGATGTTATTGCTGAATCACAGTTCAAGCAGATTCAAGAACATGCTGGAGAAATCTTACAGCTTAACCAAGCTTTGCAAGAGATCTTACCCACAGGGACGGCCGATCATTGCCGGGTGGCGAATGTTCGTAACGGCCACCTATTGATCGATGTTTCTAGTGCCGCGATCAAAATGAAGATCGATTACGATCGCCTCATGATCCTAAATAAACTTCGTACTCAAGGCTTTGCCAAACTGATGAGCGTTGAAGTGAGGATCAATCCATCATTATACAGAAATCGTTTCGAACAAGACGACAGACCTAAACGTCCACCATTAACAGAATCTGCAGCAAAGTCATTGATGACGATTGCCGACATGGCACCGCCTAAAATTCAAGAGCGTTTAAAGCGATTGGCCGATATGGCAGAAAAGAAAGACCGTAAGTGATCGTTATTTCAATATGCTGAAAAGCTCGAATGCTATTAATAAGCCCAAGATTAAAGCCAAATAGCAAAAAACCAGGCATAAGCCTGGTTTTTATTAATTTTAATGCCGAGTATTTACGCAAGCACCATATTTGGTTCAGCGAATGCTACTGGTGAGCCGACTTCTTCTTCGAATGTAGTCCACTCCCACGCTTCCTGATCAGCAAGAACTGCTCGCAGAAGTTGGTTGTTCAAACCGTGACCCGATTTAAAGGCGCGAAATTCACCGATGATTGGGTGACCACACATGTAAAGATCACCAATCGCATCCAACACTTTGTGAGTCACAAACTCATTTTCAAAGCGTAGACCTTCTTCGTTAAGAATACGGTAATCATCCAATACGATAGCATTGTCGAAACTACCACCCAATACTAGGTTTTGAGATTGTAGATATTCGATATCACGCATAAAGCCAAACGTACGTGCACGAGAAATTTCACGAACGAAGCCTTTTGAAGAGAAATCAAACAGCAAGCGCTGTTCGTCTGACTCAATAGCAGGGTGATTAAATTCAATTTCGAAGTCCATGCGGAAGCCGTTAAATGGTACAAACTCTGCCCATTTATCGCCATCTTCAAAACGAACTGGCTTTTTAATACGGATGAAACGTTTTGGCGCATTTTGCGTTTCGATACCTGCTTGTTGTAGCAAGTATACAAATGGGCTAGCACTACCATCCATAATTGGAATTTCAGGTGCGTCTACTTCGACAACAATGTTGTCGATGCCCATACCAGCAAGTGCCGCATTCAAGTGCTCTACAGTTGAAATACGCACACCTTCGTCGTTTACCAAAGCAGTACATAGCATGGTGTCACGAACAGAAGCTGGATCAGCTGGAAAATCTACAGGTGGGTTTACATCTGTACGACGGTAAATGATACCTGTATTTGCAGCAGCCGGGCGCAGAGTAAGCGTGACTTTACGACCAGAGTGGAGGCCCACACCAGTTGTTTTCACTATTTCTTTCAGAGTACGTTGTCTGATCATCTGCTTGCCTCTCAAAAATTTGCTACAAAACACGGCCGTCTGTAACGTCGACCGTGAATGCTACCATAATTTTGAGCCATGTCAAATTTATGGATTAAAGATTAATCAGCCTGACGACGCAAAAATGCCGGGATATCTAAATAACCACTTTCCTTCTCTTGCTTCGGAGCCGCAGAGCTTTGGCTCGACGATGCTGGAGAAGAAGAAACTGTATTTGTTGGCTGAGGAGTTACCTGTGGCTTCTCTTGCACTTGATTATTTTGCAAGGTTTGTGCCGGTTTCTCTTCAGCTTGCGTTGCCGCCGCTTGCTGTTGTGGTTGAGCCTGCGGCGTCGGAGCCACTTTCGCTTTACCACCCGCAACTAGCGTGATATCTGGTTTTTTCTCATTGCCAATACCTGTCGCTACAACTGTTACGCGGATTTCGTCCGTCATATCTGGGTCTAGAGAAGTACCGATAACAACAGTTGCATTGTCAGAAGCAAATGCTTTCACTGTATTACCAACCGTCTCAAACTCGTCAAGACGCATATCCAGACCTGCAGTAATATTGACAAGAACACCACGAGCGCCCGCTAGATCGATGTCTTCCAGAAGTGGGCTAGAAATTGCCATTTCAGCCGCTTCTTCAGCACGATCTTCGCCTTTAGCAATACCGCTGCCCATCATCGCGTGACCCATTTCAGACATTACTGTTCTTACGTCCGCAAAGTCGACGTTGATCATGCCAGGGCGAGTAATTAGCTCTGCAATGCCTTGAACTGCGTTCTTAAGAACGTCGTTCGCACTTGCAAAAGCTTCTAGTAGCGTGACACCACGGCCAAGTACTTTAAGCAGCTTTTCGTTTGGAATCGTAATCAAAGAGTCAACGTGCTTAGACAGCTCATCGATACCTTGCTCAGCGAACGCCAAACGCTTTTTGCCTTCAAAGCTGAACGGTTTTGTCACTACCGCGACAGTTAGAATGCCAAGCTCTTTAGCTACTTCAGCAATAACAGGTGCTGCACCAGTACCTGTACCGCCACCCATACCAGCTGCGATAAACACCATATCGGCGCCAGTTAGGGAATCTTTAATTCTATCTCTGTCTTCGAGAGCTGCGTCACGGCCAACCTGTGGATTAGCACCTGCACCCAGACCTTTGGTGATATCGCCACCGATCTGAATAACATTGCCAACGCTTGTCTTACGAAGTGCTTGCGCATCAGTGTTGACGCTGATGAATTCCACACCTTCGATGGATTCACGCACCATGTGTTCAACGGCGTTACCACCGCCGCCACCAACCCCAACGACCTTGATTACTGCATCGTCAGACATTTCCATCATCGGTTCAAACATGTGTTGTCTCCGTTTATCCTGCAACTCAGGTTAAAACTCTTTTTGTATCCAGTTACGCAATTTATCGAAAAAGCCAGTAACAGATGAGCGTTTAGGTTCATTATAATCGCTATCGTCGCTAGACTGCATGTCTCTTGCGTAATGAAGTAATCCAACTGCCGTAGAATGGTACGGCTCTTTTACATAGTCAGTTAATCCGCTGACTTCGAGCGGTTTGCCGACCCTTACTTGATTGCGGAATACGCGTTCCGCACATTCTATCACTCCGTCCATTTGCGCAGCACCGCCGGTGAGTACAACTCCCGCAGCTAGATGGTGCTTTATACCCTCTTCGCGCAATTTCGCTTGTACAGAGTCAATAGTTTGGTTAACCAGTCCCATAAGCTCAGAGTAGCGTGGCTCAATCACTTCTGACAACGTTTGACGTTGCAGACTACGTGATGGTCGCCCACCTACGCTTGGTACATTAACCGTGTCATCCTTACTGACCAGTTCACTCAAAGCACAGCCATATTTGACTTTTATTTCTTCAGCATCGCTCACTGGCGTACCAAAAGCAAAAGCAATATCGCTGGTTACAGCATTTCCTGCGTACGAAAATACTTCTGTGTGACGTAACGCACCGCCAGTCCAGATGGCCACATCCATCGTGCCGGCGCCAATATCCACCACACAAACTCCAAGCTCTCTTTCATCCTCGGTGATTACTGCATTACTTGCAGCAAGCCCAGAAAATACGAGTTGCTCTACTTTAAGGCCGCATCGTTCTACCGCCTTAATAATATTGCGTGCCATGTCATTATGGCATGAGATAAGGTGGACACTTACTTCCATTCTTACCCCAGATAAACCAAGCGGATTTTTGATTCCCTCTTGGTAATCAATGGTGAACTCTTGCGGAATCACATGAAGAATTCGCTGTTCATCACCGATTTTAATCGATTTTGCGGTATGGATAGCGCGATCCATGTCTTCTTGAGACACTTCTTCATCTGAAATCGTGCCCATACCTTTTTCAATTCGGCTTGCGATATGCTTACCAGACAACGAAATGAAGACTCGGCTGATCTGGCACTCGGCCATCAATTCAGCTTGATCAATTGCACGTTGTACTGATTTTACAACCGACTCCAAGTCATTCACGCCACCTTTATCCATGCCACGTGAAGGGCTACTACCTGCGCCAATAATATTAATTTGACCGTCTGGTAGAACCTCACCCACTAGAGCCGATACGGTTGCAGTGCCTATATCAAGACCAACAATAATGTTGTCATCAGCGGCCTTAGTCATCTGTACTCTCTTCTAACTCTTGTTCAGGAAACCAACCAACTGCGGCTCCTGTATCGTACCTAAGATCGATATAACTGATTCTTTGCGTGTCACTGCCAAGCTTGTTATAGAGCTTAAAAAATCGCTCTATACGCTCAAGAAGAGACTCTTTACCGAGCTCTAATCGAATACCGTTATCAAGGATGATTTGCCAAGCTCGTCGCTCGTTTAATACCAGAGACGATATCGCTAAACCCAATTGCTGAAACTTAGGACTCAAATCACGGTAAGTCTGTAAGACTTCTGGTCCGCTGTCTTTGGGTCCGTACAGTTTCACTTTTTCTTCTTGTAACAGAGCCACATCGCCATCAAAAACAAACCCGTTTTTATCTAACAGTTCGTTGCCATTCCAAATGGCTTCAGGTTGATGCTCTGTCAAAAAAACTTTTACTGTATCCGGCCACTGCTTTCGGATTGCGGCATGCGCCACCCATGGCAGAGCTTCGACACTTTGCTGTAATACATCAATATCCTGAGACATAAATGTACCGATGTGATCTATTCGACTAAATGCAGCCTGCACATCGTCAGCTTGGACATACTCCAGTTTTCCCTGAAGTACTATTTTGGAGAGAGGTAACCTTTGGTCATCCCACATCCAACTGATCGCCGAGTACAAAACAGAACTAATTAAGGTCACAACCACAACGAAAAATAACGCACCCAAGATTTTCTCTTGGCGACCACGGTTATTATCCGTGTTTGGTCGCTCGTCATTCAGTGCAATATTCAACAACGTCTTCGTTTCCTGACTTTTGTCGTGTACTTTTTACCCACATAATTACGCAGAGGTAAAAGTCTTGACTTTAACCTTGGGATTATACTGAGCTCTTGTAAACTATCAAACACTGATAGCAATAAATCACAATGATATTGACGCAAAATCGAGATCTGAGTCTTTATCTGTCCTTCGCGCCAACAATCTGTGTTAACCAAGCATCTTGTTTATATTTAATTCAAGACCTGCCAGTTGTTTCGCCACTTTACCAACATCACCCGCACCTTGCGTTAAGATTAGGTCGCCGTCTTGTATAACGTTAGCTAAAACTGAAGGTAATTGCTCGATTTCTGGAACAAAAATCGGATCTACCTTACCTCGGCTGCGAATTGTGCGACACAATGAACGTCCATCAGCTCCTGCAATTGGCTTTTCACCTGCGGCATATACATCCAACATGATTAATACATCAACTTGCTCTAGCACATTCGCAAAGTCATCGTACAGATCACGAGTACGGCTATAACGGTGTGGTTGGAAAATCATAACGAGACGTTTATCTTGCCAACCGCTTCGCGCAGCATTAATGGTCACATCAACTTCTGTTGGGTGGTGTCCGTAATCATCCACTAACATGGCATGACCATTACCAGTATCAAACTCGCCAAGGTGATCAAAACGTCGTCCCGTGCCTTGCGTACCGGCCATTGCTTTTAGAATTGCATCGTCTTCAATGTCATCTTCAGTAGCCACTGCAATCGCAGCCGACGCATTAAGTGCATTGTGACGACCTGGAATGTTCAGAGTGATATCTAGGTTGGCACGCCCTTTACGTACTACCGTAAATTTGCCTTGCTGACCTTCTTGACGATAGTTTTCAATGCGTACGTCAGCATCTTCGGAGAAACCGTAAGTAATCACTTGACGACTAATACGTGGGATTAACTCTCGAACCACAGGATCATCAATACAAACAATAGCTTGGCCGTAGAACGGTAGATTGTGTAGAAAATCAATGAAGGTTTGCTTTAACGTTTCAAAGTCACCACCATAAGTATCCATATGATCGGCTTCAATATTGGCGACGATACTTACCATTGGTTGCAGGTGCAGGAATGACGCGTCGCTCTCATCCGCCTCAGCAATTAGAATACGACTCGAGCCTAAACGAGCATTTGTACCTGCGCTTTTCACCAAGCCGCCGTTTACAAACGTTGGATCAAGACCGGCTTCAGAATAAATTTGTGTCACGAGCGCCGTCGTCGTCGTTTTACCGTGCGTGCCCGCAACGGCAATACCATGACGGAAGCGCATCAATTCAGCCAACATCTCTGCGCGGCGTACGATTGGGATACGTAACTCACGTGCCGCCATCACTTCTGGGTTTTCTTCGTTGATCGCCGTTGACACAACAACCACACTGGCTTTTTCTACATTGCTCGCTTGATGGCCGATAAATACGGTTGCACCTTTTGATACCAAACGCTCTGTCACTGGGTTCTCTGATAGGTCAGAACCCGTGATTTGATAGCCTTCATTCAACAGCACTTCTGCAATGCCGCTCATGCCCGCACCACCAATACCGATGAAGTGGATGGATTTCACGCGGCGCATCTCTGGCACCATGGCGCGAATCTGAGCTAAGTCTTGTGTATGTTGGATTGTCATCAATTCTATTCTCAATAATTCGTTAACGCTTTTCGGTCAAAGCGACAATGGCTTGTGCGACAACTCGGTCGGCATTCAATTTAGCAGCGCCACGCGCTTGCTCAGCCATCGTAAGTAAAGCTTGGCGATCCAATTGTTGGATCTGCTGAGTCAAAGACTCAACGGTTAAATCTGGTTGTTCAATCATTTTCGCTGCGCCGCATTCTACTAGATGATCGGCATTCAGTGCTTGTTGGCGATCTTTATGCATAAAAGGAATAAAGATCGCACCAACGCCAGCAGCAGAAACTTCAGAAACGGTTAACGCCCCTGAACGACAAACTAAAAGGTCAGCCCATGCATAAGCTTCTGCTACGTCGTCAATGAACTCTGTGACCTCTGCATTTACCACACCATTAGCTTGGTATGCTGCGTTCACTTCTTCGGCGGAACCTTTGCCCGCTTGATGACGAATACGGTAATCACCGCCCAGCTTTGCCATCACTTCTGGAAGAGTTTGGTTAAGAATGCGTGCACCTTGGCTACCGCCCATCACCAGAATACGAATTGGGCCTTGGCGATCTTGCATTCGCTCGGCAGGTGCTTCTAATCTTGTTAGGTCTTCACGCACAGGGTTACCGACTACCTCAGCATTAGGGAACGCACCAGGAAAGGCCTGAAAGACTTTCTTAGCAATTTTTGATAGCCATTGGTTTGTCAAACCCGCAACCGCGTTTTGTTCGTGCAGAACAACAGGAATACCGCTCAACCAAGCCGCAATACCACCGGGGCCACTCACATACCCCCCCATACCTAACACGGCATCGGGCTTCCAATGCTTCATGTGCGCGCGAGCTTGCATGATGGCATTAATAATTTGAAATGGAGCTGCAAGCAGACGCTTTACGCCTTGACCTCGTAACCCTTTCACTTTGATAAAATCGATTTCAATGCCATGTTTTGGCACCAAATCCGCTTCCATTCGATCCGCCGTGCCTAACCAACGGATCTCCCAGCCTTGCTCTTGCAGCTGTTTTGCTACAGCTAACCCTGGGAATACGTGACCGCCAGTACCACCAGCCATCACCATCAAACGTTTATTTTGTTTCATTAGTTTGTTGTTCTGATTGTTGTTGCTCGCGTTTCAAGCGGCATTCGTAATCGATACGCAGCAATATGGACACTGCGACGGACATAATAATCAGACTGGAACCACCATAACTGATTAGCGGAAGTGTTAAACCTTTGGTTGGTACGATACCAGCTGCAGCACCAACGTTCACCAAGGTCTGGAACGCAAACCAAATACCTATACCGAAAGCCAGATAACCGCCGAACATTTCGCCTTCTTCAAACGCACGCTTGCCTATGTAAACCGCTTTTAGCACTAAGCTAAAAATCAACATTAAGACCAACACAACGCCCACGAAACCAAGCTCTTCAGCAAGTACCGCAAACACAAAGTCGGTATGCGCTTCCGGTAGATATTCCAGTTTTTGAATTGAGTTACCGAGACCTTGACCGAACCATTCACCACGACCAAACGCCATCAAAGATTGAGTCAACTGATAGCCACTACCAAATGGGTCTTCCCACGGGTCAAGGAAGGAGGTTACTCGTCGCATACGATATGGCTCGACTAAAATCAAACCTACCACAGCGCCGATACCTGCCACCATCAACGCGAGAAACTGAGTCAGTTTTGCGCCTGCGATAAACAGCATGCCAAACAGCGTGACCAACATTACGACGACCGTCCCCAAGTCTGGCTGACCAAGTAGCAATACTGCGAAGAAGGCAAACACCATGATTGGCTTCATAAAGCCACCAAAGAAGGTTTGTCGTACTTCGTCTTGCTTTCGAACTAAGTAACCAGACATGAAGATAAACAGCGATAGCTTCGCGACCTCTGCTGGCTGAAGGTTAAACAGCCCAAGGGGAATCCAACGAGACGCACCATTAACCGACTTACCCGCCAAGAGCACGATGATCAACAGTGCGAAAGAAGCCCAAAGTAAGTAATGGCTCTTCTTAAACCACTCTTGCAAAGGTACTTGCAAAATAACAGCGGATGTCCCTAACGCCAGCACAAGAAACGTCGCGTGACGAAACATAAAGTGAAACGGCTGTTCGGTTAATCGTGAGCTGATCGGAAATGATGCAGAGGTTACCATCACCAACCCCGTCAACATCAAACCCAGTGCAATCCACACTAGCTGACGATCAAACATCGCCTCTGGGGCTGGATGCTTGAGCCAATTGCCAATACTGCGTTTAACGTTACCTAAACCCACGAAGTGTGTAACCTTTAATTATGCATATTTCTGAGCAAGAGCAGCGAAGACATCGCCTCTTGCCATAAAGTTGTCGAATTGATCAAAGCTAGCACATGCTGGAGACAGCATCACCATATCGCCTGGTTTTAACTGCGAAGATACTTGTTGAATCACATCTTCCATGGTGTCGAAACGTATTGCAGATTCATGCAGTGGCATAAAGTCATCGCCATCAGCGCCAAAGCAGCACAGTTGCAAGTTAAGCGTTGCGAAGATCGGTTTTAATGGCGAGAAGTCAGCACCTTTGCCAACACCACCAACGAGCAAGTAGAGCTTACCTGTCGACTCCAAACCAGATAGCGCAGCCATAGTGCTCGCAATATTAGTTGCTTTAGAGTCATTCACCCATTTTACGCCTTGATTATCCGCAACCACCTGGCATCGGTGTGTCAGTCCCGTGTAATTTTTAAGTGCATTCAATGCGTTGTGATAATCAACGCCCGCAGCCTTTAAGAGCGCTAAAACGACCAATGCATTGGATAAGTTGTGTTTACCAACCAACTTAAGCTCATCACTTGCGACGACTCGTTGACCGTGATCGAGCAGCCAAGTGCGATTGCCATCCACCTCGAGACCAAAGTCCTGATTGTCGCAGCCAAATGTCACCAATGGCATCTCTGCATCAGGGAAGGTTTCTTGCTCATCACGGTTCACTACCGCGAGATCAGCATGATCAAAAATACGCAACTTGGCTTGTCGATAGTCAGACATGCCTTGATAACGGTCCATATGATCTTCAGAAAGATTCAGAAACGCAGCGGCTTTGAGCTTTAAGCTTGACGTTGTTTCCAACTGGAAGCTTGAGAGTTCAAGCACATATAGGTCTGCGTCATGTTCTAGTAAATCCAAGGCAGGAACGCCGATATTGCCGCCAACGCCAACATCCAAACCCGCGGCCTTGGCCATCACGCCTGTGAGATCGGTGACAGTGCTCTTACCGTTTGAGCCCGTAATCGCAATCACAGGCTTCTGCACCGCCCAGGCGAATAACTCAATATCACCAACTACTGTCGTGCCTTTTTCCAATACGGCTTGGATCTCTGGTGTCGCTAGCGCAATACCAGGGTTGGTCACGATAAGATCAGCGTGAGAAAGCCAGTCTGTATTCCAACCACCACTATGCAGTTGAACATCTTCCGGCAAGCGCTCTGCCCCCGGAGGGTTTACGCGAGTATCAATGACTTTGACCACAAGCTGTGGCTGATTTTTTCTTAGGTGTTTAACGACAGAGAGCCCGGTAATACCGAGCCCTACGACGACAACACTATGTATGTTTTGCCAACGTTCCATATTTGATCACACTGTAAATCTTGTTCTTGGAAAGTGCGATTAACGCACTTTCAATGTCGCAAGACCAATCAGAACAAGAACCATAGAAATAATCCAGAAGCGCACGATTACGCGCGGTTCTGGCCAACCTTTCAATTCGTAGTGGTGGTGAATCGGTGCCATACGGAAGATCCGCTGACCACGCAGTTTGTATGAACCCACCTGTAGAATTACCGACAGCGTTTCCATCACAAATACACCGCCCATGATCACCAACACCAACTCTTGGCGAACGAGAACAGCAATGGTGCCTAATGCACCGCCAAGCGCTAGTGAGCCCACATCACCCATGAACACTTGTGCTGGATACGTGTTAAACCACAAGAAACCAAGGCCTGCACCGACGATTGCTGTACATACGACAACCAACTCAGAAGCATGTGGTAGGTATGGAATATGAAGGTATTCAGAGAAGTTAACGTTACCCGTCGCCCATGCAATAACCGCGAAGCCTGCAGCAACAAGAACCGTTGGCATGATTGCCAAACCGTCTAGACCATCGGTCAGGTTAACCGCGTTACTCGTACCGACAATCACAAAGTAAGTCAGGATAATGTACATCAAACCAAGTTGCGGCATGATGTCTTTAAAGAATGGCACCACGAGCTGAGTGGCTGCAGTGTCTTTACCGTAAGCGTACAATGCAAAAGCCACGACAAACGCGATCAACGACTGCCAGAAGTACTTCCAACGCGCGATCAAACCATCGGTATTTTTGCGCACCACTTTACGATAATCATCAACAAATCCGACTGCACCGTAGCCAAGCAAGACCGTCAATACCGCCCATACATATGGGTTGGATAAGTCAGTCCAAAGCAAGATTGTGATTGAGATGGCCGCTAAGATCATGATACCGCCCATCGTTGGAGTACCACGCTTACTAAAGTGAGATTCAGGACCTTCGTTACGTACTACCTGACCAATTTGCAGCATTTGCAAACGCTTGATCATGATTGGTCCCATCCATAATGACAGACCCAGAGCGGTTAATACGCTTAGAATTGCTCGAAAAGACAAGTATTCAAACAATCGGAAAAAAGACAGGTATGGCTGTAGCAGCTCGGCAAGCCAAATAATCATTAATAATACTCCTTCAAAGCAGCAGCGACTTCAAACATACGTGCACCGTTCGCTCCTTTCACCAAAATCGTATGGTTTTCAGGAACGGCTTGGTCTAGATGCTGCTTGATGTATTCAATCATCTCTTGGTGCGTCTCAAAATGAATGCCTTGGCAAAGCTCACTGATCACCTTGGCGTCTGCACCATATGTGAGAACATGTTCAAATTTTTGTGGGGCAGCATGTTCCCCGACTTGACGATGAAGTGCAAGACTTTCCTCGCCCAATTCCGCCATATTACCTAAAATCAGCCAGCGCTGACCTG
The DNA here is from genome assembly GCF_002105475.1 of Vibrio sp. ArtGut-C1. Classification (NCBI taxonomy): domain Bacteria; kingdom Pseudomonadati; phylum Pseudomonadota; class Gammaproteobacteria; order Vibrionales; family Vibrionaceae; genus Vibrio; species Vibrio sp. ArtGut-C1. The sequence continues at coordinate 235,490 of NZ_NCTH01000003.1, read as the reverse complement.
GGAAAGCAGCCAATAAGTCAACCGCCGCTTTCATGGCTGGCACGCTTGCGTTGTAGCTGTCATCAATCAATTTGATTTTTTCGCTCAGCGCTTCAACCTCGACGCGACCTTTCACTTTGTTTAAATGTTTAAGGCCAGCGCGAACCTCTTCTAATGTGGCGCCCATTTGTAACGCAATAATAGAAGCAGCGATTGCATTCGCCACGTTGTGTTGACCTATAATACCCAGAGACAGTTCAATTTCTTGTGAGCTTGCTGCGATATGTAGGTTAAAGCTGGCCTCTCCCGCGGCATTCATCACGATATTTGATGCATAGTAATCAGCCGCAGAATTACTTTGTGAGAAGGTGATAACTTCCTTATCCGCCAGCACGCTTTCCCACTTTGTTTCGCCATTGCTGTCTAAATTGACAATCGCAATACTACCTGCAGCAAGACCTTGGTAAATTTCACCTTTGGCTTGTTTCACGCCATCAATAGAACCAAAGCCTTCAAGGTGAGCGGCGGCTACATTGTTCACTAACGCGATATCTGGTTTTACTAACTGAGTCGTGTAAGCAATTTCACCTATATGATTAGCACCAAGCTCAATCACGGCATAATCGTCATCCTGCTGTGAGCGCAATAATGTCAACGGAACACCAATATCATTATTGAAGTTACCCGCCGTGAATAACACTTTGCCTTTCAATTGCAGGATACTCGCAACCATTTCTTTTACGGTCGTTTTACCGCAACTTCCGGTGATGGCAACGGTAGGTGTTTTGCATGCTTGATGCACCCAAGAAGCAAACTCACCCAATGCAAGTTTGGTATCCGACACCACAATTTGCGGCACATTCACATCTAAGCGTTTTTCTACGAGTAAAGCACCGGCACCTGCATCTACCGCTTGTTGGCAAAAGTTGTGCGCATCAAAGCGCTCCCCTACTAACGCCACAAATAGAGCCCCACGATCAATCGTTCGTGTATCAGTAGAAACCGCGTCAATAAGTAGATCGTCGTCGAATCGCTCACCACGAGTGATGTCTGCAATTTGAGATAACGTTACTTTGATCATGAGGTCAATCCTAAAAGTTGCATTGCGGAATCGCGGTCGGAGTAAAGAATCGTTTCGCCATTACGAATCTGATAATCTTCATGGCCCTTTCCAGCTAACAAGATAATGTCGTTTGGCGAAGCATTTTCAATGGCATAAGACAGTGCTTTGAAGCGGTCATGCTGAACAATCGCTTCAGCAGGTTTTGACAGCCCAGCTAACATGTCTTTCACAATCTGAACCGGATCTTCGCTGCGTGGATTGTCGTCAGTCAGCACCACTCTATCACCTAGTCGCTCTGCAATTTCCGCCATCATCGGGCGTTTACCTGCATCGCGATCGCCACCGCAGCCAAAAATAGCCCACAGCTGGCCTTCACAATGAACTCGTAAAGCTTGCAGCGCTTTTTCTAAAGCATCAGGAGTATGAGCATAATCGACCACGACTTTGGCACGATCCTCAGTTTGGAATAACTCCATTCGGCCGAGTACAGGTTGCAGTTGACCTGCAGTTTCGAGTAACGCTTGTTTCTCTTTACCTAAGCTTAATAAGGTCGCAAAAGCAAGCATTAAGTTGGTTGCATTAAACTCACCAATCAAAGGCGCGTGCAATTCACCTGAGCCAAATTTACCATCGAACTTAATAGTAATCCCTGACTCTGCGTAACTGACTTCCGTCGCCCAAATTGCGCTTTCAAATTCAGTGTTCGGCTTGAGCGAAACAGCGATCGCATTACTTAACTGCGACGCCCATTGATGACCGACTTCATCATCAACATTGATAATGGCACGTTCACATTGGTGTTGCGTGAACAACCCAAGCTTTGCATTGGCATACTCTTCCATCGTGCCATGATAATCTAAGTGGTCACGACTTAAGTTAGTAAACACGCCCGCCGCAAATGATAGTGCTTTGACACGACCTTGCGTCAGGCCATGGGAAGATACTTCTAGCGCGGTGTATGTGGCTTGTTGATTTGCGAGAGAGGAGAGCGTTTTCTGAATTTCAACGGCATTCCCCGTTGTATTCGCAGCTTGTTGCAAGTTATTGAGGAAGCCATTTCCTGTTGTTCCCATTACCGCCGCTTTATGGTCAAGCAGTTCTAGCCATTGCGCTATTAACTGGGTAATGGTGGTTTTGCCGTTGGTGCCGGTGACACCAATCAAATCCATATCAGGGTAAGCATAGAGCTTTCCAGCAATTGCGGATAAACGTTGGTCCAACCTATCGATGTAAATGACGGGAACATCATCAATGATTTCCACCGTACCATGTGTTTTGACATCGCAGGCTTGCGCTAGAACCGCATTGGCGCCTTGCTCAATGGCAGAGGCAATGAATTTACGCCCATCCACAACATGGCCAATCACTGCTACAAACGTGGTTCCAGGTTGAACTCTTCGGCTGTCGAGCTCCAATTCAGAAACAAGAACGGACGATAAGCTAGGGCAATCCACCCAAGGGGAAAGCAGCACGTCCATACTGATGGCTTTAGTCATATTTGTTCTCCGAGCTTTGGCTCAGGTTTTCTTAATTTTGTTTGCTCAGTAAACCACAGGGCTTACTGTTGGAATTTGTTTTCGTCAGGTGCAACATTGAGTATTTGCAGCGCGCCTTTCATGATTTCAGAGAAGACAGGAGACGCTACCGAACCACCATAGTAGTCATCACCTTGAGGCTCGTTTACGATCACCACCAAAGCAATTCGCGGATCGCTAACCGGAGCAAGCCCAGCCGTGTAGGTGATGTACTCGTCGCTGTACCCACCAGCAGAAGCTTTACGTGATGTACCTGTTTTCGCTCCCACTCGATAACCAGGAACTGCCGCTCTGCGAGCCGAGCCCCCTTTTTGAGTTACGGTTTCCAACATGTCTAATACTTGACGCGCATACTTCGCACTCACCACTTGACGTGACATGTCATGATCATTGCTTTCGATAATATGAATAGGCTCGTATTTGCCAAGGTTTCCAAGCGTCGCATAAGCATGGGCTAGCTGGATTGGTGTAATTGATAGACCATAACCAAACGCAATCGTGGCGCGCTCAATTGGCGACCAACGAGTTCGTGTAGGAAAAATACCCGTCACTTCCCCAACTAGGTTTAGGCCAGAAAGCTCACCAAAACCCACTGAACTGTACAGCCCAAGAAGCGCCTCTACCGGCATTTGCATTGCTAGCTTCGTCACACCGATATTACTCGACTTTTTAAGGATCGTGGTCAAGCTCGCTTTGCCTACGCGAGAGACATCTCTGACTCGACTACCACCTAAACGTAGGACACCATTACCGGTATCTACGATGGTATCTTTATCGGCTATCCCATTTTCTAAGGCGGCTAAAATAACGAAAGGCTTAATGGTGGAGCCTGGCTCCATCGAGTCCGTGATCACTCGGTTACGCATTTTATAGCTTTGCCAATCGCTACGATTGTTAGGGTTGTAGGAAGGCGCATTCACCATGGCCAATACGGCGCCGGTTTTCACGTCCAACATAACAACGGAGCCTGACGTGGCGCGATGGTCCGCAACGGCTTGTTTAATCGCACGATAAGCAATCGCCTGTAGGCGCTGGTCGATTGTCAACTGGAGTGACTTACCTTCTTGCTTGTCTTGCCAGGCAATGTTTTCTACGACGCGACCATAACGGTCTTTACGAATGGTTTTCTTACCTGCGGCGCCAGTAAGCCACTCATCGTAGCTACGCTCAACACCCTCTAGACCATGCCCATCAATCCCCGTCACCCCAACTAAGTGAGCACTAACCTCACCGGCAGGATAGTAACGACGAGATTCTGACTTAAGACCCACACCAGGCAGCTTTAGCTCACGAATATAGTTCGCCATGGCTGGACTCACTTGGCGCTGCAAGTAAATAAAGCGGCGCTTTTCATTGTGCTTGATCTTGTCTATCAACCCTTGTCGGTCAACACCAAGAACATCCGCTAATGCATACCAACTCTTGGTCTGGCTTAAGGCATTTTCTTTAAATATCGTCGCGGGATCCGCCCAAACGGCCTCAACAGGCACACTGACAGCGAGCGGCTCACCATTTCGGTCCGAAATAATACCGCGTGCAGAAGGAATGGATTTCACACGAACCGAGCGTAGATCACCTTGTTTAATCAGGTTATCCGGTTCAATGATTTGAATATAGGCTACACGCGCCACCAAAAGTGCAAATGCACAAAAGACAAAAAACAGTAATAGATGGAAGCGCCAACGAATCAGAAAGGATTCTTCAACCTCCACTTTCACTGCTTTTTTCTCGGTTTTCGTATCCCCCGAAGCGTTTTTTTCTTTCGCGACAGGTTTACGCTTGTTGCTTGGTTTCGTGTTGGTTTTCTTTCTAATCATTTGAGCGTGACAACCACTTCTTTATCGCCATCAGGTCGTTTCATTTCAAGTTCTTTTTTGGCAAGGTCTTGAACACGACTGTGCTCCGCGAGGGCCGTTTCTTCCAACATCAGGTTGCGCCATTCGCTATCTAAACGCTCTCGTTCAACCAAAGTGTGATCTTTTTCGGTGATCGCTTGGCGCGCATGGTGGGTAGCAAATACCACTCCCATTGCCGATGCCACGATCAATAGCAACAACAGTAATGGCCAGCGACCAACGGTGATAAGATCCGTTGCAATCAACTTAGCAAGGTTAGGAGTGGGTTTCGTCATAATAATTAAAGCTTTTCTGCAATTCTTAGCACAGAGCTGCGCGAACGAGGGTTCATTTCAATTTCTTGTTTGCTTGGCTTAATCGCTTTGCTCACCGCTTTCATATTCGCACTACCAAGAGCACGAATTTGCTCTTCAGTCATTGGAATGCCATGTGGCACTTCAGGTCCTTTGCTCTCTTTACGGATAAAACGTTTGACCATACGGTCTTCCAGAGAGTGGAAACTGATGACAGATAAACGACCTTCAGGAGCCAGAATACTTGCCGCGCCTTTTAGTGCCGTATCAATTTCTTCTAACTCACTGTTGATGTAAATACGAAATGCCTGGAACGCACGAGTCGCAGGGTGTTTTTTCTCTTTAAAGCTTTTGGGTGCAGCATCTGAGATCAGCTTCGCGAGCTGGCCAGTACGTACCAGTGGTTCATTTTCTTCGTCTTCACGGTAGGCAACAATCGCTTTGGCAATACGGCGCGCGTGTTTGTCTTCACCAAACTCACGAATCACCCAAGTAATATCATCTAAGTCAGCTTCCATTAGCCATTGAGATACGGGAATACCTGATGTTGGGTCCATACGCATATCTAGCGGGCCGTCTTTCATAAAGCTAAAGCCACGCTCTGCGTCGTCTAACTGTGGAGAAGAAACACCTAAATCCAGTAGAACGCCATCAACTTTGCCAACCAAGTCATACTCTTCAGCATACTCAGCAATACCAGAAAATGGACCATGAATGATGGTGAAGCGAGGATCATTGATTTTGCCTGCTTCAGCTATCGCTTGAGGGTCACGATCGATACTGTACAGTCGACCGTTTTCGCCGAGTTTAGATAGAATAGTCCGGCTGTGACCGCCACGGCCAAATGTTCCATCGATATAGATACCGTCTGGTTTGATAGCTAAGCCATCAATGGATTCATTTAATAACACGGAAATATGTTGGAAGGTTTCGGTCATAGCTTTCTCGTTGAATGATCTTGAAGCGATTTTAAGATACGTTGCTCTCTCATGCTGAATATTTATAGCAAAAGATCAACCTACCATAGTGTACTGATTTCCCACATCATCGCCACCTCAAGTCTAAAGTCAGACGTGATTTAACGCCAAGTTTATTGGTAATGACAGGGTTTGCGTCAATAAAATGCAAAAAACCCATCACTACAAAAAGTAGTGATGGGTCTCGAATAGTTGGAGTCGACACATAAGCCGGGTTCTGTTCCGCTTGCGCGGCGGTAGCCATTCGTCTAGGCCAGCAATCGCTCACTGGCTCAAGCAACCTACCCGCCTCCTTACGCGAGCAACGCAATGTGGAGGCCTATTTGGTCTTGCTCCGGGTGGAGTTTACCCTGCAACGAACTATTGCTAGTCGTCCGGTGCGCTCTTACCGCACCCTTTCACCCTTACCTGTGCCCTAGGGCCATCGGCGGTCTTCTCTCTGCTGCACTTGTCGTAGGCTTGCGCCCCCCAGGCGTTACCTGGCACCCTGCTCTATGGAGCCCGGACTTTCCTCCCCTTTACCAGTCTCCCGAAGGACGTCAACGTCAGTCTCCCAAAGGACTTCAACGTCAGTCTCCCGAAGGACATCAGTAAAGCAGCGACTACCCAGTCAACTCCGAGGGCGGATTGTATAGAGTTATCCACTCAGAGTCTAGTGAGATCACAGATATGATGAAATGAATGCATTGAGTGGTGCTTTTTTAACCTAACCATCAAACATTGAGCCTAAAAAAGGCCGATATTTTCACATCGACCCGCTTTGCAATGTTTCTCGTTAGCAGTGCTTAGTCTAAGTTTTCTAAGCCCCACTTATACAACGCATTCTTCTTCAAGTTATGAATTTCTGCCACCAAAGCCGCTGCTTTTTTCAAAGGCAGCTCTTTGGTTAAAATCCCTAATGTACGCAAGGCATCATCTGGCAATGAATCGTCCGCGGTTTCGCGGTGACCATGTACCAATAATACCATTTCGCCACGCTGTTGGTTATCGTCACTTTTCACCCACTCAATTAACTCACCTAATGGCATACCTTGAATGGTTTCAAAGGTTTTCGTTAGTTCTCTCGCCAACACGACTTCTCTATCTGGGCCAAGAACGTCTAACATGTCTTGTAGAGAGTCCAAAATACGGTGCGGTGACTCGTAAAAAATACACGTACGCTCTACCGAAGCAATCTCTAGGAATTTATCCTTACGGCCTTTGCTTTTCGGTGGTAAAAAGCCTTCGAAGCTAAAGCGATCGGATGGCAAGCCTGATGCACTTAACGCCGTAATGACCGCGCAAGCACCAGGAAGCGGCACAACTCTAACGCCCGCTTGACGACATTTTGTCACCAAATGGTATCCTGGGTCGCTGATAAGTGGCGTACCAGCGTCAGAAACTAACGCGATAGACTGACCGGAAAGCAGCTTTTCTACCAAAACCTGTGCTTTTTGCTGTTCATTGTGATCATGCAGAGCAAAAGTTTTGGTTTGAATATTGAAGTGAGACAGTAATTTACCCGTATGTCGAGTATCCTCAGCAGCAATGATGTCCACCGTCGACAGAATTTCGATAGCACGTTGGGTGATATCCGCTAAATTTCCGATTGGAGTCGGTACGATATAGAGAGTTGGCCCCTCATTCGGCAACTTATTTTTATCTGTCATTTGTTTACCATCACTTCAACGATTAATATAGAGACAATTTTGTACAAAATTATAGAGAACTCACGGCAATGATTAACCATAAGAGACTCAGTGTACCACGCATACTTACTCCTGTTGCACTAGCAATTACGCTCGCCGCCTGTTCTTCAGGTCCAAGACAGCCTGATGGCGTTGATGTAACACTTGAGCCTACTCAGTCTGTTCAGAACTATATGATCCAAGCTGATAGCACGGAAGGCAGTTTACAAAATGACTGGTTGATCATGGCAACCAAAGCCGCTATTCAAGCGAACCAGTTTGATCAAGCAGAACTGTTGATCAAACGTCTGGCTCGACAACAGTTGACCGAAGTTCAGCAAGCGGAGTGGCAACTGGCGCGTGCGACCATACAGCAAAAGCAAGGTAATTACTCGCAGTTGCTGCAATTGTTAAACTTTAAACCTTGGTGGAAATTGCCAAACGAGCAATGGAAAGACTATTACTTGATGCGTGCCGACGCTTATCAAGGCCTCAACCAAGCGTTTGAAGCAAACCGCCAGCTGGTTGCATTTGGTCAATACGCCTCGTCAGCAGAGCAGAGGGAAATCTCTAGCCGTATTTGGATGAACTTTGGCAGCTACTCAGAATATGAACTCACCTCATTAGAAACAGAGCCGAATGAGGATGTTCTAGACGGCTGGCTTCAGCTGGCTGTTTATGCAAAAACGCTATCGGGCAACCTGTCCCAACTTAAAAATACGCTAGAGCGCTGGTTAAGCGAAAACCCTTCGCACCCTGCTGCTATCTATACACCAGAAGAGATTCAAAACATTCTCTCTCTTGATATCGTGAAGCCAAACAATACTGCTTTATTGCTGCCGCTGACGGGTAAGTTCTCGCCACAAGCGCAATTAATTCGTGATGGTTTTGTGTTTGCGATGATGAATGATCGTAATCGAGATCCTAGTGCAACACTTACGGTGATTGACACCAATGCGTATAACGCTGACCAAATTAAACAACGCTTGATCAATGAAAACATCGATTTTGTTGTTGGCCCTCTAGAAAAAGAGAACGTGGAGTTGTTGCACACAACCATGGATGGCTCAGCAAATGGCCCTACCATTCCAGCCCTTGCGCTAAATATCCCCGAGGATGTGCAACCAGATAGCAATATTTGCTACTTGGCATTATCACCGGAACAAGAAGCCGCACAAGCTGCAAAACACTTGTTCAGCGAAGGCTACAACTTCCCTCTTATTCTTGCACCAAAAGGCAGCTTTGGAGAGCGTGTAACTGAGGCTTTCAACAAAGAATGGCGAAAGTACAGCTCTAACAAAGTCGCAGCAAGTTACTTTGGTGACAAGCGCCAACTTCAAAAAGACATCAATGAAGTATTTGGCCTGCAAGAGAGCAAGCAGCGTATCGCCCAAATGCAATCATTAATGCGAATTAAGCTTGAAACACAGCCACGTAGCCGTCGTGATGTTGATGCGGTTTATATCGTAGCTAGAAGCACTGAGCTGACTTTGATCAAGCCGTTTATCGAAGTAGCGATTAACCCTGATGCGAAAGCACCACAAATCTTCTCTAGTTCGCGTAGCAACAGTGGCGGCGCGACATACGAAGATCTAACAGGCATCATCTACAGCGACATTCCATTGCTGATTGACCCAGATCCTAGCGTGACCGCTGAAATGAACGAGCTTTGGTCAGAGCAATCTAACATGGAAAAACGTTTGAAAGCACTCGGTATGGATGCATATAAATTGATCGGTGAACTTCCACAAATGAAGGTCGTTCCTGGTTACTCAGTCGGTGGCCAAACCGGTATTTTAAGTATCGACAACAACTGTGTTGTACAGCGTGAATTGAGCTGGGCTGAGCGTGGGGCTCTTTAGTAAGCGCCAAATCGGAAATCAATATGAAGCTCTGGCGAAGCACTATTTGCAACGCCAGGGCTTGCGCTTTATTGAACAAAATTTCCTGACCAAGGTCGGTGAGATTGATTTAATCTTCCAACAAGGTGAAACTATTGTGTTTGTTGAAGTCAAATATCGTAAGAACGATCACTTTGGCTCAGCAGCAGAAATGGTAACGCACGCAAAAATGCGCAAGCTAATCAAAACTGCACAAGTTTGGCTTAGCCAACAAAAGCGCTTAAAACACAATATCGATTATCGGTTTGATGTCATCGCTATTCATGACAATGGGCGAGATATCAACTGGATAGAAAACGCAATCTCTGAAGGATAAGCGATGCTAGACAGCATTAAAGACAGCTTTACAGAAAGTATTCAAATTCAAATCGCAGCAGCAGAGGCGCTGCCCGATGCCATTACTCACGCGGCCCAAGCGATGGTCTCAAGCTTGCTCAATGGCAACAAAATTTTATGTTGTGGTAATGGCGGCAGTGCTTCAAACGCTCAACAATTTGTTTCTTGTCTTTTAAACCGTTTTGAAACTGAGCGCCCTAGCCTGCCTGCAATGGCCTTAACAGCCGATAATACAACCCTGACCGCTGTCGCAAACGACTACCACTACCAGGAAATTTTCTCAAAACAGGTACGAGCGTTTGGCCAGCCAGGCGACATTCTGCTTGCCATGTCGACTAGCGGTAACAGCAAAAATATTATCAAAGCGATGGAAGCGGCCGTAACTCGAGACATGACGATTATCGCGCTAACAGGCAAAGATGGCGGTGAGATGGCAGGACTGCTTGGTGAGAACGACGTCGAAATTCGCATTCCATCACACCGCACTGCACGTATTCACGAAGTACATATGGTGACACTCCATTGTCTTTGTGACCTTATTGACCAGGTGCTTTTCCCTGCTCATGAAGAGTAACCAAGACTGAGGGTCAGAATTATGATACGTAGCCTCGTTATCTTATTAACAGCATTGAGTTTAAGTGGTTGCGCTGGCTTGTTTATCGCTGGCGCTGCAACCACAGCAAATATTGTCACGGACACACGCAGTACAAAACAAATTTGGCAGGACAACAACATCGAATTCGAAGTTGCGGCGATCGGTAATAAGGCGCCGTTTAAAGGTGAGGTTCGTGTGGTTGCCAGCTCCTATAACGGTACGGTTGTTCTTATGGGTCAGGCTCCAACGCAAGACCTTATCCATGCTTTAGAGCGAAGAGCTCGAGAAGTTAGTGGTGTGAAAGTCATACACAATCAAATCAAACAAAAAGAGCCACTCACTGTCACTCAAATTAGCAACGACAGTTGGATCACAACCAAAGTAAAATCAGCCTTGCTGACCGACTCTGAACTCAATGGCGTTAAGGTTAAAGTGATCACCGAAGACGGCGACGTTTTTCTGTTTGGTTATATCACACCAGAGCAAGGCGAGCGAGCGACAGAAATCGCGCGTAATATCTCAGGCGTAAAACAAGTCATTAAAGGGTTCCAATATGGCGAAATGGAACCTGTTGAAGTGGACTTACCGAGTGACGGTGTACAAACAATAGAAAGTGAGACAAACGCGGAAAATGAAGCCAACGTCGAAGCATTTACGATCAGTGAGTAATTGCGAAACATCACTTGAAAACACGTCAAGACACTAAAAAGAAAAAAAAGCAGCGTTACGCTGCTTTTTTATTATTTAATCACTCTTAAGCTTGGTTTGCCTTTTGGTCGAGGAGCATCGTCCTCTTCTGCATCCGAATCAGAGGCTAACTCAGAAGGCTCATCGCTAACCGTTGTAAACGATGGGGATGATTCTTCCTCGGTCATCGCTTCTTCTTCGATGTGAGTGTACGCTTCTTCTGGTTCAAACATAGTACCAGCACCATTCTCACGCGCATAAATAGCTTGGACAGCATACACCGGCACAATTACTGAGTGCGGACGGCCGCTAAAGCGAGCATGGAAGGTAATCGCATCATTACCTAACTCAAGATTACCCACCGCACGTGGTGCAATATTCAAAATAATTTGACCATCTTGAATAAACTCAACCGGTACACGTACGCCCGGCATCGTTGCATCCACCACCAAGTGAGGAGTCAAGTCATTGTCTACTAGCCAATCGTAAAATGCACGAAGCATATACGGACGGCGAGCAGTCATTTTTGCAATATCCATAACGTGTTTAAAATCGCTTAGCGAACTAGGCGCATTTCACGTTCAGCTTCAGTTAGGGAAGCAAGGAACGAATCACGTTCAAATACGCGGTTCATGTACACCTTGATTTCTTTTGAACCAGGGCCAACCAGATCGATACCAAGTTGAGGCAAACGCCACAATAATGGAGCTAGGTAACAGTCGATCAAGCTGAATTCTTCGCTCATGAAGTACTCATATTCAGCAAAAATTGGCGCTAATGTCAGAAGATCATTACGCAACTTTGTGCGTGCTTTTTCTGATTCTTCCGCATTACCTTTCATCACTTTTTCAGCGAGTGAATACCAGTTGCGTTCGATACGGTACATCATCAAGCGGCTGTTGCCACGAGCAACAGGGTAAACCGGCATTAGAGGTGGATGAGGGAAACGCTCATCCAAGTACTCCATGATGATTTTTGAATCGTAAAGAGCTAGCTCACGGTCAACAAGAGTTGGCACTGATTTATATGGGTTTAGCTCAACAAGCTCAGCAGGAAGGTTTGCTTCGTCAACAAGCTCAACTTCAACACTTACGCCTTTTTCAGCTAGTACAATGCGAACCTGATGGCTATACAAATCTGATGCACTTGAGAAAAGAGTCATCACAGAACGTTTATTGGCAGCTACAGCCATGGAGCCCTCCAGTACACTTACAAATAAAAACAATGGAGGCTAAGCCTCCATTGTACATCAATTAAAATTGGGAATTAGCAGGGTATTTTAGCACAATTAATGCACATCGCGCCAATACTCTTTCTTGAGCATCACGACAATGATGGTTAGAAGCACTAAGAAGCCCATTACCCACCAACCTAAAGCATGACGCTCAAGCTGCACTGGGTCACCTGAATAAACCAAGAAGTTCACTAGATCGCCAACCGCTTTGTCGTATTCGCCTTCGCTCAGCTCACCCGTACCGTCTGTTTCAGTACCAACAACAACTTGTACTTCTTCGCCATCTACGATTTTCGTATCGTAAATCGGCGTCGGGATACCTTGTAGCTCTTCGAGCACATGTGGCATACCAACACTCGGGAAGACAATGTTGTTCACGCCGAATGGACGAGATGGATCAACATAGAAAGAGCGTAAGTAAGTGTATAACCAATCAGCACCACGAACTCGTGCAACCAACGTAAGATCTGGTGGTGGAGCACCAAACCAATTTGCCGCTTGCTTCGGTGGCATTGCGTTGACCATTAGATCACCGATTTTCGCTTCAGGATTGAAAATCAGGTTTTCTTTCATTAAGTCTGTTGGAATTTCCAAGTCTGTTGCTACACGCTCATAACGCTGATACTGCGTTGAGTGACAAGCAAAACAGTAGTTCATGAACAACTTCGCACCGTTTTGTAGCGAAGCTTTATCCGTTAGGTCAACATTCGCTTTATCAAGCGGAACGTTAGCCCCCGCTGCCATCGCTAGTGATGGCAACATAGCAAATAGAATTACAATCCACTTCTTCATTTGAATGTCACCCTCTCTGGTAATGGTTTGGTTGCTTCATTTTTGCTGTAGAAGAACAGCAACACAAAGAACATGAAGTAACACAAGCTAAAGATCTGAGATAGTAGTGTGTACGTTGGTGTTGCAGGTAACGCACCTAAAATACCCAGAGCGATAAAGGCGATAGTGAACTGTACAATATTCAACAGATGAAGTTTGCTACGGTAACGGTATGAACGAACTTTACAACGATCCAACCAAGGTAGAACAAACAGCACTGCAATTGACGCACCCATTAGGATAACACCTAATAGTTTGTCTGGAACCGCACGTAAGATTGCGTAAAACGGCGTGAAGTACCATACAGGAGCAATGTGCTCTGGTGTCTTCAGTGGGTTGGCCGCTTCAAAGTTAGGCGGTTCAAGGAAGTATCCTCCCATTTCTGGGTTAAAGAACAGCACGTAACAGAAGAAGAACAAGAAACCAGCCACACCAACTAAGTCCTTAACCGTACCGTATGGGTGGAAAGGAATAGAGTCGATAATGTCGTATTTCTTCGTGTAGTAATCGTGGAACTTGAACTGTGTCTTGTAATCATCGCCCATTGAACCTTTTGGTAGCTTAGTTTCAATACCATCAGGGTTGTTTGAGCCGACTTCGTGCAGCGCCAATACGTGCAGAACCACAAGAAGAAGCAGAACGATAGGCAGTGCAATAACGTGTAGTGCGAAGAAACGGTTTAACGTTGCACCAGAGATGATGTAGTCACCACGGATCCAAAGCGTTAGGTCATCACCGATAACAGGAATCGCACCAAACAAAGAAATGATTACCTGCGCACCCCAGTATGACATCTGACCCCATGGCAGTAGGTAACCCATGAATGCTTCAGCCATTAGAACGAGGAAGATCAACATACCGAAGATCCACAGTAGTTCACGAGGTTTTTGGTATGAGCCGTAGATCAAGCCACGGAACATGTGCAAGTACACAACAACGAAAAAAGCAGATGCGCCAGTTGAGTGCATGTAACGTAGAAGCCAACCGTACTCTACATCACGCATGATGTACTCGATAGAAGCAAACGCACCGTCACCAGAAGGAACGTAGTTCATCGTTAGCCAAATACCCGTTAGGATTTGGTTAACCAGAACCAGCATCGCCAGAGAACCGAAAAGGTACCAAAAGTTGAAGTTCTTAGGCATTGGGTATTCAGACAAATGCTTTTTATAAGCATTCATTGCAGGAATACGCTTTTCAACCCAGTCTAACATTGCTTGCATTATGCATCCCCCTCATCAACACCCACAATGAGCTTGGTGTCGCTCAAATACATGTGCTTAGGAACGACAAGGTTCAATGGAGCAGGTACCCCTTGGAACACTCGACCAGCCATATCGAACTTAGAACCATGACAAGGACAGAAGAAGCCAGATCTTACGCCCTGGACCTGCTCTGAGAAAGAGTCTGGTAGATAGGTTGGTGAACAACCTAGGTGAGTACAGAAACCAACAGCGACAAAAAACTCTTCCTTAATCGAACGAAACTCATTCTGAGCGTACTCAGGCTGCTGTTCCATTTCAGATTGCGGATCACGAAGCTTATCGCCGATCGTTTTTAAGTTATCTAGAACGCTTTGAGTGCGGCGAACAATCCATACAGGTTTCCCCTGCCACTCGACACGAACCAGCTGACCTGGTTCAATTTTACTTATATCCACTTCCACCGGTGCACCTGCCGCTTTGGCTTTAGCACTCGGATTCCATGATTTGATAAAAGGCACGGCGACGGCGACAGCCCCTAACCCACCAACAACTGCCGTTGTAGCGGTTAGAAAACGCCTGCGACCGTTATTTAAAGGCGCGTTGCTCATCCAAACATTCTCCCATTTGCTCCCTTTGGATCGTTATTATTCCGCTTATAAGAGCATGGCTAACAAATAATGAATTTAGTTCTATTTATTGGAGGGAAATGATAAAGAAAACCCTACTTTTTGACAAGATAAAGCTACCTTTTTGTAACATTTGTGAGGTAAATCGCTCGCGTCGTCACAAAAGCGGCAGAATTATAAAAAATTGATGTGATTTGTAACAAGAAAGCACAACATGGAAGTTCTGCTGAAAGCTATTCAAACCTTTTATCTTGGTAGTTTTCAGTTAATTACACAGCAAAATATTTCTTAGTGCGCATTCAACTTACGTTGTTTGTATTTTCACTTTTGTAGCACGCCGCATACGCAAAAAAGACGAGTAGGCATTTTAAAACATGTTGCAGGGATATTAAGACGTAAAGGCACCCACAGCAGATAAATAAGCTTATAACGTATGGTAAGGAAGAAGCCTTACTCTGAACCTAGTTATAAGTGAATACAAATGGATATTGATAGGCTGGTATAAAAACAAAAAAGCCCGGCATAGAGCCGAGCTTTTGGTACACAGTTTCCAGAGTAACTCTGAAAAGCAGAATTTCCAATAAGAGGAAATTAACGCTTAGAGAACTGTGGACGACGACGTGCTTTACGTAGACCAACTTTCTTACGTTCAACGCAACGAGCGTCACGAGTAACGTAGCCAGCTGCGCGTAGAGCAGGACGTAGAGACTCATCGTATTCCATAAGCGCGCGAGTGATACCGTGACGGATAGCACCAGCTTGACCAGAAATACCGCCACCTTTAACTGTTACGTAAAGGTCTAGCTTTTCAGTTAGTTCAACAAGTTCTAGAGGTTGTTGTACAACCATGCGAGCTGTTGGACGACCGAAGTATTCGTCAAGGTTACGCTTGTTTACTACAATGTTGCCGCTGCCTGGTTTAATAAAAACACGTGCAGCTGAGCTTTTGCGACGGCCAGTGCCGTAGTATTGATTCTCTGCCATTTTCGAAATCCCCAATTAGATGTCTAGTACTTGTGGTTGTTGAGCAACATGGTTGTGCTCAGCGCCTGCGTAAACTTTAAGCTTACGGTACATAGCACGGCCTAGAGGACCACGTGGAAGCATGCCTTTAACTGCAAGCTCAAGAACCATCTCAGGTTTACGATCGATCAACTTTTCAAAAGTGATAGATTTTAGGCCACCTGGGAACTCAGAGTGACGGTAGTACACTTTGTTCTTAGCTTTGTTACCAGTTACAGCAACTTTCTCAGCGTTGATAACGATGATGTAGTCACCAGCGTCAACGTGAGGAGTGTATTCAGCTTTATGTTTGCCACGTAGGCGAGATGCAATTTCACTTGCTAGACGACCAAGAGTTTTACCTTCAGCGTCTACAACGTACCAGTCGCGTTTTACAGTTTCTGGTTTAGCAACGAAAGTTTTCATGCTAATAATAACCCGTTAATTAAAATTTAAACTTTAAGGAACACCGTTCTGGTGCTCCCACACTGTCTAAGAGCCCAGTCATCACCCCTTCGAGTCGTTGGTACTCTCGACCTTCAATTTCGAAATAACTTCGATAATCAGGTCTGCAGTAACGGTGGGTCGCAGGATTATAGAGAAGAGCGAAGAAAAAATCACCTTTTTTTGCGCCAAATCACTAATTTTTTCTTCACTTTTTAAGAACCCACTAGATTTAGGCCAAATGCTCACGCGCGAGGTACTCATGACTTTGCATCTCAGTGAGCCGAGACAAACAGCGCTTAAATTCAAACTCGAGCTGCCCCTCAGTATATAAGTCTTCCATTGGCACTTCAGCAGAAATAATCAACTTCACATTGCGCTCGTAAAACTCATCGACCAGTGCGATAAAACGCCTCGCAGCGTCATCTATTTTTCGGTTCATCTGTTGAACGTCCGCCAATAATACCGTGTGATAAATTCGGGACAGCTCAATGTAGTCATTTTGACTGCGAGCGGTTTGGCATAACTGAGCAAACGACGCATGCAGAACCCCATCACTCGCTTCAATTACCTCAAGCTGACGGTGATTAACTTCGATTTGATGAGCGACGATCTGACGTTCGCCCGTCAGCTGCTGATAATACTTGTTGAGATTAATGTTGGCCTGTTCATCAAGTGGATAATGGTATATTTCGGCCTGTTCAAGCGTTCTTAAGCGATAATCAACGCCACTATCAACATTCAACACGTCACAGCGTGCCAAAATCATATCAATTGCAGGCAAAAAGCGCGCTCTTTGTAAGCCATTACGATATAAGTTCTGCGGTTCGATGTTTGAAGTCGCGACTAGGATCACCTGCCGCTTGAACATCTCTTGGAGTAACGTTGCAAGGATCATCGCATCCGTAATGTCAGAGACAAAAAATTCATCAAAGCAAACCACATCCGCTTCTTCTTTGAATTTATCCGCTACTTTTGCTAGCGGATTTTCGACATCACCTAACAGCTTCAACTCATCATGTACTCGATACATGAAGCGGTGAAAGTGTACGCGCATTTTTCTTTGGGTTGGTAAAGCATCAAAAAACGCATCCATGAGGTACGTTTTACCGCGTCCGACTCCTCCCCAAAAGTAAAGACCTTTTGGGGGTTCAGGCATGTCGATTTTTTTCCCCATAAGCTTTTGCCATTTGGAAAGCTGGGGCACAGGAGCTGACTGAAATTCAACGATAGCATGGTAAAGCTTATCTAATGCAACGACCGCTTGATACTGAGCTTCATCACGCTGAAACCCGTGTTCTGCTATGTCTTTTTGATATTGTTGTAGTGGTGTCATCGTATTAAGTCGTATAGAGGTACTGGGAAAAGGGTTACCTCGGGGTCAACTTTGAGAATAGAGAGAAGTAGTTATCAGTCCCCGAAGACATACTGCTATTTTTCTTTATCGGCTGTTCAAGCCATAGTAACATGGACTAGCACCGCGTGTAACTAAGTAGTAAAAGACTTGTTAAAACAACTATAAGGAGCAGTTATGCCTTGGATTTATGCCATTGTGGGTTTGCTGGTCGGTACAATCGTAGGCGTAGTCATTAGTAGACTAACCACCCCTGAATACAAGAAACAAAAGTCTGTGCAGAAAGAACTTGAAGCGGCCAAGTTTGAACTAGAGCAACAACGTCAAGAGCTCGTCGATCATTTTGCACAAACCGCAGAAATGTTGGATACACTAGGTAAAGATTACACCAAGCTGTACCAACATATGGCTAAGACCTCTTCTGAGCTTTTGCCAAACTTGCCAGAGCAAGACAACCCGTTTGATAAGAAAACGGCAATGTCTTCTGAAGCTATTGCAGAAGATCAACCAGAGTTTAACGAACAGCCAAAAGACTACGCCAATGGCGCAACGGGTCTTTTAAAGGATCAAGAGAAAGAAATCATTAATGCTCCCGAAGCGGTAACCGCAAAAGCATCATAATCTTCTCTTACCTCTACCTACTAGGGCCGATACATTTGTATCGGCCCTTTTTTGAACTTTTTCTCATTACCTTTGCTCTAACTTGGATGTGAACTGCCTCCCCCTTTGATTATCCGAACTAGGCCCTATATTAGTTATTAACAAAGTGAACTAACCGTTCGGATATTTCTTTTTGGCAGACATGTTTCAAGAGGAGTTATTGGATGAAAAAACCACTGCTTGCGCTCACCGTTCTATCTCTGAGTTTGGGCTCTATTATTGCGCCAGTTCAAGCCACCGCCGCATTACCTTTAAATGTGGATGGCCAACAGTTACCTAGCTTGGCGCCCATGCTTGAGAAAGTAACCCCTGCTGTTGTGAGTATTGCTGTAGAAGGCAAACAAGTACAAACCAGCCGTATTCCCGAACAATTTCAATTCTTCTTTGGACCGGACTTTCCGATGGAGCAAAGGCGCGAGCGCCCGTTCAGAGGTTTAGGTTCTGGTGTCATTATTGATGCGAAAAAAGGGCATATCGTCACCAACTACCACGTAATCAAGGGCGCGGATGAGATTCGAGTTCGCCTCTATGATGGTCGCGAGTATGACGCTACGCTCGTTGGCGGCGATGAGATGGCCGATGTTGCGTTGCTTAAATTAGAAAAAGCGAAAAACTTAACGCAAATTAAAGTCGCAGATTCCGACAAACTTCGCGTAGGTGACTTTACGGTTGCGATTGGTAACCCATTCGGACTCGGTCAAACCGTGACGTCGGGCATCGTCTCAGCGTTAGGCCGTAGTGGCTTGAACGTTGAAAACTTCGAAAACTTCATCCAAACCGATGCCGCAATTAACAGCGGTAACTCTGGTGGTGCATTGGTCAACCTTAATGGTGAGCTGATCGGTATTAATACTGCGATTTTAGGCCCTAACGGCGGTAACGTGGGGATTGGCTTTGCGATTCCGTCCAACATGATGAAAAACCTCACCGAGCAAATTCTAGAGTTTGGTGAAGTCAAACGCGGCATGTTGGGTGTACAGGGCGGTGAAGTAACCTCTGAGCTGGCTGATGCATTGGGTTACGAGTCAAGTAAAGGGGCCTTTATTGGCCAAGTCGTACCAGACAGCGCAGCCGATAAAGCTGGATTGAAAGCCGGTGATGTAATTGTATCGGTAAACGGTAAAGCGATTAATACTTTCTCAGAGCTCCGCGCAAAAGTGGCAACGCTGGGCGCAGGAAAAGAAATCACGTTAGGTGTAGTTCGAGATGGTAAGAATAAAACCTTTGATGTAACGCTTGGCGAATCTACAAATATGAAAGCCAAAGCCGAAACATTACACGAAGGGCTCAAGGGTGCGGAATTAAGCAATACGACACCAAGTGATGCAATTCAAGGCGTTAAAGTATCGAGCGTTGCAGATAACTCTCCGGCCGCTCAATATCAATTACAACAAGGAGACATCATTATCGGTGTGAACCGCCAGCGCGTGAAAAACCTTGCTGAGCTTCGTGCAATCGTGGATAAACACAAAGGCGTATTGGCTCTGAATATTCAGCGTGGCGAACGTACTATTTATCTTGTTATTCGTTAGTCACTTTCAAAGTGATAGGAAATAAGGTTTTCGATGCATAGCACCGAGTAATAAGCCTCGAATACTTTTCCTTATCGCTCAATAGCTAATGAAAAGGGCAGCACGATTCCGTGCTGCCCTTTTGTTATTTTTCAATGTAATGCTATTCTTCATCTTCTATGCCATTTTGGCGCTCATGCATGGAGAGGATATGCTCAGCTTTTTATTACGTTCTGTCTTTTTAGGCTTGGCTACTGCCGCAGTGGTATTACTGGCGGTGCCATCTTTGCGCCACAACGTAATTCCTGCCGCGCTAGATCCGCAACCTGTTAATATCGCGTCCGTTGAGTTGACATTTAATCAGGCGGTGCGAAGAGCAGCACCTGCCGTAGTAAACATCTACAGCCGTAAATATGTTGAAAATGATCGCAGTAAACTCTCGACTCAAGGTCTGGGTTCAGGTGTTATTGTCAGTGAGAAAGGCTACATCATTACCAACTACCATGTGGTTGCTCAAGCAGACCAAATTGTTGTCGCATTACAAGACGGTAGAGCCGCGGCAGCTCAGCTAGTTGGCACGGATAAACGCACAGACATTGCCGTACTTCGTGTCGAAGGTTCGAATTTACCTGTTATTCCTCTTAACTCTAATTACAAACCACAAGTTGGTGATGTGGTCCTAGCCATCGGTAACCCATACAACCTTGGGCAAACCACAACGTTCGGTATTATTTCAGCAACAGGACGCTCATCTATTAGCGACGGTCGCCAAGCATTTATTCAAACCGATGCCGCCATCAATGAGGGGAACTCTGGTGGCGCCCTAGTGAATACTCAAGGTGAGCTCGTCGGCATCAATACCGCCTCTTTCCAGCAAGCGACCGATTTAGAAACTTACGGTATTTCCTTTGCGATCCCTGCGCCACTAGCCAGCAAGATCATGCAGAAAATCATCGCTGATGGTCGCGTGATTCGTGGCTATATTGGTATCGACGGCCAAGATATTAATGCGGTCACTGCTCGCCTACTTGGAAATGAACACATAGGTGGTATTGTCGTGCTTGGTATTGATCCAAATGGCCCAGCCAATGCGGCAGGCTTCCAAAAGCAGGACATCATTATCAGTATTGATGGCAATAAAGTGCAAGGGCGTCAGAGCGTTATGGATATCGTCACCGATTTACGTCCTGGCACCACCGTGGACGTCGGCATCATTCGCAAAGGAAAAGAGATGAGCTTGAAAGTCACGATTGCTGAAGACAAGCAAGAAGCATAAAAAATCCCAGCCATTGGCTGGGATTTTTATTTGTGCGTTACTCGCTATCGCTCGGTGTTTCCGT
The DNA here is from genome assembly GCF_002105475.1 of Vibrio sp. ArtGut-C1. Classification (NCBI taxonomy): domain Bacteria; kingdom Pseudomonadati; phylum Pseudomonadota; class Gammaproteobacteria; order Vibrionales; family Vibrionaceae; genus Vibrio; species Vibrio sp. ArtGut-C1. The sequence continues at coordinate 214,394 of NZ_NCTH01000003.1, read as the reverse complement.
CGTATCGGAATCATCCAGCTCAACTTCAATGCGAGTGACTCGCTGCAAACCTCTTGGTAGTAACCCGCCTCGGCGACCACGTTCGCCACGGAAGTTATCAAGGTCAGACGGTTTAAGACCCAACTTTCGCTTACCCGCGTACAGCGTTAACGATGCACCTTTTGGTAAAGACATTAAGTGAGATAGTACTTCTTCTCGCTCTTTTGCTTTAGCAGCAGGAATGTTGATGATCTTATTCCCTTTACCTTTCGCTAGTTGTGGCAGGTCTTTGATTGGGAACAGCAGCATGCGACCTTGGTTAGTGATTGCTAAGATTTCATCAGAATCTAAATCTTCAATCGCTTTTGGCGTCATGACCTCAGAGTTAGCCGGTAAAGTGACCAGCGCTTTACCACTGCGGTTTTTAGACAGCAAGTCAGCGCCTTTACATACAAAGCCGTAACCTGCATCAGAGCCCACCAGCCACAGCTGATCTTCTTCACTCATGATCACTTGGCGAATACTGCTACCAGCCGTAATATTCAAACGACCGGTAATCGGCTCACCTTGACTACGAGCAGAAGGCAGCGAGTGCGATTCCAGAGAGTAACTTCGACCGTCACTACCTAGGAATACCGCAGGCTGATTACTCTTACCTCGCGCATGCGCTAAGTATTTATCACCCGACTTATAGTTCAAGCCTTCTGCATCCACGTCATGGCCTTTCGCGTGACGAATCCAACCTTTTTCAGAAAGCACAACCGTGATTGGTTCACTTGGAACAAGATCACGTTCAGTGAGCGCTTTTGCCTCTGCACGCTCAACCAATGGAGATCGACGGTCATCACCGTATTTCTCAGCATCCGCTTTGATTTCTTTTTTCAGTAGTGTGTTTAGACGGCGCTCAGAACCGAGTAGCTGTTCTAGCTTCTCGCGCTCTTTCTCTAGCTCGTCTTGCTCACCACGAATCTTCATCTCTTCTAGCTTGGCTAGATGACGAAGTTTGGTATCTAGAATCGCATCCGCTTGGATATCGGTAATACCGAAGCGTGCCATCAATACCGCTTTAGGATCATCTTCGGTACGGATGATCTCAATCACTTCATCTAGGTTTAGGTAAGCAACCAACAAACCTTCCAAAATGTGTAAGCGAGCCATGACTTTGTCTAGGCGGTGTTGTAGACGGCGACGTACGGTCGTGCGACGGAACTCAATCCACTCTGACAGAATTTGCACCAGACCTTTAACTTGAGGACGATTATCCAAACCAATCATGTTCAAGTTAACGCGGTAGCTGCGCTCAAGATCCGTTGATGCGAACAAGTGGTTCATCAACAAATCACAATCGATGCGGTTTGACTTAGGTACCACAACGATACGCGTTGGGTTCTCGTGATCCGACTCGTCACGAAGATCGTCAACCATTGGTAGCTTCTTCGCACGCATCTGGTTGGCGATTTGCTCAAGCAGTTTTGCACCCGATACTTGGTGTGGCAGAGAGGTGATAACGATATCAGAACCTTCTTTGTGCCACACCGCGCGCATCTTGATGCTGCCGCGACCGTTGCGGTAAATCTTCTCAATATCCGCTTGCGGCGAGATGATTTCTGCTTCTGTTGGGTAATCCGGACCTTTAACATACTGCATCACGTCCGGCAGTTCTGCTTTCGGGTTGTCGATCAAATGAATAGTCGCATCTGCGATTTCACGAACGTTATGCGGAGGGATATCTGTTGCCATACCAACCGCAATACCGGTTACACCGTTAAGCAGGATATGAGGCAGACGTGCTGGCAACATTTGTGGCTCTTTCATTGTGCCATCAAAGTTAGGTTGCCATTCAACCGTGCCCTGGCCCAGTTCGCCCAGCAACACTTCAGCAAACTTAGACAGTTTTGCTTCGGTATAACGCATTGCCGCGAATGATTTCGGGTCATCTGGCGCACCCCAGTTACCTTGACCATCCACTAATGGATAGCGGTAAGAGAATGGCTGAGCCATCAATACCATCGCTTCGTAACACGCTGAATCACCGTGCGGATGGTATTTACCTAGCACGTCACCAACGGTACGTGCAGATTTTTTGTATTTTGCTGATGCAGAGAGACCAAGCTCTGACATCGCATAAATGATGCGTCGTTGAACCGGCTTTAAGCCATCACCAATGTATGGCAAGGCGCGGTCCATGATTACGTACATCGAGTAGTTCAGATAAGCGTCTTCAGTGAACTTGCGCATTGGCAACTGTTCGACGCCATCGTAGGTAATTTCTGTAGACATCCGTTACACCTCTGCCAAGTCGCCGTTGTTTTGTAGCCAAGAACGACGGTCATCTGCACGCTTTTTGCCCAGCAGCATGTCCATCATTTCCATGGTCGCCGTAGAGTCGTCAATGGTTAACTGCACTAAGCGACGCGTGTTCGGATCCATGGTGGTTTCACGCAACTGAAGTGGGTTCATCTCACCCAGACCTTTGAATCGTTGCACGTTGATTTTGGCTTTCTTCTTCGACAAGCGCTCTAAAATGCCATCTTTTTCATCGTCATCGAGGGCGTAGAACACTTCTTTCCCGCAGTCGATTCGATACAGAGGCGGCATCGCCACATAGATATGACCCGCTTCAACCAGTGCACGGAAGTGACGAGTGAACAGTGCACAAAGCAGCGTTGCGATGTGAAGACCATCCGAATCCGCATCGGCAAGGATACAGATCTTACCGTAACGAAGACCATCAAGATTATCGCTGTCAGGATCAATCCCCAAAGCCACTGAAATATCGTGTACTTCTTGAGATGCTAATACTTGGTCAGCAGAGACTTCCCACGTGTTCAAGATCTTACCACGCAGTGGCATCACGGCTTGGAACTCACGGTCACGAGCCTGTTTTGCCGAGCCACCCGCAGAGTCACCCTCCACAAAGAAGATTTCAGTGCGACTTAAATCCTGTGCTGAACAGTCGGTCAACTTACCTGGCAGTGCCGGGCCGGACGCCACTTTCTTACGTACGACTTTTTTCGCTGCACGCATACGACGGTGCGCGTTAGCGATACAGACTTCTGCCAATTGCTCCGCTAGCTGAGGCTTTTCGTTCAACCAAAGACTGAACGCATCTTTGACTACGCCAGAGACAAATGCCGCGGTTTGACGAGAAGACAGACGTTCTTTGGTCTGGCCTGCAAATTGCGGATCTTGAATTTTAACCGACAACACGTAAGAACAGCGGTCGAAAACGTCATCACCCGTTAGCTTCACGCCACGAGGTAATAGATTACGGAACTCACAGAATTCGCGCATCGCTTCTAACAAGCCTTGGCGTAGACCATTAACGTGCGTACCACCTTGAGCGGTTGGGATCAGGTTAACGTAACTTTCGGTGATCATCTCACCACCTTCTGGCTGCCAAATTACCGCCCAGTTTGCCGCTTCGGTATCCGCCAAGAACTCACCAGTAAATGGTTCTTCAGGAATAACTGGGTAGCCTTTTACGCCTTCCGCAAGATAGTCTTTAAGACCATCTTCGTAGTACCACTTATAGTCTTTACCATTAACTTTGTCGGTTAATGTAATTTCTAAACCCGGACACAAAACCGCTTTTGCGCGCAGATTATTGACTAAGCGCGTAACAGAGAAGTTAGCCGAATCGAAGTATTTCGCATCAGGCCAGAAATGCACGCTGGTACCGCGATTGCGACGACCACATGTGCCGGTTACGGTCAGGTCAGAGACTTTATCACCGTGCTCAAATGCAATTTCATACACTTGGCCATCACGACGAACGGTTACTTCAACGCGTTTTGACAACGCGTTTACTACCGAAATACCTACCCCGTGCAAACCACCAGAGAATTGGTAGTTTTTGTTAGAGAACTTACCACCTGCGTGCAGCTTGCATAGGATTAACTCTACGCCCGACACTTTCTCTTCTGGGTGGATATCAACAGGCATGCCTCGACCATCATCGATCACTTCTAGTGATTGGTCGGCATGTAGGATGACTTGTACTTTTGAGGCATGTCCGGCTAGCGCTTCATCGACACTGTTATCGATAACTTCTTGGCCCAAATGGTTTGGGCGCGCTGTATCCGTATACATCCCTGGTCGGCGACGTACTGGCTCTAAGCCATTCAGTACTTCAATGGCACCAGCATTATATTGTTCAGTCATAATACGGAATTATTCTCAAAGTTTACTTGTTGCCTGAATATCACCAATGGGTGAACCCATACTCAGGAAACGAAAAAGCCACCCTGTTCACATCACTAAGTGCTTGTAAACATGATGCATAACAAAGTAGCCAGGGTCCTCGACCCTTAAGATCTTTTGGCAAAACATAGTCGGAAAGCATACCGCCCATGTCAAGAAACGGTTGGATATATCAATAAAAACTATGAGCCTTTTCCAATCGCTTTCGAATTACAGTTCTAGAAATTCGATAATCTGTGCAGGATAACGCTCAAAGCCTACAAAACTGTGATCACCGCCTTGTTCTACTGTTTGCTTAGCGTCTGCAAACTTATCTACCGCTTGTCGATAGTCTAAAACCTCATCTTCTGTCTGCTGTAATAACCAGAAAGAATGTGGCGACGCGATGCTTTGTACATCAAGAGCTTTTAACTCGTCAATATGACAAGCTTCAAGTGTATAGGTTTCGTGCGTATAAGGGTTAGTTTGCTCACCCAAATAATCTACTAACAACTCATAGGGCTTAACCGCGGGGTTGACCACAACCGCTTTAAAACCAAACTTGTCATTTAGCCACGCTGACATAAAGCCACCTAATGAGCTGCCCACCAGACCAATGTTATAATCGTCTTTATATTGCTCGATGATATCCAACAACATTTTCGCCGCTTGTTGAGGATAACAAGGTAACTGGGGAACAATCACTTTGATATCAGGACGATGCTGCTCGCAGTATGCTCTCATCACATTGGCTTTCATTGAGAGTGGAGAACTGTTAAAGCCATGGATATACAGAAGAAGTGAAGGTTTACTCATAGATATCTCGCACAAAAAAGCGAGCCCGAACATAGAGCTCGGGCGCGTTAGTATCCGTTAGAAGAGAAGTCTGGTTGGAACTGGCCATCAGGAAGTCGGCCCACTTGAGTCGTAATATCACCACAAGCGTGCAGCTGCAGTTCACGCCAACCAGGCGAAGTCGTATCGAGGGCAAAATCATCCGAGTTAGGCTTAAACTGAACACACGTCGAGGGTGTTGCCATCACTCGAATACCATTATGAAGCACATTCATGTCTTGATGAACATGTCCACATAGAATGCCTTTCACGTTATCAAAACGATCGACAACCTGCCAGAACGCTTCGGCATCTTTTAAGGTATGTTGATCAAGCCACGCGCTTCCCACCAATAATGGATGGTGATGCAGCAACACAAGTGTGTGCCTTTCGGGGTGTTCTGCTAACTTTTCTTCGAGTAACGCTAACTGCTGGTCACTCAAGCGTCCGTGGGGAACGCCAACAACTTGCGAGTCTAAAAGAACCAACTGCCAATGCGCGCCAAGCAATACATGCTCTGCCGCTTTGATTTGTTGCGAAGGTAATACACTGCCCATATTGGGCTTGTAGTCATGATTACCAGGCAGCCAAAAGCAGTCTTTCTCTAGCAGTTCAATGCCTTCGGCAAAGCGCTGGTAAGATTCTGCACTATGGTCTTGGGAAATATCCCCTGTCGCCAAGATGTAATCAAACGTCACGTTGCGGCGTAAAACATCAGCAACAACAGCGTTAAAGCTATCGGCCGTTTTTACGCTCAGCAAACTTCCCTCATCGGCAGCAAACAGATGAGTATCCGTAATTTGTAAAAGTTTGATGCTGTCACTAGATGATTGCAAAATGAAAACCTGATTCGTCCACTATATCGTTATTTGTTATTTTCCTTTAGTGACGTGACGATCAATTGAAGGCAAGTGGTGTTCTACTGATACCACTTCGTAAACAAAACGTCAGCCATTCACCGAGGAATGTGTTTAGTTGATGCTTTTCATCTTTCTGCATCAGTTGGTCGTTGGGATAATCATACTTAGCTTTTATGCGAGAGAACTCTCCGCTTGAGCATACTTCGGCTACTCTCGCATCGTGATAAAGCCTGACAGACATCGTCGGTAAAGGAAACACTGGCGTTTCATCACTCTGACATATCTCAACAACTGTGGTGTATTTTGTGATTTCATTCACGGTCAGTTGGTAAACCATGTTCGCCGCTTGATAGCAGCGTACATCCCCAACTTCGGCAGAAGCAGGCAATAAGGCGTTCAATTTAGCGTAGTTGGTCTCATAGGTTCTCATTAGACCCGCTAAATCAACATGATACCTCTGTTTTTCAGCCACTTGTGCCATTACTTACTCTCCACCATTTGGGGTTGCCCCCACTGTGACTTCAACTCTCGATGGTTTAATTGCAACCATTGCAACGCAATAATCGACGCACCATTTTCAAATTTTCCGTCTTTCACCCATTGATATGCTTGCTCACGACTCAAAACATGTACGCGAATATCTTCATTCTCATAGTCTAAACCATGAATGCCGTGCGCTTTAGATGCGTCCACTTCACCAACAAATACGTCCAACTTTTCCGAGCAACCGCCAGCAGAAGGATAATAAGAGGTGACTGGCGCAACACGCCCCACTTGTATCCCCGCCTCTTCGACAGCTTCTCGGCGAATGACGGCTTCAGCTGATTCATCACGGTCAATCATACCCGCGACAATCTCTAGCTGCCATGGGTGTTGATGCTCTAAGGCTCCTACTCGAATCTGTTCAATGATAACCACTTGATCCGTATTTGGATCATAAGGAAGCATCGCTGCAGCATGACCACGCTCGAACATTTCTCGTTCGACAACCTCGCTCCAACCTCCAGCAAATAGCTTATGCTGAAAGCGATATTTCACCATTTTGAAAAAGCCTTCAAATAAGGTTTCTTTCGAGATGACTTTTACATCTTGCGAAGTAAAATCCTTTTGTTGTTTGTCACACTGTTGCATTCGACACCTCTCTGAGTGAATCTTGTAGTTTACTCATTGTTATTCGCTTGCTCAAAGGACTTGGCTCAACTTTTTGTACAATAGTTACAAATTAATTTAAGTCTTTGGTGAAAATTTATTGCACGACTGGATAATTACGTGTAAAAAAGTGCAAACTTTAGAGTAAATATCGTGCAAATTGAGTTAAACTACTGAGAATTAACCAATCTATTGACCGCGGGAATAGAAAATGAAAAAATTGCTTCCACTATTTATCAGTGCAGCGCTAGGTAGCATGAGTACGTCTGCGTTCGCAGACTCTTTGGCTGAAATCTACGACTTAGCAAAACAAAATGATCCACAATTGCTCAGTGTAGCAGCACAACGTGACCAAGCTTTCGAAGCAATCACCTCAAGCCGTAGTGCTCTATTACCACAAATTAACCTAACAGCAGGTTACAACTTAACTCGTGGCGATACTGAATACGACTCACTCGATGATGTATCAAACGATGCCAACGCTCTAACCGCTGGTGTTAGCTTTTCACAAGCACTTTACAACCGCGCATCTTGGATCTCGCTAGATACCGCTGAGAAAAGTGCTCGCCAAGCAGACGCAACTTACGCTGCGACTCAACAAGCACTAATTCTTCGTGTTTCACAAGCGTATTTTGAAGTTCTACGCGCACAAGACAACCTTGTTTTCGTCCGTGCAGAAAAAGCCGCAGTGGGTCGTCAACTAGAGCAAACAAAACAGCGTTTTGAAGTAGGTTTATCTGCGATCACTGACGTACACGACGCGCAAGCTCAGTACGACCAAGTACTGGCGGATGAAGTGTTAGCAGAAAACGCACTGACTAACAGCTACGAGTCATTACGTGAAATCACCGGTCAAGAGCACAAAGATCTCAACATCTTGGACACTCGCCGCTTCACTGCTAGTCCATCGACCGTGCCTGCTGAGTCGCTAATTGACGAAGCAAAAACCAAAAACCTGACCTTGCTATCTTCACGTATTCTTCAAGATATCGCACGTGACAATATTTCACTAGCAAGTTCTGGTCATCTACCAACGCTGTCTCTAGACGGTGGTTACAACTACGGTGATACGTCTCATAGCTCTCGTGACAACACCACAGACAACTTCAATATCGGTGTGAACCTTGCGGTGCCGCTATACACGGGTGGTAACGTCACCTCTCAAACCAAACAGGCTGAATACGCGTACGTGGCAGCAAGTGAAGATCTTGAAGCACAATACCGCAGCGTAGTAAAAGATGTTCGCGCACAAAACAACAACATTAACGCCTCTATCGGCGCACTACGTGCTTATGAGCAAGCCGTTATTTCTGCGCGCTCTGCACTAGAAGCAACAGAAGCAGGTTTTGATGTGGGTACTCGTACTATCGTTGACGTGCTAGACGCAACTCGTCGTCTATACGATGCGAATAAAAACCTATCGAACGCTCGTTACGACTACATCTTAAGTGTTCTTCAGCTACGCCAAGCCGTTGGTACGCTAAGCGAACAAGACATCTTAGACGTTGATGCAGGTTTGAAAGCAGCAAAATAACTGCTGACTGAATGCTTCAGTTCTCAATAAATAAAAACGCCAGTTGATTTATCAGCTGGCGTTTTTTATTGCTTGCCATTAAGAGACGAAAAGTGTCTCAGAACATCAAGTATCAAAAAGGCCGCACTTGGCGACCTTTTACAAACAAATAGCGTTTCAATGCCAACAAATCGTAGGCTTAGCCCTTACCGCCTTTGATTGCATTGATGATTTCACTGGTTGAGCACCCATCCTCAAAGTTCAATACACGAACTTCGCCACCTGCAGCAATGACTTCTTTACCACCAGCAATCTCTTCTGGTTTGTAGTCACCACCTTTTACTAGCAAGCTTGGCAGAACTTCCGAGATCAAACGTTGCGGCGTATCTTCACTAAATGGTACTACCCAATCCACAGCGCCCAAACCTGCCAATACCGCCATACGGCGATCGGTTGGGTTCACAGGACGACCAGGCCCTTTAAGACGCTTCACTGATTCATCGGTATTCACCGCAACAATCAGGCGATCACCAAGTTCTGCAGCGTGATTGAGGTAAGAAACATGCCCAGCGTGGAGAATATCAAAGCAGCCGTTTGTCATAACGACTTTCTCGCCACGTGCACGTGCTTTTTTCACTGCTTCAATCAGCGCTTTTTCTGAAATCACACCGTAATCCGTGTCTTGGCTGCCATGTACCGCTTCTGCCAGTTCAATTTCAGACAAGGTCGAGGTACCAAGCTTACCAACAACAACGCCTGCCGCCGCATTCGCTAGTGCACACGCTTCTTCGAAGGATTTACCCGCCGCCACTGAAGCTGCAAGTACAGAAATCACCGTATCACCAGCACCAGTCACGTCGTACACTTCTTTCGCTTGAGTCGGAAGGTGGAATGGCTCTTGACCACGGCGGATCAACGTCATGCCGTTTTCACTACGCGTAACCAGTAGCGCTTCAAAATCAAACTCTTCAACAAGCTGAAGTGCTTTTTCAACCAGCTCTTGGTCTGATTTCACTTTACCTACAACGTCTTCGAACTCTTTCATGTTTGGTGTTAAGAGTGTTGCTCCGCGGTAGCGTTCAAAATCCGCACCTTTAGGGTCAATGAAAACTGGAATGTTTGCTGCGCGCGCTTTTTGGATGTATGCCTGAACATGCTCTAACGAGCCTTTTGCGTAGTCAGACATAATCACGGCTTTAACGTTTGGCAGAGCGGCATCCATACGCGATAGCACAGGTGCAGAATCCGTGTTTTCAAACTTATCTTCGAAGTCGAGACGAATAAGCTGTTGTCCACGGCTCATTACGCGAAGCTTCGTAATCGTTGGGTAATCCGGCAGTGCAACGAAATCGCATTTCACATTGAGTGAGCTCAGCGTCTCCGTCAGCACTTTTGCAGGCTCATCTTCCCCTGTTAGACCAACAATGTGAGCATGGCCACCTAGTGATGCGATGTTCATCGCAACGTTCGCAGCACCACCAGGACGCTCTTCATTGTTTTCTACTTTTACAACAGGAACCGGCGCTTCAGGAGAAATACGTCCGGTTGGGCCATACCAGTAACGATCTAGCATGACATCACCGATGATGAGCACACCAGCGCTGTTGTAATCAGGTAGAATTGGTTTCATTATTGGTCTCCAAAAATTAAATCGAAGTGAGTTTATCACAGCCCTTATCGAGGCTAAATATATGGTCTTAACTGAACCACTGATTCCAAGCCTGTTTTACCCACTCCCTTTCGGCAACAAACTTATCTTCCACCACATCAGCATCTAAATTGAGTAGATTTCGTCGGTGTATTTCGTTTCGCATTGTCGTGTAGGCACGTATCAACTGCATTGCCTGGTCTTCGTCCATGACATTTTGTGCAATGAGTGTTTCAAAGATGCGCACATTATCACACCAACGCGTTAATTTCGGCTTATCGTGACTATAGTTGAGCACTAGGTACTGAGCGAGAAATTCGATATCGGTAATCCCACCCACATCTTGCTTGAGCATAAAGCGTCCTGGCTTTTTCCCCCCAAGATGACCGCGCATTTTCTCTCTCATTTCGACAACGGCTTTTTTCAGTTCCGCCCGATCGCGCGCTTTGCACAACACATCATGTCGCGTATTGTGAAATGCAATGGCAAGGGGTTCATCGCCATAAATCAAGCGCGCGCGCACAAGTGCTTGATGCTCCCATGTCCAGGCTTCTTGATGCTGATAATCGTCAAACGCATCGGTTGGACTAACCAACAAACCTGACGCGCCAGATGGGCGCAAGCGGGTATCGACTTCGTACAAAATGCCGGAAGCGGTGCGAGTCGAGAAAATATGGATGATGCGCTGCGCTAGGCGAAGGTAGAACTGACGGCCGTCGATTTCCTTTTTGCCATCTGTATAGACATTGACTGGGCAGTCATGCATGAAGACGATATCCAAGTCGGAGTTATAGCCGAGTTCCCAGCCACCGACTTTGCCATAGCCAATGACGGCAAAACCCTTGCCTTCACGATCTTTCACGTGCATTGGCTCGCCGTATTTTTCGGACACTTGCAACCAAGCCTGACTGACCACCGCATCAACGATAGCTTCCGCCAAATAGGTTAAGTGATCACTCACTTTCATCACCGGCAATGCACCAGCAATATCCGCCGCCGCAATACGTAAAATGCAGATTTGCTTAAACTGACGCAACGCTTCCATTTGCTGCTCCATATCATCTTCTGGAATACGGGCCAGATAATCACGCAGCTCTGTACGGTAACTGTCTAATGGGATTGGATTGTACAACTGTGCAGGATCGATCAACTCATCGAGTAAGATCGGATACCGAGATAGCTGCTCTGAAATCATTGGGCTTGCGGTACACAAACGCACGAGCTGTACTAGAGCCGCTGGGTGCTCATCCAATAACTCCAGATAAGTCGTACGAGTGCAGATATTGTGCAGTAAATGCAGCACTCGCGGTAAACCAAACTGTGCATCAGGGTGGGCAAACACCGCATCAAATACCTTCGGCATCAAACGGTTTAACACTTCGCGTCCACGCGGTCCTAACGTTTTTTTAGCCAGATCGGTTTTAAAGTTGATGATGGTTTTCGCGCATGAAGCAAAGTCTTCAACCTGAATATCCTGCTGCAAGATATGTTCAAGCACATCTTGTTTGTTCGCCATATCCCATAACTCATGAAAATGACGAGCAACCGTAGTACCCTCGTCTTCTTCATCATCACCAATTAACGACTCAAATACTTGATGGACATTCGCCATGTGCTGCTGAGTTTGCTCAATCAGTTGGTCCCAAGAGGTCATTTGCATCGCGGTAGCGAGCTTTAAGCGTTCGGTTTCGCAATCAGGCAGCGTCTGGGTTTGCTTGTCCGCCATCGCTTGCAACAAGTTTTCTAATTGACGCAAATACTTGTATGCGACTTCTAGACTGCTGACTTCTTGCGAAGTGAGTAACGCCAGCTCTTCAATGCCTTGAAGCGTTTCCAACAACCCTCGATTACGAAGAGAAGGCTCGCGCCCCCCTCGAATTAATTGAAAAACTTGGGCGATAAATTCAATTTCTCGGATGCCACCTGCGCCTAACTTAATGTTGTTGTTCAAACCTCGGCGGCGAACCTCACTACTGATCATCGATTTCATCCGACGCAAAGACTGAATCGCACTGAAATCAATATAGCGACGAAAAACAAAAGGACGCAGCATTTGGCGTAGCTCTTGGTATTGCGGGTACATTTCGCACCCCATCACTCGAGCTTTGATCATCGCGTAACGCTCCCAGTCACGTCCCTGTTCTTGATAATAATCTTCAAGCGCAGCATAGCTCATGACTAATGGACCACTCTCACCAAACGGACGCAGTCGCATGTCGACACGGTAACAAAAACCATCGAAGGTTTGTTGATCGAGCGCTTTGATGATGCGTTGACCAAGACGAGTAAAGAACTGGGCATTGGCAATACTGCGGCGCGCGCCTTGTGTCTCACCGTTTTCTGGATACGTGAAAATCAGATCGATATCGGAAGAAAAGTTTAACTCGCCGCCACCCAGTTTCCCCATGCCGATAATCAACATCGGCTGAACTTCACCTTCCTCACTCGTCGGCGTTCCCCACTCCTGACAACACGCTTGATATTGCCATTGATAGGTTTCAAAAATCATCGCTTCAGCCAACTCGGATAAGTGGCTTAAAGACGTTTCTAGCGACCATGTATGCGTGAAATCCTTCCACGCAATGTACACCATTTCTCGGTTGCGAAACTGACGCAACACGCGATGACCAGACATCTCATCCGGGCATTGTCCCAACAGTGCAGCAAGACGTGAGCGGTAAGATTCCTGACGACTTGATTGCGCTAACATGCTTGGCAACTCACGGGCTAAAACTTCATCGCGATGAATGGCCTCGGTAATAAACTGGCTTAAGCCCGCCACATAGCGAAATTGCTGCGCAATCTCATCTGGCCAAAGGGGAAAATAACCTGCCTCTTGAGCATTTTGTACGGCAGATTCAGCGATAGAAATCAGTGGCGAAGGCAGCTGCATTTTTCTTCCTTGTTTGAAAAGCACGGTAACTCATTCTTTATACCAGACTTAAAGCAAATAAAAACGCCCACAAAAGGTTTGTGGGCGTTTTATCAAAAGTTCTGGATAGAATATTAAACTTGGAAAGATTTGATCTTCTTGTCTAACTCGCCAGCATTATTTTGCATCATTTCAGAAGTTTCTAGCAGCTCTGTCACAACCACAACCGAGGCTTCCACCAGCTCACGTACATTGGTGAGGTTTTGACTCATCTCTTCTGCAACACTACTTTGCTGACCAGACGCCGTCGCGATCTGGAAGTTCATGTCATTAATTTGCGTCACTTGCCCAACAATACCATCGAGCTCAGATCCAGCATTAGAAACCAGCTCGTTTCCATCGGCCGCTTCCACTACGCTTTTCTCCATGAGTTCTACAGCAGATTCTGCACTGGTTTGCAGCTGAGCAATCATCTCTTGAATTTCTACCGTCGCTTGTTGTGTACGCTGTGCAAGGTTACGAACTTCATCTGCAACCACCGCAAAACCACGACCCGCCTCGCCAGCTCGCGCAGCTTCAATAGCCGCATTCAGTGCAAGCAGGTTAGTTTGTTCAGAGATACCTTGAATCGTACCCACAACACTACCAATGGATTCAACACGTTCTTCGACCTGGTTAACCGCCTGCGCCGATGAAGCGATGTCCGACGAGAGTTCACTCATTTTCGCCATCGTACTTTGCAAGAACTGTTGACCAGAAATCGCTTGTGCGGAAGCTTGCTCTGTAAGAGAAGACGCCGTCTGGGCATGTTCTGCGACGGTTTGCACCGTCGACGACATTTCACTCATCGCCGTCGCAAGTTGATCAATTTCGTTAAACTCTTCTTGCGCCGACTCTTTCGTTTCCGACATGCTCAGCGTCATCACTTCCGTGAGTGTGGATAACTCATCAGAAGCATTAATTTGCATTTGAATCACATCGTGCAATTGGCGACGTGTCTTTTCTAATTCACGTGCCACGTCTCCGTATTCATCTTTACAATCCATACCAAATGGCACGGAGAGGTTCTTGCTCGCCATCAGTTTGATCGCGTCGCTCAGATACTGTGTTTGACGCAGCATCACTCTAGCCGCCGCTAATAAGAGTACGACAAAAACCACAATCAATAAGGCGGTTTGCCAAGCAACTTGCGTTAAGTATGCTTCGTAATGCTGTTGGGCAACTTGCGCGTTTTGTGTCGCCGCTAAAAGTGAATCGTAAAAGGTGTTCGCGTCCCACAGTTGTTTTGCCACTATCAGGACAGTACTGAAGACCATCAACATGACCATTTTAGGAACCAGTCGAATGTCGGATATGACCCTTTCCCATGGCTTAAATGCCAGCTTTTCCATTGTCAGTTCTCCACCGAGTCTTATATAGTCTTTATCTATAATCTTTATATTACTTATAGTTATGTTCGCGTTTAGCGTGGTTACGCGATTTATTTCGAGCTTCGTATGAAAAACAATGATATCAAAGACAGCACACGACCGATGGGCCTGTTGTCACTAATATTGTCTTTTATGGCACTATTTGTGATCTCTGGCTTGTTGTTTTTCCCGATCGATCACGAAACCCGTCAAGTTCTTATCGGTCTGGATTTCATAATCTGTAGTATTTTTCTATTACAGCTCACCATTGATTTGATCCGGTCCACAGATCGGTGGTTATTTCTTAAACGTCATTGGATAGATTTCGTGGCGAGCATCCCATTAATAGAGCCACTGCGCTTTGCTCGTATCTTTCATATTCTTCGAGTGGTATTAGTACTGCGCTCGTCGAAGTTCATTTTGCATCAGCTCAAAGAGAACCGCCGCGAAACCACGGTCGCCTCAATATTACTGTTGATGGTGATCCTCATTACGCTCGGTTCTAGTGCAATGCTGTTTATTGAAGCGAAAAACCCAGAAGCGAATATTCGCACTGGCGCCGATGCTTTGTGGTGGGTATTCGTAACGATCTCAACCGTTGGTTACGGCGATCATTATCCGGTGACCTCAATAGGAAAGTTTTTAGCCGTCATCATCATTGTTTGTGGTGTGGGGATCTTTGGTATGATTTCGGGTCTTATCACCTCTATCCTTACTGCCCCGACAAAACAACAGACGCACAGCTTAATCAATAAAGAACGTATGCTCGAGCAGCTCCTAAGCCAACAAACGCAAATACTAGAACGACTCGACTTCATAGAAAACGAGCTGCAACAAAGCAAAACAAAGACAAAAAAATAGGACCATACGGTCCTATTTTTTGCCCTTATCACCAGAACGATCATTCACGCCAATAAGGCTGCACTTCCACACTGATCGCTCGGGTTTGATCCATTGCATGCAAAATTGAACGCTCTTGACGGTGCAACCAGCGTTCTAACTGCTCTTTTTCTGCGTCTTCCAACATATCAACCAACGGAAGTAAGTGGTTCAGCATTAGCAGATCATCAATACCATGCACCAGATCCGCCCATGGCAAACGGAAGCTGTTACGCTCATCCGAGTTATATAGACTCGCGAAACCAATACCGGTATAGAGATTACGCAGCAAGCGATAGCGCTGATCAACGTACTCTTGCGCCGTCAGGTCGCGCTCTGCTGGGAAAGCTTCCATTAGTTCTGCCCAAGTGCGATCGAGCTGAGTGACTGAAAACGGCATGATATTACTTGCCATTTTTTCGCGCGCTTTTTCATCAAGAAACGGCTGCCAGCCACGCGCTAAGATCCAGCGACTAAGATCCAGCAATAACCCGGTGTAACGCGCGGAATTGAGCAACCCTAGCACTTCTTCACGGCTTGGCAGCTCTTGTAACTGCTGAGTCAACTCAGATACTAAGAACTTACGCGCATCCAACTTACGCAGCACATTGCCTTTGTCATCTAAGAGCTCTTCAAGGTGTGCATGCTCATCCAACCAACTCAGTTCTTCTTCCAACCATTTAAGCTCTTGGCGCAGAATCGCACTCGCGCGACGAGGGACAACACCACCAAAAATGGTCAATGTTTGACGAATAAAACGAATGGCATTGCTGATTTCACGTAGCGCTTCCACATTGTCACGCTCAGCATAAATTTGCTCGTGATAATGCCAGTGAGATAGGGCGTGTTCTAAAGAGTTGATCAAGCAGTATTCAACGGTATCCGTCGGGCTACTGTCCACAAGCGCCAACGATTTTACTTCATCACCTGCATAGCCACTTGCAAGTCGATAGCCTTTCGCCGCTTTACTCAAGTTACCCAAACGCATGCCACCTTGCTCGCAAAAGCTACGTGCTAGTGTAAATAGGGCATCGGTTTGGCCCGATTTAAGTTCCAGTTCAACTTCGCAAATCGGTTCTTGTTTCTCTTCCCCATCTTCACCTTTGGCGACGACCATACCTTGGTCAAACGCCACTTCTATTTGGCTACCGTCTGGCATGCCAATCAGCCACTGTTCACGTGTGAAGTTGGTCGAGAATAACGGCATAAGCTCAGATTGCAGCGTTGCTGCGTCTTTACCTGGCGGCCAAATGTCTACAGGATGAAGCGACAGATTAGGCTCGTCGCTAGTGTGCTCAGCATTGTATTCTGGTCTTTGATGTAAGCCTGCGACGACGCGTCCTGCTGTCTTTACGGTTTGGACGAATACATCATCAAAACGGCGAATTCTTAAACCAATGTCGTGCTTTCTCAGCCATTTATCGGCGGTATCAAAGTAGGTGTTACCCAAGTCACGACAACTATGCTGAAGTACTTTTGTCTCAGAAATTTTTTCTTTTAAAGTTTCTGAAAATTCAGGAGAAACAAAAAACTTCAGTTCTATTTCGGTTTCCATAGCTATACCTTTCAAAGCAGATAGAAACAGGATATTGCGTAATTTCTCGCACGGCAAGAGAGAAATATCGCCGGAATGATGATCTAAAACAGTTTTAATGAGCGATTTAATGCGTTACCATGCGCGCCTTTATAGCCATCGTTCAACATTTCGCCAAGCACTCAGAAATGGTGTATGTTTTTTTAAGGTTATAGTTATTAGGTTGAATGACCATGCCAGTAAATACAATTATGGGGTTATTTGCAAAGTCCCCAATTAAGCCTTTGCAACGCCACGTTGTGTGTGTCAACGAATGTTGTTCACACTTGGTGAAATTCTTTGAAGTATCTTCAAAGGGTGACTGGGAAAAAGCATCTGAAATCCGTGCACAAATTTCTCACCTAGAGAAAGAAGCGGACGTGCTGAAACGTGAAATCCGTCTAAAACTGCCTCGCGGTTTGTTCATGCCAGTAGACCGTACTGACATGCTTGAGCTTCTGACTCAGCAGGACAAACTTGCAAACCTGGCAAAAGACATTGCTGGCCGTGTATATGGTCGTCAACTTGTCATTCCTGAGGCTCTCCAACCAAACTTCCTCGCTTACGTTCAACGTTGTCTTGATGCGGCCGATCAGGCGCAAAAGGTAATCAATGAACTTGATGAATTGCTAGAAACCGGCTTCAAAGGTCGTGAAGTGACGCTCGTCGCTGAAATGATTCATCAATTAGATGTCATCGAAGATGATACCGATGCTATGCAGATTGAACTTCGTCAACAGTTGATGGCGATTGAGTCTGACATGAACCCTATCGATGTCATGTTCTTGTACAAGATTCTTGAATGGGTAGGTGGTATTGCCGACCAAGCGCAGCGCGTAGGTGCTCGTTTGGAAGTCATGCTATCTCGATCTTAAAACATAAAGTTAACGACATAACGAAGAGCATAATAAACACGTGTCATAGGGACGATGACTATTTTCATCGTCTTATGGTTTGGCGCGCGTAAAATTTTGTTCCGCTTGTTATAAAACAACTAGGTATTACGATGGATATCCTTGCGAACTACGGCACTGTCCTGATTATTGTTGCAGCGATTTTTGGTTTCATGATGGCGATTGGTATTGGCGCGAACGACGTTGCTAATGCGATGGGTACATCAGTAGGTTCAAAAGCGCTAACCGTAAAACAAGCTATCATCATTGCGATGATCTTCGAATTTGCAGGTGCTTACCTTGCAGGCGGTGAAGTAACCGACACTATCCGTAAAGGTGTAATCGAAACTTCTTTATTTGCTAGTCAACCTGACGTTCTTGTCTACGGTATGATGTCTGCTCTTTTGGCTGCGGGTACATGGTTACTTCTTGCCTCTTACATGGGCTGGCCAGTATCTACGACTCACTCAATCATCGGTGCAATCATTGGTTTTGCATGCGTATCAGTAGGTACTGAAGCGGTTGACTGGGGCAGCGTTCAAGGCATTGTTGGTAGCTGGATTATTACACCAGTGATTTCAGGTTTCTTTGCTTACGTTATCTTTGTCAGCGCACAACGTCTGATTTTTGATACTGAGAACCCGTTATTCAACGCCAAACGTTTTGTTCCTGTTTACATGTTCATCACAACAATGGTGATTGCACTTGTAACTATCAAAAAAGGTCTAAAACACGTTGGTCTTCACCTAACCAATGGCGAAGCTTGGATGTGGGCAGCAGCAGTTTCAGCACTCGTGATGGTTGGCGGCTACGTATACATCCAGAAAAAATTCGCTAATCGCGAAGAAGACCGCAGCTTTTCTGGCGTGGAAGGTATCTTCAGCGTTCTGATGGTTATCACCGCTTGTGCAATGGCATTTGCACACGGTTCAAACGACGTTGCAAACGCCATTGGTCCACTGTCTGCTGTAGTATCGACTGTTGAACATATGGGCGAAATCAGCACGAAAAGCACCATCGCTTGGTGGATTCTACCTCTTGGTGGTATTGGTATCGTGGTCGGTCTTGCGACACTGGGTCACAAAGTAATGGCAACCGTTGGTACAGGTATCACTGAGCTAACTCCTAGCCGTGGTTTTGCAGCTCAGCTAGCAACCGCTTGTACTGTTGTTCTAGCTTCTGGTACTGGTCTGCCAATCTCAACCACTCAAACATTGGTTGGTGCGGTTCTCGGTGTTGGCTTTGCTCGTGGTATCGCGGCACTAAACCTGGGCGTGGTTCGTAACATCGTGGCATCATGGATCGTTACACTACCAGCAGGTGCACTATTGGCCGTTGTATTCTTCTACGGACTTCAAGCGATGTTCGCTTAAGACACTCGTCAATAGAATGTAAGCGCTTTGTCATTATTGACTCAAACGCACAGAAAGGGAGGCTTTGCCTCCCTTCTTTGTTGCACCGAAGTTTGAAACTGCATACTATTCGTCTATTTCCGGCTCCAATCATTCGGTGCCAACGCTGTCTCCAAGAAAAATCGTTAAGGGATTTACTGTGAAAAAACTAATCATCACGGTTTTGTTTACTTTGCTAGCAGCGCCAGCGGCCCTAGCAGCAGACCGTTATATTTCTGATGACCTCTTCACTTTTATGCACTCAGGTCCAAATAACACCTACCGTATTATTGGTAGTGTTAATGCCGGTTCTAAAGTACAACTGATTAAAACCAACCGAGATACTGGCTATACGCAAGTTCGTGATGACCGCGGTCGTACTGGTTGGGTACAAAGCAAGTTTGTGACAAACCAAGAAAGCATGGCGATTCGCCTTCCTCGCATTGAGAAAGAGCTAGCAGAAGTGAAAGAGCAGCTTGCTAACGCTCGTAAAACATCTGATGCAGAGAAAGCCGGTCTTGTTACCTCTCTAGAAACGCGTAACCAACAAATTTCCGATCTTGAGAATAAATACTCTGAGATCAGCGATCAGCTTACTTCTGTTGAAACAGAAAACCGCGAGCTGCGCGCTAAACTGGATACACAAAAAGATGACATGCTGCTTAAGTACTTCACTTATGGCGGCGGTGTTGCAGGTTTAGGTTTGCTATTTGGTTTGATTCTTCCGCATGTCATGCCTCGTAGAAAACGTTCACCTGCGGGTTGGGCATAAGTCCTTCGCCCTTTTATCTATAAAAAAGAATGCAAAAGCCAGTCGATATTCGACTGGCTTTTTTGTTTGCTTAGTTTTACGGAAATCTGCACTACTCCCCCATTGAACTAGACGCTCGACGACGATCCGTTGCGCCATAAACTCCGGCACCAAGATTTCTGCGAAGGTTTTCTTTTCCACCAGCAAGCCTGTTGGGTCATACGGCTTAGTGCGATCTATCTTGGTGCCATACTGGATATTTGGTAGGTCAATGGCCTCTTGCGCTGATAACTTCCAATCCAGCACCCCAACCACGGTTTTGAGTACATACCCCGGGATTTGTGAACTACCTGGTGACCCAACCACCAAACGCAAATTATCATCACTGTCCATCACCATTAATGGCGTAATAGCCGAACGTGGACGCTTGCCCGCTTCAATTGAGTTTTGAGTAGGCTTACCGTTAAGCGTTGGTTGAGGTGAAAAGTTTGCCATTTGTGCATTCAAGATAACGCCATCAACCATGACACCAGATCCCATTCCCGTGCCAACGGTGCTGGTCATAGCAATCGCATTACCTTCCCTATCAACGATAGAAATGTGCCCTGTATCTTTGCTCTCGAAGCCTTGATATTGCGCATACTGAGTTTGCGTTATCTGTCCGGCTTTTGGATTCTCTTTCGAGGTGCCATTATCAGGGATTAAATCACGTCTCTGATCTAGATAGGCTTTAGACAACAACTGTTCAACTGGCGCTTCCACATAATCCGGATCTCCGGCATACGCAATACGATCGGCTTTTGCTAAGCGCATCGCCTCGGTCATTAAACGCCAAGGCTCTACATCCGTTTTCGCCATATGGGCAATGTCATAGGGTACAAGCAGTTCAAGACTCTGAGCGACCATCACACCGCCAGAAGCTGGGTAACCAAAAGAGACGATTTTATTCCCACGATAGTCGCTCTCGATGATGTCACGCAGCTTCACTTGGTAATGTTTAAAATCTTCTAAAGACAACTTCTCGTGTTGGTCGCCAATACGACTATTGACCGTCTCTACGATATGCTGACCAAGCTCACCACCATAAAGGTAACTATCGCCTTGTTGCGAGATCTTCCTCAGCGTCTCAGCCATTTTCGGGTTCTTCATTAACGTCCCTGTTGGCTTCACTTCATCATCTTGCCAATACAAGGCTTTAATTTCTGGGTCGCGAGCCAAACGCGTTTGCTCTCGCACGACGATATCATAGGTATAGCTATTCATCGCGTACCCATCACGCGCGAGCTTAATCGCAGGTTGAACCAACTCAGACCATGGTAATTTGCCGTATTGCTCATGAGTGGAATAAAGTAGACGCAAGGTGCCCGGCACTGCAACGGAGCGAGGCCCCAAAATTTCATCGCGGCTGAGTGCTTTCCCATTTTCAATAAACATCTCAGGGTGAGCGCTAGACGGCGCTTCATCTCGCCCATCAAGGGCTAAAAACTTCTGCTTGTCATGTTGATAAAACAGCGCGAAAGTACCGCCGCCAATTCCCGTCATATCTGGCTCAACTACAGACATCACCATCTGCATCGCGACCATGGCATCAATGGCGTTCCCGCCCTCTTTCAATATTGAATAACCAGTGCTGCTCACGTAAGGGTTGGTCGCGCTGACCATAAAATCTTGTCCGTTATTATCTGGTGTTATAGGGAAAGGGGTCGGCTTTGCTGCGTAACTTAACGACGCAACAACACTTAAAGAAAAAATCAGAATACGCATGTGTCTCTGTGTAGACTCCTGTTATTTCATGGGGTCTAACGTGGACCAAGTCGTGATGACGAAGTTCGTGAATATGGCGCTTTTTTACACAACGCTGACTGGAATCGCGCTATCAATAGTTGAACGATATTGGTGCTATTTAAACGACTTAGAAAAGCTATATTTTGCTTGTTTGAGTATCTAAAAATCATCACCAGAATAGATGCAAAAGGTGTTCTGAAAAATAAAAAAGCCAGCGATATGATTTCGCTGGCTTGATGTGTTGCTATAACAGTTACCCTTTCCACTCATACAACGCTGGTATACGAATTTGCTCACCTTGGAACTCGACAATCACCGCTTGCGGTTGTATTTCTCTTAATGTGACCTGCCCATCAACAACGTCTCCTTGATGATATTCAACATTGTTAATTTTCACCCAGCGGCGATTTTCATCACTGGCGTACATGTGAGTTTGCAAATTGAGCGCAGGTAAACGCCCTTGCCATTGGTGAGCGTTGCGCTCTAAATCGTTCACGCGCACCGTTTGTGGTGAAGGCGCATCATCTCGGGATAACGCATTTTCGACCTTTCGCGCCAAATCAGGAGATAATGAGGACAAGTCAAGATCATCCAGAGACAAACCTAGGTCCTCTTCAACTACTGAAGTGCCTTGAGTTGATACAGATGTTTCTATCTCGTCTTTGTTTGCTGTATTACTCACGTATTCATCAGATGTTGCAAACGTACCAAAATCACGAGACAGCTCTGCACTTGGCCACTCTCTTGGCAATTGCGCCAACTGAGTAGTTTCAGGATAGTCCAATGCTTTGAACGGTTGTTCCGCTTCCATCTTAGCCTTAGGGGCGGAAGTACTAGCTTCAGCATGAGGCGTAAGGAGATCTAAATACCAAGCAACTCCGATTGCAGCAACGGTGATCGGCAACAAGAACAAACCAATATGTTTCATGGCTGACATTATGCGTCCTCCTTCTCGATTCGTGCCAGTTGAGGCGCATCTGGCTGCACGTTTTGTTGAAGACGATCTAGCGTCCGCTTACCTGCAATGCCGTCGACCCCAATACCTTGCCAACGTTGGAATAACTCAACGCGCTCTTTCATCGCACCATCAAAAATAGACGTTTCAAGCAGTGGCTCACTTACCGCTTCTGCTAATAGTCGGTCTAATACTTCGATCGCAGGACCTTCCATGTCTAAACGTAATGTCTCTTTCAACGGCGCTTGCCACAGTTCAATGATATTGCCTTGCCACATCGGCTTTAGCCACGAAATAGGCAGACGCAGACGCTGCTTGCCATTGAGCACTTCGACTTTGTCATTGCCGACGGCGTACAAAATGACATACCCAACATCACCTTGATAATTCAACTCCAAAATTACAGGGCGATTTTGTTGCATCAGCAGCGGCCAGGTCGCCATTTTACGCTCACAACGCATGGTCGATTGGGGTTCTGATAAACAAAGATTGTCGCGAACCGATGCTTGATAACCCCACAAACGATACAAATCATTCACGGCGAGATTCGACTGTTTTTGTGCTAACAATAAGTCACGCTGATCATCTGTCAATTGTTGGTTGACGACTATTGGCGTTGGCTCCTCTCTTGGTGCGGTCACTTGCGCCAACACTGACGTTGCTTGAGCTGGCATATAATTCACGACCGCCCACCCCGTACCTAATGCCGCAATAAGACCCACCGTGACAGAGCCCCAAGCCGGCCAGCGGAAAGTACGGCGCTCTTTTTTATCTTGCTGATAAATATCTGCCTGAAACTGCATCACCTCTTCACAGGCCTGCTGAACGGTTTGCTTATCCACCACCACATTACCTTGGTGATAACTGATGTTGAGAGATTTATCACAGATAAGATTAATCAAGCGCGGGATGCCGTGACTGTATTTGGCAATGAGTTTACAAGAAGCACGATTAAACAGTTGTTGGTCACCACCTGCCGTATGTAATCGAAACGCGATGTAATCTTCTGTCTCTTTTTCATCCAACGGCAACAAGTGATAACGCCCAGTAATCCGCTGAGCGAGCTGGCGTAGTTGCGTTGTTTGTAATAACCGCTGTAATTCAGGCTGTCCGACCAACAACACTTTGAGCAGTTTTCTGGTATCGGTTTCCAAGTTGGTCAACAAACGTAACTGCTCTAAAACGTCGGCAGCAAGGTGTTGAGCCTCATCAATGACCAGCAATGTCTGCCAGCCTGAGCGATAATTACGCAGCAAGTATTTGTGAATCACTTGGTTTAGCTGTTTGAGGTTTGCATCTGGCGGGTAAGTAATTTTGAATTCATCGCAAATAGCTTCGAGCAAGTCTCGACTCGAAAACGTGGGATTTAGGATCAGACCCGCTTTGGTGTTATCACCTAAATTCGCCAGCATCGCTTTTGCGACGGTCGTTTTGCCTGTACCCACTTCGCCAGTAAGCATAGCAAAACCACCGCCATCGCCTAGCCCGGCTTGGAGATGTGTGATTGCCTCTTTATGACGTTGGCTTAAATACAAATAACGCGAGTTTGGAACAATCGAAAATGGTTGTTCTACAAACCCAAAAAAGTCCTTATACATTAGGCTCTCCAGCTAAAAAACCACCAGGGAATAGTCAGATATAATATAAACATAGCTGCATCTACTCTCGGGAGTAAAGAAAAGTACCATTGCTTGCTACAATGTCCAACGGCATATCAATAAATTAAGAGGTAATTCGTGCAAGTTTATTTAGTAGGTGGCGCAGTTCGAGATAAATTGCTCGGAATTGATAGTTATGACAACGACTGGGTGGTCGTAGGTGCGACTCCCGAGATGATGCTGTCCCAAGGGTACACCGCCGTTGGTAAAGACTTTCCTGTATTTTTGCACCCAAAAAGTAAAGAAGAACATGCACTTGCGCGAACAGAAAGAAAGTCAGGGTCTGGTTATACTGGCTTTGAGTGTTTCTTTGATCAAAACGTAACCTTAGAAGAAGATTTAATTCGTCGTGATTTAACCATTAATGCAATGGCAATGGATGATGCAGGTAAGCTCCATGATCCTTACGGCGGCCAGCAAGATCTCAATAATAAACTACTACGCCATGTCTCAGACGCCTTTGTCGAAGATCCTCTACGCGTTTTACGTGTCGCTCGCTTTGCTGCCAAGCTGGCTGATCTAGACTTTACGGTTGCCGACGAAACCATGCAGTTAATGCGCCACATGGCAGAATCTGGAGAGCTGAGCACACTGACTCCCGAGCGTGTTTGGCAAGAATGGCATAAATCCCTCTCCACCCCTCGCCCTGATATTTTCTTATCGGTTCTAAGAGATTGTGGTGCATTGACCGTTGTTCTACCTGAAATTGATGCACTATTTGGCGTACCTCAACCAGAAAAATGGCATCCAGAAATCGATACGGGCATCCACACTTTGATGGTGGCAGAGCAAGCCGCAAGATTGAGTGACTCACTCCCCGTCAGATTTGCCGCCCAAGTGCATGATTTGGGCAAAGGGGTGACACCAGAGAGCGAATGGCCAAGCCACAAAATGCATTGTCATACAGGATTAAAACTGATCAAAAAGCTGTGCGAGCGTGTCCGGGTGCCGAATGAGTTTCGTGATTTAGCCTTGATGGTGTGCGAACAGCACTCCAATATCCATCGCGCAGCCGAGTTAAAGCCGCAAACCATCATAAAAATACTCAACAAATTCGATGTGTGGCGCAAAGCTGAGCGCTTAGAAGATATTTTAATATGCTGTCAGGCTGACCATGCAGGTCGAAAAGGGTTAGAAGAGAAGCCTTATCCTCAAGCTGAGATTTTTACCCGCGCTTATCAAGCCGCAGCCGCCGTAGATGTTCAGAGCATCATTAAGGATGGATTTAAAGGCCCGGCAATACGTGATGAACAAGAAAAGAGACGGATTGAAGCGGTAAGAGTCGCTTTGAATAAGTGATCTGAGCTCAGATTAATTAACCGAATTGTATTCATGCCAGGTCATTCCAGCGGGCCTTAGCGAGACTAGGAATCTAATATCAGCACGCAGGGAAGTTTTAGAAGTGACCAACGCCACAAGAAACTCGGAGAGAAGATTCTGAATCTCGCTCCTTCGTCGCTGTTCAGAATGACGTTGTGGTTTAGGTATGCAGCTTGCGGTTAAGCAAGCTGCCAATCCGTCGCGTTATCAGGCGCTAAGCAAGAACGCAAACAAGCCGAAACCTAGAATCAGACGGTAAATCACAAACGGTGTCATGCCCATGCGTGAAATCATCTTTAAGAAGAAGTGGATACAGATGTACGCACTGATAAACGATGTGATGATACCAGTCAGCAAGAAACCAATATGGACAGGTTCACCACTGGTCACTAGCTTCATGCCCAAGTAGCTACCAGCCAATGTAATGATGGGGATCGACATTAAAAATGAAAAGCGCGCAGCCGCTTCTCGAGTAAAGCCAAGGTAAAGTGCAGCCGTAATGGTCGCCCCTGAACGCGACGTTCCAGGAATCATCGCTAAGGCTTGAGCAATACCGATAAACACGGCTTTCTTCCAACCCGTTTGGTATTCATCCGCAACCAACTTAGCGTTTTTGTCTACCCACCAAAGCAACAAACCAAATACGATCGTTGTGGTCGCGATGACATAAGCGCTACGTAGATACACTTCAATGATGTCTTTCATCAACAAGCCAAACACACAAGCTGGAATCGTGGCGATCACGATCATCCAAGCAAGTTTTGCTTCTTTACTCCGATCTCCTTTAAAGATCGAAGCAAATAATGCCTGGAACAGAGTGATCACTTCATGGCGAAAATAGATCACTACCGCCATTAATGTACCGACGTGAACAGCAACATCAAAAGCTAGACCTTGGTCTTCCCATCCCAAAATGGCGGAGGGCAGGATCAAATGGGCAGAGCTCGAAATAGGCAAAAACTCTGTCAGACCCTGAATCAGAGCCAGAATAAAGGCTTCAAAATAACTCATGTAAACAACTCAAATTAAAAATGAAAAAGAAACAGGTTTGAGTGAATCGACTGGCTGCATTGCATGCCAAATATCTGCGACTGTGCGTCCATCGCCTGGGATCACTAATTGAGGTTCGAGATCATACAGAGGCTTTGTGACAAAAGGATATTTGTAGATATCACTGCGAGGTAGCTCAGGTTTTTTCTTGGAGACACATTCACCGAACAACACTATATCGAGATCCAGTGTTCGATCCTGATACTTTTGCGCATTTTCTTCGCGTCCCCACTTAAATTCAATCTCACGCAGCTGATGACTCAACTCTTCTAATGACAACTCGGTACGCATTGCAACGACAAAGTTGTAGAAGTTCTGGCTGCTAAAGCCAATAGGTTCACATTCATATACCGGCGATACGAGGAGACTTTCTCCAAGCTGTAGAAGCTCCTGATACGCAGCGAGCGCATGTTGCTCTCTTTCTACATTCGTACCAACACCGATATAGGTGGTGATCATGCTTGACCTCGCTCAATCACGACACCAACAGCGCGAGCTTGTGGCACGGCACCAGGTTTTGCTAAACGGATTTTCACCCAAGGCACAGAGAAACGCTGCATGATAAGCTCTGCCACTTCTTCGGCTACACGTTCAACCAACAGAAAACGACCATTTTCAATATGGCTCAGTACCGCCTCACTCACTTGCGAGTAATCCAACGCATCTTGCACATCATCGCTTTTACCCGCAGGCTTGTTGTCGTGCGCCATTTCGATATCCAGAACCAACTTTTGTTTAATTTGTTGTTCCCAGTCGTACACGCCAATCGTGGTGATTACTTCTAATTGTTCAATAAAAACTTTATCCAGAGCCATCTTATGTCCTTCTATTACAGAGGTCGGATACCCGTGAGGGGTAATTTGATCGTAGTATTCTATACCTAAGTAACATTTACTTGGGTCATCACAATGTTACTTAGGTATAAACTGCGAAAGCATCTTTATATACAAGAAATCACATAATGCAAGCTCTATCACAGTGAGGATTTCTGCATTATGTGAATTCGAGGTATGATAGCAACTACGCGGGAACCGAGCATTAAATTCCAATCCATCAAGGACTTCTATGGACGCACTGGCACTGATAATGACAATGGCCGCCTATTTACTGGGTTCGGTTTCCAGTGCGGTTTTGATCTGTCGACTCTTAAAACTGCCAGATCCACGCAGTGTAGGCTCCAACAACCCTGGAGCAACGAACGTATTGCGTATTGGCGGACGAGGAGCCGCTGTTTCAGTCTTGTTGTGCGATATGCTCAAAGGCACCATCCCCGTGTGGGGCGGATACTTTCTTGGTATCGACCCTATCATTCTTGGCGTCATCGCCATTGCTGCCTGTCTTGGGCACATGTACCCCATCTTTTTCCACTTTAAAGGCGGAAAAGGTGTTGCAACCGCGCTTGGCGCTATCGCTCCGATTGGTTTGGACTTAACAGGATTAGTGATGTTAACTTGGCTGTCAGTAGCCGCGCTATTCCGCTATTCATCCTTAGCGGCTCTCGTCACGGTTTTGGTCACTCCGTTTTATACTTGGATGTTTAAACCGCAATACACGTTACCTGTTGCTATGCTGTGTTGCTTAATCGTATTTAAGCATCATCAAAATATTCGGCGGCTTTTGTCTGGCAACGAGCCAAAAATCGCCGAGAAGAAACTGACATAAAAAAACTCGGCTTAATGCCGAGTTTTTCGTTTAAAGAGGGATGCATTGGTTATGCATGAACTCGATTCAGGAAGTTCAACAACATTTGGTTGACGAACTCCGGCTGTTCTAAACAACTGATGTGTCCCGCTTGCGGAATTTCTACCAACTCACTGCCCGTGATACAGTCTTTCATTAAATACGATTCGAAAACCGGGCGAGGCTTATCTTCACAGCCCACCGCAATTAACGTCGGCAGAGCGAATTTTTCCGAATCTTCAATAACATCACGGCGACCAAACACCATGCGACCAATGCGAGCCACTTCAACCGCACGCTCACCACTCAGGCTTTCTAAACTGCGTTTGAATGCAGCGACCAACTCAGGATTCACCTGCTCAGCGTTATTAGCAAAAAACAATGGCACGACAGCTTCAATAATTGGCGCAGGCACCGCTTGGACTTGGCTAATGGTATCAAGCATTGCAAAGTACTTTTTATACGTAACTTCTGGCTCCCAACCAATGAAGGTATCCATCAATACCAGTGATTTCACACGTTGCGGCGCTTGAGCCGTTAGCTCCGCTCCCCACATGCCGCCAACAGATAAGCCCACCACCGAAAACTCTTCAATGTCCAAATGATCCATCAACGCCAACATATGTTGTGCATAATCAACTAATGACTGTGTCGATGTAGGGGCTGCTTCTGACTCACCATGTGCCCACAAATCTGGCACAATACAACGATATGACTGGCTTAAAACTTCAATTTGTGGCGCCCACATTTGGCTATCCCATAAATAACTGTGACCAAACAGTAATACTGGACCATCACCTTTATCAAGGTAAGCAAGTTGCTGACCTTCAATTTCAAACTTATTCATTGTTATATCCATTTCTTATTCTTCCGCATCATCCTATCACTGAAACGATACCGAACTGCTCGCATCAGTCAGAGTGTAAACGAAGCTTTTCATTGAATAGCTAAAAATAAAGGCCTCTGATGAGCAGAGACCTTTATCGTTGTGAATCTATTTCAAACCTACCGCATAAGTTTGATTAAGCGACTGGCGTCAGTTGGTCAATCGGCCAACGTGGGCGAGCCTCTACTGACATATCTGCCACTTCGCCATTCTTCAAACGCTGCATACCAGCGTAAGCGATCATCGCACCATTATCCGTACAGAACTCTGTTCGTGGGTAGTAAACCTCGCCGCCAACTTTCTTCGCTAGCTTCTCTAACTCTGCACGTAAACGACGGTTAGCACTCACACCACCAGCAATAACAATACGCTTCATGCCTGTTTGCTCAAGCGCGCGTTTACATTTAATCGCCAATGTTGCACACACGGCTTCTTCAAATGCCAGTGCGATGTCTGCGCGAGTTTGCTCGTCATCGCCATTCGCAGCAATCGTATTTGCTGTAAAGGTTTTCAGGCCAGAGAAACTCATATCCAAGCCAGGGCGATCTGTCATTGGGCGCGGGAACTTAAAGCGACCTGGCGTGCCTTTTTCTGCTAGTTTAGACAACAGTGGGCCACCTGGGTAATCCAACCCCATTAGCTTCGCTGTTTTATCAAACGCTTCGCCCGCCGCATCATCAATCGACTCACCCAAAATTTTGTACTCACCGATGCCTCTCACTTCGACCATCATCGAGTGACCACCCGACACCAACACTGCCACAAACGGGAATGGCGGTGGGTTATCTTCCAGCATTGGAGCCAACAGGTGACCTTCCATATGATGAACAGGTACCGCTGGCACTCCCCAAGCATAAGCAATACTGCGACCAATAGTAGCGCCCACTAATAGTGCACCGACGAGACCCGGCCCCGCGGTGTACGCGACACCATCAATGTCTTTCGAAGTTAAGTTCGCTTCTTTTAGTGCCTCTTTAATAAGAGGAATGGTTTTCTTTACATGGTCACGTGAAGCCAACTCAGGCACCACACCACCGTAATCTGCGTGCAGTTTTACTTGGCTGTAAAGCTTGTGTGACAGCAGACCTTTTTCATCGTCATAAATCGCGATGCCAGTCTCGTCACAAGAGGTTTCAATACCGATAATGCGCATGGTTTTCTCAGTATGCTTTCTGTATAGAGGAAATTTGGGCGTCATATTACCTCGCCTTGGTGCTGCAAACAAATTTTGTACAGACAATAATCGACAAAAGGCTTTACAAAGTAGTTGTGATCGGATTAAAATTCCGCACCATTTTTGATCAAGCTGGTAAGAGACCAAACAATTGTGATTTGGTCTGTTGAATACCAGCGTTAACGAATAACCCCTGAGGTGAAAGGCATATGCCAGTAGTTAAAGTACGTGAAAACGAACCGTTCGACGTTGCTCTACGTCGTTTCAAGCGCTCTTGCGAAAAAGCAGGTATCCTTTCTGAAGTGCGTCGTCGTGAGCACTACGAAAAACCAACTACAGTTCGCAAACGCGCTAAAGCAGCAGCTCAAAAGCGTCACGCTAAGAAGCTAGCTCGCGAAAACGCTCGTCGCGTTCGCCTGTACTAATAACTGAGCTCCAAAAGGAATTTAGTTATGGCTCTGATTGATCAACTCAAAGAAGAGCAAAAATTAGCGATGAAAGCCAAGGACAAATTGCGCCTTGGTACTATTCGTTTAGCCCTATCAGCAATCAAGCAACGTGAAGTTGACGAGCAGATCACTCTGAACGATGACGACATTCTTGCAGTATTGACCAAAATGGTTAAACAACGTCGCGACTCTGTAGCGCAGTATGAAGCAGCGGGTCGTCAAGATCTTGCTGATGCGGAACAAGCAGAAATTACCGTTCTTGAGGACTTTATGCCTCAACCACTGACAGACGAAGAAGTAGCGGCTCTTATCGAGAACGCGATTGCTGAATCTGGCGCAGCTGGCATGCAAGACATGGGCAAAGTAATGGGCGTTCTGAAACCGCAAATTCAAGGGCGCGCAGATATGGGTAAAGTAAGCGGTTTAGTTCGCGCTAAACTGGCTTAAGATACCCCACCCAATTGCAGCAAGCCGTGCTATCCTTTGGAACGCACGGCTTGTTTGTATCTGGATGAATGGAATGAAATAAGTGAGCAACACGCTTATTCTTTTAAAGCATTCACTCCACTCATCATCTTCTTTTTTTGTTAGGTTTTATGGCTGGACACATTCCTCGCAGTTTTATCGATGACCTTCTAGCTCGACTTGATATTGTCGATATCATCGACGCACGTGTGAAACTTAAGAAAAAAGGCAAAAACTACGGCGCATGCTGCCCGTTCCACAACGAAAAGACGCCGTCATTCAGCGTCAGTCAAGAAAAACAGTTCTACCATTGTTTTGGTTGTGGTGCGCACGGAAATGCCATCGACTTTTTGATGGAATTCGACCGGCTAGAATTCGTCGAAGCCATTGAAGAACTCGCTTCATACTTGGGCTTAGATGTTCCTCGCGAACAACGTAGCGGCGGTAATGGTTCGTTCCAGTCAGGCCCACAAGCAAGCAGCAGTGAAAAACGTAATCTATACGACTTAATGGGCAGCATTGCTCAATTTTATCGTAACCAACTCAAGCAGCCAGCAAGTAAAGTGGCGATTGAGTATCTAAAAGATCGCGGCCTGTCTGGTGAAATCGTCCAGAAATTTGGCATCGGCTATGTGGCTGATGAATGGGATTTAGTTCGTAAGAACTTTGGCCAGAATAAAGAAAACCAAGACATGCTCGTCACGGGCGGCATGTTGATTGAAAACGATAAAGGCAACCGCTACGACCGATTCCGTGGTCGAGTGATGTTTCCTATTCGAGACAGACGCGGCCGAGTGATAGGCTTTGGTGGTCGAGTATTAGGTGATGGGACACCGAAATATCTCAACTCACCCGAAACCCCGATATTTCATAAAGGTAAAGAGTTGTATGGCCTTTATGAAGTACTACAAGCGTACCGTGAGCCACCACAAATTTTAGTGGTTGAAGGCTATATGGATGTTGTCGCGCTTGCTCAATATGGCGTAGATTATTCCGTTGCCTCATTGGGTACCTCTACAACGGGCGATCACTTGCAAGTGTTATTCAGGCAAACAAGCACCGTCGTATGTTGTTACGACGGTGACCGCGCAGGCCGTGAAGCAGCGTGGCGTGCCATGGAAAATGCATTGCCTTACCTAACTGATGGTCGCCAGTTAAAATTCATGTTTTTGCCGGATGGAGAAGATCCCGACTCTTATATCCGACAAAACGGAAAACAAGCATTTGAACAACAAGTGTCTAATGCGATGCCTTTGTCTGAATTCATGTTCAGCTCATTGACTCAGCAAGTCGATATGAGCACGAAAGAAGGCATGGCAAAACTCAGTACCCTTGCTGTTCCTCTCATCGACAAAGTCCCTGGCGGCACTTTAAGACTATACTTGAGAGAACTGCTTGGCCGCCGTTTGGGTTTGGTTGATGAACGCCAACTACAGCAGCTAATTTCAAAACAAGGTAAAGAGGATAAAAGGCCTCAACCTCATAAAGAAATCAAGCGAACGCCGATGCGAGAAGTGATCGCGTTACTGATTCAAAACCCACAATACGTAAGTATGGTGCCAGATCTAACTAGCGTTAGAGATTTACCCATTCCTGGTCTAAGTTTATTTGTTGATGTACTTGATAAATGCCAAGCGCATCCCCATATCAACACAGGCCAATTATTAGAGCATTGGCGAAACAGCCAAAATGAGACCCTTCTGTCTCGTCTCGCGAGTTGGGACATTCCACTCGATGAGGACAACCAAGAAGAAATATTTTTAGACTCACTGGATAAAATTATTGCCCAGTGCGTAGAAAAACAAATT
Organism: Vibrio sp. ArtGut-C1; assembly: GCF_002105475.1. Lineage (NCBI taxonomy): Bacteria > Pseudomonadati > Pseudomonadota > Gammaproteobacteria > Vibrionales > Vibrionaceae > Vibrio > Vibrio sp. ArtGut-C1. Next base: position 181,231 of record NZ_NCTH01000003.1, on the reverse strand, counting down.
GAAAACCTGCAGGCCAAAGCAAGAAGTGTCGGTTTATCAGCCGAAGAGAAAAGGGAGCTGCTAGCACTTATGCTAGATTTAAAAGCGTAACCCTGTTTAATTAGTCAGCAACGATTTAATTTGTTATAGTAAGTGGTTTGCATTTCGCATACTGATTCCTTCACCAGATTACGAAGTTGGATACCGTCTATGGATCACAATCCGCAGTCACAGCTAAAGTCACTTGTTATTAAAGGCAAGGAACAAGGCTATCTGACCTACGCCGAAGTAAATGACCACCTACCTGCTGAAATCGTAGATTCAGAACAGGTAGAAGACATCATTCAGATGATCAACGACATGGGCATTAAGGTAGTAGAAACTGCTCCTGATGCTGATGATTTAGCACTGAACGATGACACAAATATTACCGATGAAGATGCAGCCGAAGCTGCAGCCGCTGCACTGTCTAGCGTAGAGAGTGAGATTGGTCGTACCACAGACCCAGTACGTATGTACATGCGTGAAATGGGTACTGTCGAACTTCTAACTCGCGAAGGCGAAATCGACATCGCAAAACGTATTGAAGAAGGTATTAACCAAGTTCAATCGTCTGTTGCTGAATACCCAGGTACGATTCCGTACATTCTTGAGCAATTTGACAAAGTTCAAGCTGAAGAGCTACGTCTTACTGACCTTATTTCAGGTTTTGTAGACCCAGATGCTGACGACACCGCGGCACCAACGGCAACACACATCGGTTCTGAACTGACTGAATCTCAGTTAGAAGAAGAAGACGATGAAGACGTTGATGACGACGAAGATAGCGATGACGATTCAGATGATTCTGAAGAAGATGTAGGTATCGATCCAGAATTAGCGCTAGAGAAATTCAACCAACTACGCAGCACCTATCAAAATCTTCAATTAGCAATCAACGAGTACGGCTATAACAGCCCGAAAGCAACCGTTGCTAATGAAATGATGCTAGACGTATTCCGCGAGTTTCGTCTAACGCCTAAACAGTTTGATCACCTAGTGAATGAACTGCGTACGGCTATGGATCGCGTTCGTACTCAAGAACGCCTGATCATGAAGTCTGTGGTTGAATACGGCAAAATGCCGAAGAAATCATTCATCGCGCTGTTCACTGGTAATGAATCAAGTGAAGCTTGGTTGGATGAAGTTCTTGCTTCAGACAAGCCATACGCTGAAAAGATCAAACGTAACGAAGAAGAAATCCGTCGTTCAATCGCTAAGCTAAAAATGATTGAAGAAGAGACTTCTCTAAACGTACAAAACATTAAAGACATCAGCCGTCGTATGTCTATCGGTGAAGCAAAAGCTCGCCGTGCGAAGAAAGAGATGGTTGAAGCGAACTTGCGTCTTGTAATTTCTATCGCGAAGAAATACACCAACCGTGGCCTACAGTTCTTGGATCTTATCCAGGAAGGTAACATCGGTCTGATGAAAGCGGTAGATAAGTTCGAATACCGTCGTGGTTACAAGTTCTCGACTTACGCAACGTGGTGGATCCGTCAGGCAATCACTCGTTCAATCGCGGACCAAGCACGTACGATTCGTATCCCGGTACACATGATCGAAACGATCAACAAGCTCAACCGTATCTCTCGTCAAATGCTGCAAGAGATGGGTCGTGAGCCACTACCGGAAGAACTGGCTGAGCGCATGCAGATGCCAGAAGACAAGATTCGCAAAGTTCTGAAAATCGCTAAAGAGCCTATCTCAATGGAGACACCAATCGGTGACGACGAAGATTCGCATCTAGGTGATTTTATCGAAGATACAACGCTAGAACTGCCGCTAGATTCTGCAACTGCAACTAGCCTTAAAGTGGCGACAAAAGACGTGCTTGCAGGTCTAACGCCACGTGAAGCGAAAGTACTTCGTATGCGCTTTGGTATTGACATGAACACTGACCATACTCTAGAAGAAGTTGGTAAGCAGTTCGACGTTACTCGTGAGCGTATCCGTCAGATCGAAGCAAAAGCACTACGTAAACTTCGTCACCCAAGCCGCTCAGAGACTCTGCGCAGCTTCCTAGACGAATAAACGCAGCGCATATAAGCTTTAGAAATCAAAAAAAGGTGACTTTAGGTCACCTTTTTTATTATCTACTGTGCTAAGTGGATAAAAACTAAGCGCAATTGCCCCAGTTGGTATCTAGACACCTTGCAACGCTTCCCCTATAATCGTTGTCCTATTAAGGCCCCTTAGCTCAGTGGTTAGAGCAGGTGTAAACCCCCATTGGTTTACAACATTTAACTAAAGCCTCTGACTACAATATGTTTGCTTGTTGTTAATTCACAACTTTTTGTTTTTCATTGACAACAAATGGTTTGCCATGCAGAATCGGCCATACAGAATTTCGTGCCCATAGCTCAGTTTGGTTAGAGCATCCGACTCATAATCGGCAGGTCCTCGGTTCAAGCCCGAGTGGGCGCACCATCATAAGAAAGCCGCATCACATGATGCGGCTTTCTTGTATTTAATTTTTGAGTAATCAGGGTACGAGCAGTAGAGCTAATAGGTAGCCAACTCACTTATTTCCCTGATTTGAGTAATTTACCCACTCATGACTAAACTACTCAAATTAGATACTCTCAGGGGATTCAAAGAGTAGAGAGCTGCCCATAACGATCTCGAACGTCGTAAACAACGCTATTGGTCGAGATTCCATTCCCCTCACATCCAGATAAGCAAAGCCCTTAGATGATAGAGCTTCGAAAGCATCAGTAACATCATTGATACCGCGCCCACTGATTTCAGCAAGTTCATCAAGACTGTTTGGCTTTTCGTGAGCAATCAAATTCAACAGCTCAACATTTTCGTTAGACAACAGTTGTGAAAGCGCAGCTAGTGACTCAAACAAAAAAAGAGGATAAGACTCTTCAGGTGTTACTTTCCTTTCTGCAATGCGAGTCATGCGCTTACGAGCAAGCTCTTCCGATAGAATGCCGATTTTTGCCTTCATCCCTGCCATCCTCACTACTAATATTCGCCTCTAAATCGGCTGAATATTCACCGACAATATCGCCTAATTATTCTTTCATTTCTTGAGAAGAAACGCTCAATTAATCAGGATGTTGCTCTATGCCTTTATCGAGTAAGTCTAGAAAGCGATCGATGTCCTGGTTCCCACAAGGCGGCTTTGTCAGCTCGCTAATTTTATCGTCCTCATTGTTCACTGCTAACTACTCCCGATTTTATTGCCGCAATCACGTTCAATAAATCTTTCGTGATAGCAGGGCATTTGTCGTTCATAAGAACCGTTACTTCATCACCAAACTTCATCGTTACGATACCGTTCTTATCAACACTTAACAGAGCAAAAGACTGCCTCAAATCAAGAGTCGTGTTACTTTCATTAGCAATAGCGTCAGTCATATATCCCTCATTACTAGCGAGTAAGTTTACAAAAATGGTAGTAATTGTTACCCAAGACGTTTACTTGATTGATCTGTTTAACTTCTCGACGTTTTCAGTGGCATTTTGAAATATAGCGTTCTTTACAAATGCGAACTCTTCCTCTGGAAATCGTTTGTCTATCGAGCTGAGTACATCACTGAATTGAGCGAGAAGGTCTGAGACGATCTCATGACATTCAGCATTACTAATACCGAACTGATTAGCGGTTTGCTCTATGTGTCGTAAGCAAATTTTGTTGAGATGGTATTTATATCCCTTGGATGCTTTTAGACCCATCGACAATTTTAGCTTTCTCTTATTTAACCCTTTAGGACCTACAGCAGGATATGCAGACAGCAAATCGTAGAATGGTGTGAGTTGATGGAATCCATTGGGATCAACATGTACCGAAAAGTTTTTTAGATGACCATCAGTTGCACCCAAAAGGTACTGTAAAATCATAAATTTAAAAAAATCGCGGGTATTTTCATGGCTTTTTGTAGAAGCGTTTAGAAAATCAGCAATCTTAGAAGTGCCCAGTTGGTTCTCCGATTGGTACTTTTTATTTTCAGGAACGCCGAAAAACTGGCAAAAATCTTCTTGATGCCTACGAGACGCGACACTGCTACTAAAACATCTATCGAACCGCTCTACAGCTAGGGCTTTAGCTCCTGACGCGGTAGTAATTATCTCCACATTAGGAACATTAAAACCAAGCTTCTTGGCAATTTGAATACAAATGAATTCATTCTCAACACTGCTTCTCATATCTAGCACTGAGTTATTTTGAGCAATTGCCCCCATCGGATACTTGATAATGTGGCTACTGATTGATTTTCCTTGCGGAACATACCACTTGTCTTTCAACTTCATTAGCGTTGTTTTGGGTTGTGTCCCTGAAATACACGGACGGTAGTCACCAAAAAAAGGAAGAAATGACTTCCGCTGAGTAACGAGTTCATCTAATTGACTTGCAGATAGTTCTCGATATTCCCATCCTACAACTGGAGGCTCCTTGCAGTCAGTGAACGAAATGCTTCCTGTACAGTCGTGTCCGATTTTAGAGAGTAAAGTGAGCGCATCGATAGATTGCACACCTACTGAGCGAGCGAGTTCTAATCGCTCACCCGTTAAGTCAGGAAGGAGGTTATTTATAAAATTCAATACATTAAATGATGAAACCTCACCTTTCATTAGCGGTAAGCGTAACGAGAGCGGAAAGGATGAATGATACGCTAACCACTCTTCAGAATAAGAAAATGATAGGTGGCATTTCGACTGTTGGGCAAATTGCCCTACGAACATCTTGTTGTTTGTAGCATATGCGTAAAGTATAGGCTTGTACAAATTAACTCCTATTCTCTACTGGGAGTGCAATGTCTTTGTACAAGTTAATCGCATTTTCTACTGCCAGCATTTCAGCTTGGATGTCTAATCTACGATTGTCATGCTCGGATATGAATTGCTCTAAACATGGGCGAAGTTCTGAGTGTTGAGTACATAACAAATTGAAATACTTCCAGGTTCTTTTGTTGAGACAGTAAGACACTGATAAACGAGACAATTTATCCTGTAGCTTCATCAAAAGACTTTCTTCCTTGAGAACAAGATAACTAGAGTTCTCATTGTAATTGCCATAATCAACGACATCCCAATCGATGTGATTGAACATAAACCCCTTGGAGAACTTTTCATCTCCATGTTTATCGAAGCCACATGAAAGAACGGCACCGATGAGCGACATCTCCTTCAATTTTTTTTCAACATATTCATCTGATAAACACTCCTTTTCATCAGTGTCCAATGGCACAGACTTAAGGTCGTTAGCTGAGAAATGTTCAGTGTGATAAATAGTGAGAAATAACTCTTTTCTAATTTTTATCTTCATTTGCACAAAAAGTAACCATCAAAACTCATTTTGAGGATTATAGTCCGTGGCTAACTATGCCGCAACATGCGATTGTTCAACAAATTAATTTCGCAAATAAAAAACATGAACAAGATGCTTGCGATAGCCGTTGGTAAACGCATTCTAAAAGTAAGAAAGTCGAAAAAACTCTCTCAGGATAGGCTCGCGATTCTCGCTAAAATAGATAGGAGTTATATCGGGCGTATTGAGCGTGGTGAAGTCAATATTACACTTGAAATATTGTACAAGCTCTCTGAGACCTTAGGTTGTGATCCGAAGGAACTTTTGCCGTGACTACGATGAGCTTGAATTTTTGGAATTCAATCAGTTAACCAAAAATCATGATGCAAACTAATTAGCTTCATGCCCCCTTTTTCCCCGTTCCTTTTTGAACAAAAATTAATCATTTTAATATAAATCTCGTTACCCAATTATCGATTGATGGAACCAAACTTAAGGAAGGATTTGTTAAGAAAACATGAACGAAATTAAAGTCTTATTTCTCTTTATTCTCACCGCTTTAGCTGAAATTGTCGGCTGCTATCTACCCTACTTATGGCTACGCGAAGGCAAGCCTGTTTGGTTACTTTTACCTGCTGCTCTGAGCTTAGCGTTTTTTGCTTGGTTGCTTTCTCTTCACCCAGCAGCGGCTGGTAGGGTTTATGCTGCTTATGGTGGGGTTTACATTTTTGTAGCAATACTATGGCTGTGGATTGTTGATGGTATTCGACCAACTTTATGGGACATAGTCGGTGTAACGGTAGCGTTGTTCGGCATGGCTATCATCATGTTCGCACCTAGACACACCTAATAACGCTTATTTCTCTAACTATTGAGACATTTCAAGATGAAGGGCGTGAGTAGGCACTCACCTAGGCCTATCCCCATTTCAGCCTCAATATTAAGAAAACCATTTGCTATCGACTTGCTTTTCCAAATCTAACTTATCTCTCAAAAGCACTGTTTAATTGAAAAATTGACATATATGGAAAATAAGATATATGATATTTCATATGTTTTATGTCGTTGAATAGTTCCTATGTTTGATCCAATCCTTCTTTACAAAGCACTTTCTGAAGAAACTCGGCTTAAGTCTCTGCTTTTAATGCAGAAACAAGGAGAGTTGTGTGTCTGTGATCTCATGGAAGCACTGAATCTCAGTCAACCCAAAGTATCTCGGCATCTTGCCGAATTGCGAAAGCACGAGCTTGTTCTGGATGAGCGACGTGGGAAGTGGGTTTACTACCGAATCAACCCCGCACTAGCTCCTTGGGTCAAGCAAGTGCTGGAGATCACCCTCAAGCATAATTTGACATTTATCGAGTCAGAGTTGCAGTTCATCAAAGGCAAATCATGTTCGAATGGTGTGAACGCATAATGCCCTATTCCGTTGGTTTATCAATTTTAAATGAAAGAGGTTTGTATGAGTAATGTCTCAAGCTGTGCCGAAACCAGCGCATCTGAAAAAATGAGTTTTCTTGATCGATACTTAACCGTATGGATTTTTCTTGCAATGGCAGTCGGAGTCGGGGTTGGCGTGTTATTTCCTCAAGTCGCTCAGTGGAACGAAAGCCTATCTGTTGGTTCAACCAATATCCCACTTGCCATTGGCTTAATCTTAATGATGTACCCGCCATTGGCGAAAGTGAACTATAGCCTTTTAGGTGAGGTGACTCGTGATAAACGCGCGATAACACTTTCTTTGGTGATGAATTGGCTCGTGGGACCGATTTTGATGTTCACATTAGCCATCATTTTCTTACGCGATCAACCTGGCTATATGGTGGGACTTATTCTGATCGGCCTTGCTCGATGCATCGCTATGGTGTTGGTTTGGAATGATATCAGCGGCGGAAACAAAGAGTACGGAGCAACCTTAGTCGCCTTAAATAGCGCGTTTCAGATTGTCACGTACAGTTTTATGGCATGGCTGTTTATTACTGTGTTACCCCCTTACTTTGGTCTTGAAAGTTTCGTTGTTGACATCACTATCTGGGATATTGCACAAAGCGTCTTAATTTACTTAGGCATCCCTTTCTTAGCGGGTTTCCTAAGCCGTAAGCTATTGGTCTCGGCAAAAGGTGAACAGTGGTATAACGAAGTCTTCATCCCTCGTATTTCGCCAATCACCCTGATTGCGCTTTTGGCAACCATCGTTTTGATGTTTAGCCTGAAAGGTGAAATGATCATTGAGTTACCGATGGATGTGCTCCGTATTGCAGTACCACTGGTTATCTATTTTATGGTGATGTTTTTTGCGAGCTTCTACATTGGTAAACGTATGGGGATCCCTTACGACCAAAATGCTTCTATCGCCTTTACTTCATCAGGTAACAACTTCGAACTGGCTATCGCCGTATCAATCGCTGTATTTGGATTAAACTCTGACCAAGCGTTTGCTGGTGTAATTGGACCTTTGGTAGAAGTGCCTGTCTTAATCGCTTTGGTTAACGTCGCCTTGAGAATGAAGCGTAAATATTATGCCTAAGAGCCGTATTTCGAAACAAACTTCAGCAGTGCCATGTCTCATTGAGACATGGCATCTTTCCGAGTCCGAGCTTTACTACTGGCTGCTTAAGCAAACAGGTGATCCTGAGCTGAGCTTTGATTTACTACAAGATACCTTCTTGAAGGCGTTACAGCAGAAGCAAGCGTTTTGCGATATTCAAAACCAAAGAGCATGGCTATATCGGGTCGCGCGGAATATGCTTATTGATAAGCAACGTAAGGCGAACCAAGAACAAGTTCAGGAGCTGAGTGATAATGCGTCGATATGGGAAGAGCATGAACTTCCCGCTGTCGATAGCCTTGCGCAATGCCTACCTAAAGCTCTATTAAAACTGACTGACTCTGAAAGCGAAATTATCAAACAGTGTGATCTACAAGGTCTTACTCAACAGCAGTTTGCCGAGCAAAATGGACTCACTTTAGTGGCAACCAAATCACGCATTCAACGTGCTCGACAAAAACTCAGAAATGTTTTGCAAGTACAATGCCATATACGTTTCGACGAACAGCAGCGAGTTTGTTGCTTCTTTCAAGACTAATTATCTAATTCAAGTTGTCATAAAACCCTAATAAAACAACATTAATATATGTGCATTTTCATATGTTAGGGATTTTTTGTATGAAGCGAATGATTTTCGCGATTGTCGTCTCTTGTCTGATGGGCTTAGTGGCTCTGGTTTGGCTAACACTATCTAACACCAGCAAGTTTTCAACCCATTTAGAACAGCAGTATCAAGATACGATAGATTTCTATCAACAAACCTCTGCTTCTGGTGCATCACTTAGAAATTTCAGCCTACTCGTCTACCAATTGGCCGCAGCAGAAAATAGCGTTGACCAAGAGCATATTCAGAACTTAATCGATAAAGAGTGGTTAACGATCCAATCAGGCATGAATACTTTATCTGCACAGAAATACGCTGATATACATAGTACGATTTTCATTGGTGAGGAGTCATCAAAGTCAGAAGATCTGCAAGTAAAAGATCTGTTAGCTGAAATACAAACATCGTTAGATGGCGCACATAAAATCTACCAATTAATGCAAGAAGTCGTTTCGCGCAAATTGCCATTGCTCCAAGAGCTAGATTATCAATCGAATCAGCTCACTCAGCTTGCCTATACTGCTACCCAAAATGCGTCTATGAGTAACGATATTACAGCCACGATGGTCAGTGCAATCGCCATCATGCTGTCTACGGATTCCAATTACCAACTGAAAAAAGCATACAAAAATGCGCTAAAAAGTTTTGATACTTTAAATGAGACCAAGCCAGGCGTATTCGATGCTATTAAAGCAGAAGAGCCTCTAGCAAAATTCTTCAATACGAAAAAAATGGTGCTAGAAACAAGCGTTGATCCTGCGGCATTTTCACTCAATTACCAACAGGCGATAGAGAAGTTCACTCAATTAGAGACTTTTATTGATAACTTATTGACCGCACAAAAAGCGTCTTTAGTACAAGATTTACGTCAACTAGACACATTTGTCTTGGTAGGTGCGGCCTGTATTTTATTAGTCGTTTCAGTATCAGGTTATACGTTTGGTCGAAAGATAACTCATCAGATAGACTATGTTGTCGAACGTATGACCGATATCGCTTCTGGAGACGGAGACTTGACCGTATCACTTCCAGTTAAAGGGGCAAAAGAGATTGCTCAGCTTTCCGCTTCATTTAATCTGATCATCGAAAAACTCCGCTTGAGTTTTTCCGAGCTGGCACAGCGTATCAACAGTACAGAGTCACTCAGTCAGCAAAGCGCACTCGCGAGCAAGCAAACTTGTGAGAAAATGAGTTTATTGCTGACTGAACTCGAAGAGTTCTATAGCAATATTAACCATATGCGCCAAGCCTCATCTAATGTTGCTCAGCAGTGTTTACTCGGACAAGAGCATACTGAAAACACGAGCCAATCCGTTATAAGAGGACAACGCTCATCGGAGTCTGCTGTGAGTGAGTTAACTGAACTCTCACGCTCTTTCATTTTGCTAACAGAACTAACGCATAAATTTGTGTCAGACAGTCAGAAAATAGGCAGTATACTCGATGTTATCGAAGAAGTATCAGAGCAGACTAACCTGTTGTCACTCAATGCCGCGATAGAAGCTGCCAGAGCAGGCGAACAAGGTAGAGGATTCGCCGTCGTGGCGAATGAAGTCCGCACCTTAGCCGCCCGAACAAAGACCGCGACCATTGAAATTGAAAGTGTGATTAAGTCAATTGCGTCAGCCGCAAACGATATAACCTCAGCAATCAATGCTGCAAAAAATAATGCGGATGCATGCACAAATAGCGTTCAGGAATCATCTGCTCAATTAGACAGTATTACTCATGTGATTAGTCGTATGGTTGAAATGAATCAACACATTTCAATCGCCACGTCTCAACAAGAACAGTCAGCAAACGTAATGACCGATATGATTAATAACATTCGCTCATTTGCCGACATGGCAACACAACAAGCGGCGACGAATGAAAACATCGCTAGCTCGTTATCTGATGAAGTCGATAACGCGATTGTTATCCTCGGTCAGTTTAAAACTCACGCTGGCTAACTCTCCTCTATCGATTAAAAAATATAAACTATTCTGCATCCTTTTAGCTTCATTTTCGTCTTAGTGACATCAAAGACAAATTATGAGGCTGAAGGAAACAAAATGTTTGAAGTATTTACTCATCTTGCTGATTGGATGACCTACCAGTTATTTGCTATGCAGCAAGGTACTAAGCTGGCAGATGCTATTCACTTTTTTATAGAAGACACTAGTAAAATCATGGTTTTGCTGATTGTCATGATTTACGTCATTGCCTTGTTTCGCGCTTCTTTAAATGTTGAAAAAGTACGCCACTACCTTGCAGGAAAACGGCGTCTTTTTGGCTATGTGACGGGGAGTGTCTTCGGGGCGATCACCCCATTCTGCTCATGTTCAAGCATTCCCGTTTTTCTTGGCTTTACCTCCGCAGGTATCCCGCTTGGGATCACCATGGCATTTTTGATTACCTCGCCATTGATCAATGAAATCGCAGTATTGCTTCTGTTTAGCCTACTTGGATGGAAATTCACCATCATGTACGTCCTGATTGGAATGCTTATCGGGATGTTGAGTGGCTGGTTGCTGGATCTGATAGGAGCAGAGCGTTGGTTACAGCCATTTGCCGCGAAAGCCATGCAGAAAGCCCAAGCCCAACAGCATACTCAGAACAACCTTAACGTTAGTAACGAAGAGGCTGCAATCACACTTTCATATCGACATCAGTTTGCCAAACAAGAGATGGTTGAAATCATCGGTCGGGTTTGGAAATGGGTGTTTATTGGCGTGGGTATAGGCGCAGGCTTACATGGCTTTGTACCCGATGGTTGGATAGAAGCCCACTTAGGCGCGGGTCAGTGGTGGTCTGTTCCAGCTTCAGTATTGATTGGTATCCCTTTGTATTCTAATGCGACGGGTGTGATCCCCATAATGGAGAGTTTACTGAGAAATGGGCTTCCCATTGGTACGACATTAGCGTTTTGTATGAGCACTGTCGCTGCAAGTGTCCCTGAGTTTGTGATGCTAAAACAAGTGATGCAATGGCGCTTATTGGGACTTCTTTTTGGTCTACTGCTAACAGCGTTTACTGTTATGGGGTGGATATTTAACTTACCGTTCTGGCAATTTTAGGAGATAAACATGAAAGCATTTAAAGTACTAGGGTCAGGTTGTGCCAACTGCGTCAATACCGCGAAACTGATTGAGAAAGTTGCGGCAGAGCAAGGCGTTGATGTTTCGGTTGAAAAAGTGACCGATCTTGAAACGATCATGAATTATGGCGTGATGTCTACGCCAGGCGTCGTCATGGATGAAGAAGTGGTTCACGCAGGAGGGATTCCTAACTATGAAACCATTGTGAGTTGGCTTGACTAAGCTATTTTAATTTATTGGAGATAAATAAATCATAAGTTTCCTTTGATGTATATTGTATTAATTCGTTACAATCTGCATCTGTTTAAGGGAGTAGCCTTCCACTACTGATTAGTAGTGGAGTGAATATCAACAGTCTCCAAGCCTCATGCTTGTGGTATTCACGTTCGACATGTTCTGGCAAGACTTAAGCAAAACAGCGATGCGGGCAGGATCGCTGTTTTGCTTTTGTTTTGCCTGCCCGATATGACAAAAGGAAACCTGCTGTGGATGCATGGTACGCTTTGTTTTTAGGGATTGTGCAAGGAATCACCGAGTTTCTTCCCATTTCTAGCTCTGCTCATTTGATTTTAATGCCTACCTTGCTCGGTGAAGCCGATCAAGGTATCAGTTTCGACCTCGCCACTCACATTGGCACTCTGCTCGCGGTGCTTATCTACTTTCGTCAAGATATCGTTTTGCTGCTCACGGAGTGGAGCAAGTCAATCACTCATCGCTCATATTCGACATCACACAGTCGTTTAGCTTGGGCGATTTTGTGGGGAACGTTTCCCGCAGCACTTGCAGGTTTACTGCTAATGGATGTGATTGATCACCAACTTCGTTCGGTTGAAGTGATTATTTTCACAACAGTGTTCTTTGGCGTATTACTGGGTCTGGCTGATATTTTCAGCAAGAAAACACGAGATATCAGTACGTTAACGTGGAAGGACGTGGTGGTGGTAGGCTGTGCTCAGGCACTCGCCTTAATCCCAGGAACCTCCCGTTCAGGGGCGACGATTACCGCTGCGCTTATGCTCGGCTTCGAGCGTCAGGCCGCTTCGCGCCTTTCATTTTTGCTTGCCATACCGATTACAGCTCTCGCGGCAGCCGCCAAAATCGCTGAAGTAGTGATGGATAGTTCGGTAACCGTAGATTGGCTGGCACTTTTAATTGGTAGCGTTACCTCTTTTCTCACCGCAATACTGGCGATCCACTACTTCCTCAAATTCCTGAATCAATTTGGGATGATGCCTTATGTCATCTACCGATTAATTTTGGCCATTATTCTATACCTTTACGTTATTTAATGGGGTTAAAACATGCTATTAGCGACACTCGCGATTATCGCTGGCTTTGCACAGCTTGTCTGGAGTGCAGATAAATTTGTTGAAGGCGCAGCCGCTAGTGCCAACTACGCAGGAATGCCGCCTTTATTGATTGGTATGTTGGTCGTCGGATTCGGTACATCGGCTCCCGAAATGGTGGTTTCGGCTATGGCGGCTATGGATGGCAACCCTGCTCTGGCACTCGGAAATGCTGTCGGTTCGAACATTGTCAACATTACCTTAATACTTGGTGTGACCGCGATCATTGCACCGATTGCTGTGCATTCAAGCATCATCCGTAAAGAACTTCCCATTCTTTTACTCGTCACGCTTGTCATTGGTGCAATGTTGTGGAATCACCATATCAGCACATTAGAAGCCTGGGCGTTGATTGGTGGATTCATGCTTTTGATTGGTTGGTCAATCTGGAGCGCATTACGCTCAAAGGGAGACCACTTAGAGCAAGAGATGGACGACGAACTGTCTAGCCAAAGTATGTCGCTTAAGTCTTCCATTTTCTGGCTGATTACAGGGTTAGTGTTACTGATTATCAGCTCGCGTATTTTGGTGTGGGGAGCGGTGGAAATCGCACAACAACTCGGTGTCAGCGATTTATTGATTGGCCTAACTATTGTGGCCTTAGGAACATCCTTACCCGAATTAGCAGCATCCATCGTGGCGGCTCGTAAAGGCGAGCATGATATAGCGGTGGGTAATGTGGTTGGCTCAAATATGTTTAACTCCTTAGCCGTCATCGGTATTGCTGGCACCATTGAGCCTATTAGCAATATTGGTGCTGAAGTCTTCTGGCGTGACTGGACATCGATGCTTTTTGTCACGGGATTGCTGTTGTTGACCGCCGCTCGTTTTGGTAAATCGCAGACGCTCTCTCGCAGTGAAGGCGCTTTGCTGTTGGTGTGTTATTTGGGGTACAACGGTTATCTCATCTATGGAGCGCTGTAATGTCTAAATTAGGCTGGATTGTTGTTGGTCTAGTTTTCCTCTCTGGATGCGAAAGCGCGTCTCCGAAGGTAGAAAAACTATCGGGAATGGCTCAAGGAACAACGTGGCATGTGAGCTATTGGAGCCAAGAAACCTTTGATAGCAATAAGTTAGATGCTGAGCTGGAAGTGGTACTCGCCGAAATTGATAAAGAGATGTCGAACTATCGTCCCGATTCGACCATCTCTGCATTCAACTCGGAAGCGAGTTTGTCTGGTCAGGTGGGGAATAACATTACTCATCTGATACAGGTCGCGAAAGACGTTTCTCAACAGTCCCGAGGGTGTTATGACTTGACCATAAGACCTTTGTTTGACCTCTGGGGATTTACACAAAATAAGCTATCCATTCCATCACAACAAGAGCTTGATAACGTCATGATGTCGGTGGGCATGGATAAAATTCAGGTTGACGATGCCATGATGACGAAAGCATCTGCACAAGTCCACGTCGATTTATCCTCCATTGCTCAGGGATACAGCGTTGGCCGATTGGCAGAGGTGCTTAAACAACACCAAATCACCAACTACCTGGTTGAAATCGGGGGAGAAATGGTGGTGAGTGGCGTAAAACCGAATGGCGAGCCGTGGAAAATCGCGATTGAAAAGCCCTTGCCTGGAGAACGAACGCTACAGAAAGTGTTGGCTTTCGACTTCCCTCAGGCAATCATGACATCAGGTACTTATCGACACTATTTCGATCAAGATGGACAGCGCTATACCCATATCATTGATGCCAGAACAGGAACGCCCGTTACGCACCATACAGTGTCGGTAACCGTTCTTCACGACGACCCAACTCAAGCGGATGCCTGGTCTACTGCGCTGCTTTGTCTTGGCTCTGAACAAGGTATTCAGGTTGCCAATGATAATCACATAAAAGCTCTGTTTATCGATGAAGCCGATGGAGAACTGAAAGAACAAAGAAGCAAAGCGTACCAAGAAATTCATAACGAGATTGAGGAATAACGAATGTTACGATTTTTTAATATTATCAATGGGGTGATCACAACCATTGCTGACGATGACAAACACGATCTGAATCAATTGGTCGCGCAAGCGGATTGGATTGATGCCCATGAGCCTACCGATGAAGAACGAGATTTAATCAGCTCTTTATTACGTATCGAACTGCCCGAGTCGGAAGATGTAGAAGAAATCGAAACCTCCGCACGTTGCTTTATTGATACCGCAGGGATCCATGTTCACTCTCTGTTCCTTTCACCAACAGAGGGACGCCACAACACTGTCACGGTAGTTTGCATTTTGCAAAATAAGCGTTTAATCACCATTCGTGAAGGGGATGTGGCAGATTTTCGTTTGCTCCGCCTAAGGGCAAGAAAAGGACAAATTCGTTGTGAGGATGTCGATAGCTTATTGGTGACTTTACTAGAGCAAAAAGTTGAAAATCATGCCGACACACTAGAAGACATTCACCGCCAATTAGAAAAGGTCAGCCATGATGTACTTGAGAATGATGATGCAGATTTAGAAGAATGTATTAGCCGCCTAGCTCGTTTGGAGGACAGCAACGGCAAAGTGCGTTTGTGTTTGATGGATACTCAACGTGACATCTCCTTTCTATTGCGCCATTTAAAATCTCGTAATGATCACCGAGAAACCTTGAGTGAAATTAGCCGAGATATTGAAGCCTTGATGTCACACACCACGTTCTTGTTCGATAAAATTAACTTCCTTATGGATTCCACCCAAGGATTTATCAATATAGAACAAAACCAGATCATCAAAATATTTTCCATCGCTGCTGTTGTTTTCCTTCCACCGACTGTAATTGCGAGTATCTATGGTATGAACTTTGACTTTATGCCAGAACTACATTGGTTAGGAGGCTACCCTTGGGCGCTAGGACTGATGTTAGCGTCAGGATTTGCTCCTTACTTTTACTTTAAACGCAAAGGATGGCTATAAAGGAGCGCCTATGAACTATTTAAGTGCATTTTATACTACGCATCAGGATTTGATTGTCCAAATCCTACAAAATACTCTCATCACTGTTTTTGTTTTTATTGTCGCCGCTATGCTCGCTAAGCTTGTTAAACGTGGCGTTTTCAAAGCAACCAGTAAACTGAGCGGTGGTGATGAAATCGTAGCACGTCTGCTGTCACAGGTGGCTTCTTATGCCGTCTACTTGGTTGGATTGGTGATCATTTTAGACTTGTTTGGTGTCAATACTGCCAGCTTAGTTGCTTTAGTCGGTGCAGCAGGTTTAGCGATTGGCCTAGCTCTGAAAGACACACTGAGCAACATTGCCGCAGGTATCATGATTTTATTTCTGAAGCCGATCAAAAAAGGCGAGTTCGTTGAATTCGGAAGCTACTCAGGTAGTGTGGTTGATATTGGTCTATTCACTTCTGTGTTCGAGACAGCGGATGGCCTCTACATCTCTAGCCCGAATAGTGCCGTTTGGAATTCAACCATTCGTAATTTTAGCCGTAACAACAAACGTCGTATGGATATCACGGTTGGTATCTCTTACCAAGATTCAGTCGAGGTTGGATTGAATGTGCTTAAAGAGTTAGCGTTGTCCCAGCCACATATCCTTAAAGATCCTGAGCCTCAAGTGATTGTTCACATGCTGGCTGACAGTTCAGTGAACCTCCAACTTCGCGCCTGGTGTCCAACGGATAAATACTGGGATACCTATTGGGCGGTGCAAAAGCAAGTGAAGCCGAATATCGAAGCGGCTGGATTAACTATTCCTTTCCCGCAGAGAGTTCTGAATATTAATTATAAAGACTAGATCGCGTATTGCGCTTAACATCTGCTGATATAAAAAGCCTTCCGTGAGGAAGGCTTTAGATTCTATCGTATCAATAGTAGAGGGACCGTTGTGTCGGTAATAATCCTCGTCGTATTACTTCCGACGAAGAATTGGCGAAGTTTAGAATGCCCGTAAGCACCCATCACAATCATGCCAATCTTTTGCTTCTGCTGATAGGTTAAGATAGTGGAATGCACTTCACCTTGTAATTGGGCTTCAACAACGTTGATGCCCTTGTCCTTAAGTTTCTGCGCAGCATTTGAAAAAGCATCACATTTACTATCAGAATCCTCAACCATCACCAGATGACAGGTCATGCCTTTTAGAAGCGGCGTGTTGATCGCCTTATCAACCAGTTTCTCGCTGATCGTACTGCCGTCGAAGGCAAGTATGTAACTATCTGGCTGAGAAAAATGACCTGAGGCAATCAGGATATGAGCCTTAATCGAACGCACAACACTTTCTAACTGTGAGCCAATGGTTTTAGTGTCATTCTGATGAAGGTCACCAGACTTACCCATAACTAAAACACGAATGTCTTGCTCCATATCGGTTAAAGTTTCAACAAGATTGCCATGCTTTTGTCGCTTTTGAATATCGTTGTGACCCTGATCATTTAAGTGGCTTTCTAGCTCGCTTAATAGCGCTTTGCCGTGCTTTAGTGCAATTTTTGCTCGTTGCTCATCAAGTTCAACAAGCTCTGCCAGTAGCTGCTCTCTCGCACCTAAGCCAATATTGCCACTTAATTCACTTTCCGCTTCTTGTGACGATTTGTCCAATACATGAAGTAACGTCAGGGGTGCAGATAGTTTTTTTGATGTCCATGCGCCAATGTCGGCAACTGATTGAGAATAGCTTGATCCATCGATACACGCGATTATGTTTGTCATATTTGGCTCCTTAGTGTCCGCCCATCAGTTTTTCAACTTCTTCTGGTTTATCGTGGATACCAAACTTATCAACGATGGTGCTGGTTGCTTCATTCATGCCAATTAAATTGACATCGGTGCCTTCGCGTCTGAACTTAATCACAACACGATCGAGAGAAGAAACCGAGGTAATATCCCAGAAATGTGCATTTGAGAGATCAATCGTGACACGCTCAAGCGCCTCTTTAAAGTCAAACGCTCTTAAAAATTGATCCGACGAAGCAAAAAAGACTTGTCCCACAACACGATACGTTCGCTCTTCACCACTTTCAGACAAATCGCTTTTCACCACCATGAAACGACCAATCTTGTTGGCAAAAAACAGCGAAGCCAGTAAAACACCGACAAAGACACCAATGGCGAGGTTGTGAGTCGCGACCACTACCACTACCGTCGCAATCATCACGATATTGGTCGATAACGGATGAGACTTAAGATCTTTAATCGAACTCCAAGAAAAAGTACCAATAGAGACCATGATCATCACGGCAACTAATGCAGCCATCGGAATAAGTTTCAGCCAATCACTAAGAAAGACCACCATAATCAATAAGAAAATACCCGCACAAAGCGTAGAAAGACGACCACGACCGCCCGATTTGATATTGATAATGGACTGACCAATCATGGCACAGCCAGCCATACCCCCAATAAAGCCTGTTGCGATATTGGCAATACCTTGTCCTTTACACTCACGGTTCTTATCGCTGTTAGTATCCGTTAAATCATCTACAATCGTCGCCGTCATCATCGATTCAAGCAAGCCTACAATCGCAAGACCTAATGAGTAAGGCAAAATAATCCAAAGTGTTTCAAGGTTAAGCGGGACATCAGGCCATAAGAAAACAGGCAAAGTGTCAGGTAGTTGTCCCATATCGCCAACAGTACGAATGTCGATATTAAATACAATCGCGACTGCCGTCAGCGAGATAATACACACGAGTGGTGATGGTAAAAGTTTGCCGACATAAGGGAGATAAGGGAACAAGTAGATAATCGCAAGACCCGCAGCCGTCATCGCATAAACATGCCAGGTCACGTTGGTTAACTCTGGCAGTTGCGCCATAAAAATAAGAATCGCTAACGCATTAACAAAGCCAGTGACCACCGAGCGAGAGACAAAGCGCATTAAATCCCCTAACTTGAGATAGCCTGCTGCGATTTGGATGATGCCTGTCAACACGGTTGCGGCTAATAGGTATTGTAAGCCATGCTCTTTAACGAGCGTGACCATCAACAGAGCCATCGCCCCTGTTGCCGCTGATATCATTCCTGGACGTCCACCGACAATGGATATGATAAAAGCAATACTAAATGAGGCGTAAAGACCCACTTTAGGGTCAACACCAGCGATAATGGAGAAAGCAATCGCTTCAGGGATCAAAGCCAGTGCGACAACTATGCCAGCCAGCACATCACCACGCACATTGGATAACCAATCACGTTTCATCGTTTCAATCATGAATTTACTCGTAAAATTAATAAATTAGTTAATGTATAGAAAGGAGTTGAGGAAGGCGGGTGGTCTAAGGCGGCGTAATTGACATCGAGTCGCTCCATAAAAAATAAAAACGTGATCCTAACTACAGATTAAGAAACAGTCAAACTCTTAAAAATTTTACGCTTTTTTTACGCGAAGCCTTTGGACTCGTTTGCTAGAGTGGGCAACACTGTTTATCGTCGCTGTTCTACTTTTATGACAACTTGTTGGCTTCATCGTCGCTCCCTAATATCTGTATTAGTGTTTTCTGTCGCTCTCCTTATCTCTTTAGGACTTGATCACTGGTTAGGCTCAACCATCGCGGTATTGCTGATACTCCAGCTCTCTATCGTTGTGATTGCCCTTCAATGTCACTCACGAATAGCTTATGTGGCTGCGATTGCCGAAGCCGTCAGTTTCAACTTTCTCTTTACCACGCCTCGATATTCGCTTCAGATGTTCCACTTAGATGACATCATCAACTTACTTGTTTTTATTGTGGTTGCCTTTACTACCAGTCAGCTCGCTGAACGATATCGACGTCAACAAAATGCGCTAGAACAAGTGCAACTACGCCACCAAATTTTGCTCTCTGTATCCCATGACTTGAGAACCCCGCTCGCGGGGATTATAGGCAATCTCACCACTTTCAAAGAATATCAGACGCAACTTCAAGCCAAAGAAAAGGATGAACTGCTCGACAGTGCCATCAAAGAAAGCCATCGCTTACACCAATACATAGAGAACCTTTTGCAAGCGACGAAATTGCAACACGGCGTGGTTCGCATCCAGAAGCAACAGGAATCCATTGTACATATTGTAAAAAGCGTTATCGGTCGTTTCTCTTCATCCACCACAAGTATTGAGGTCGTCGTCAATGGGGCGGTTTCATTGGTTGATGTCAGTCGGGCTTTGCTAGAGCAGGCGTTATTTAATGTCTTGGACAATGCGTTGCGCTATTCCCCTAAAGATAAACAGGTCAGGGTGACAATTTATCAGAATCAGCAAAATGTGGTGATTGATGTCTACAACCAAGGCCAATCACTGCAAGCCGATGAGGCAGAACGAATGTTCGAGCTGTTTTATTCAGGCAAGGAAAAAAGAAATGACGATTCTGGCTCGGGCCTTGGATTGAGTGTGGCAAAAGGTGTGGTCTCAGCCCATCAAGGCCATATCGAATGTGTAGAAGTACAACAAGGTTGTTTGATTCGGATTTCGCTGCCAAGCAGTCAACAAGGAGAGCTGTAAGTGAACTACAAAATACTGGTGGTGGATGATGAGCCTCAAATCCAAACGTTTATGCGCATTTCTTTGGCGGCTGAAGGCTTTGATTACGTGGGAGCAGATTCGTTAGCCATGGCAAAAGTGCAATTTGAGCGTGTTCAGCCGCATGTGGTGGTGCTCGACTTGGGATTGCCTGATGGTGATGGTATTGAGTTCCTATCGATGATCCGTCAGTCAAGTAAAACCCCCGTGCTCATCCTAACGGCACGCGATCAAGAAGAAGAGAAGATCCGCTTGCTTGAAGCAGGGGCTAACGACTACCTCAGTAAGCCATTTGGCATTAAAGAACTTATTGTACGGATTAAGGTACTGCTGCGAGACTTGGTTAGTGAGCATTTTAGCGAGGATATCTTAGACTTCGGTGTGCTCAAACTGCAAAAGAGCACACATCAATGTTGGCTTTCCGATACCGAAGTCATTCTGACCAAAAAGGAGTTTGCGTTTCTTGAAATGCTCATGATTACACCTGGGCAACTTGTGAAGCAAACAGATTTGCTGAGAGAGGTGTGGGGCGAAAGTCATACCGAAGATACTCATTATCTGCGCGTACTGGTTAGTCAGTTACGCAAAAAACTTAACGACAGCGCAGACGAACAACAGCTCATTAAAACCGAATCAGGGATCGGCTACCGTTTAGTTGCGATGGAGCCACCTCGTGATTAATCTCAAGAATACCGTTCGACTCTTGGTCATGCCCATGCTTTGGATGGGGATTGTGCAAGGTTCATTTGGCCTATTGTCGCTGTTTATATTTCAAGATCATATTTCAGGTGACTTCTTCTCTCCTTCGTCGGTAATGATGCTCACTGCCTTTTTGTTGTCCGTTCTATTACGAAAAAGTGAGCTACATAAAGTCACGTTTCGAGATGCGTTAATGTTTGCCAGTTTAACTTGGGTATTAACAGGCTTCTTAGGTGCATTACCGATCCATTTCGTTACCAAAGTCAGTATGACTGACGCAATATTTGAGTCCATCAGTGCCTTAACCACCACAGGTGCCACTATCTTAGC
Organism: Vibrio sp. ArtGut-C1; assembly: GCF_002105475.1. Lineage (NCBI taxonomy): Bacteria > Pseudomonadati > Pseudomonadota > Gammaproteobacteria > Vibrionales > Vibrionaceae > Vibrio > Vibrio sp. ArtGut-C1. Next base: position 159,927 of record NZ_NCTH01000003.1, on the reverse strand, counting down.
TGGTTTGGATGATATGCCGAAATCTTTTCTCTTGTATCGTCAATTTCTTCAGTGGATGGGTGGGTTAGGCGTGGTGATTTTTGTCGTCGCGGTATTGCCCATGCTCAATGTCGGAGGAATGCGACTGCTTAAGGCAGAAACGCCTGGGCCGATTAAAGATGACAAGCTTTCGCCCCGTATTAATAAGACAGCACATTATCTCTGGGGTGTGTATTTGGCGATTACCGTTGCGTGTGCGTTGGCTTACTATCTTGCAGGGATGTCGGCTTACGATGCCATTGCGCACAGTTTTACCACGGTTTCAACAGGCGGTTTTTCGACGCATGACGCCAGTATGTGGCATTTTGAAAGTCACCTTATCCTTATGCTATCTAACATTTTCATGATGTTGGGCGCAATCAGTTTTGGTCTTCATTTTCGAGTATTTCGAAGTGGTTTTGCAGGGCTACGTCTGTATGTCTCTGATGAAGAGTCAAGAGTATTTATTCTTACCGCGATTGCTCTCTCCTTTGTTTTAGGGTGGTACATTTTTAGCCATTCTGCTTACGACGATTTTCTTACCTCACTGAGTTTTGCCATGTTCAGCGTCGTCTCATTTATGACCAGTACAGGATTTGGGGCAGCGGATTTGGGCAGTTGGCCTGCGGCAAGCGCACTCTTCTTGGTGTTTTGTGCCTATCTTGGTGGTTGCTCAGGTTCAACCGCAGGGGGCAATAAATTTGTGCGCGATATCATTACGTTCAAAGTAATTCGACGAGAAATTCGCCAGATTGCACATCCCAGAGCCATTTTGCCGATCCGTTATCAAGGGCGCGTTGTGGCCTCTGATGTGACCAATGCCGTGATGGCTTTTATGTCTCTGGCAGCGCTGACCACCGTGGTGTTCACTTTGCTGATGATGGCAACAGGACTGGACTTTTGGTCGTCCTTTACCGCAGTGGTGGCGTGTATCAATGTGCTTGGCCCTGGTTTTGGCGTGGTAGCAAGCAATTTTCAACCTGTTTCTGATACAGGCATCTGGATATTAAATCTGGCAATGATCCTTGGCCGACTGGAATACTTCACGGTATTAGCCATGTTCTTGCCACACTTTTGGAAAAAATAGTAAAGGTATTGTCATGGCACATTTTACTGTCATTGGACTTGGGCGTTTTGGTATCGCGGCCAGTCTTGAACTGATCCATCTCGGACACACCGTGACGGGCGTTGATCGCGACCCAAAAATCGTTGAGAAATATGTCGAGGAGTTAACGCAAGCCATAATTTGCGACTCCACCGATGAGAATGCGCTGCGTGAATTAGATCTTGGCAACAGTGAAGCGGTATTGATCGCGATTGGGGAAGACATGCAGTCAAGTTTGCTTTGCACTTTGGCATTGAAAAATCTCGGTGTTAAAGAGATTTGGGTTAAGGCCAGTACCAAAGCACATCACACCATAGTGTCGAAACTTGGCGTTCAACGTATTATCCATCCAGAAGAGGAAATGGGCGTGCGTGTCGCTCAGGCGCTAAACTACCCTATGGTGAATAACTACTTGTCCTTAGGTCATGGGTTGTATGTGGTTGAAATTCATATCAGAGCATCGTTACACGACACTCCGATTGGACAAATTCTTGGTGATGCCAAAGTCAGTGTGCAAACGGTTCTCATCAAACGTGAACAAGACGTGATCAATCAGATTGGTCATGATTTTGTCTTGAAAGCGAATGATATCATTCTGTTGTGCGGCACTCGCGCTGAGCTAAAATACCTCGCTCCAAGGTTGGTGTGACATGGTATTGTGGCACCCCTCTATCACACCGATAGAACGTAAACCCAAGTCAGGAAAAAAAATAGTGGGTGCGCCGCCACTGATTTTAAGTGGCAGCTTTTTACTGCTTATCCTGCTGGGTACGGCATTACTCAAACTGCCAATTGCGGCTCATGAGCCTATCACTTGGATACAGAGTTTGTTCACGGCTACCTCAGCCGTAACGGTGACAGGGCTAGTGGTGGTTGATACAGGCACTCAGTTCACCTTATTTGGGCAAGTTGTCATCGCTTTACTCATTCAGTGTGGTGGCCTCGGACTCATGACCTTTGCCATTGTGACCTTGATTGCTTTGGGAGGGAAAATCGGCTTTTTAGAGCGTACCGTCGCAAGAGAAGCATTTAATCAAACCGACTCCTCAACGCTTGTTGCGACCGCTAAATCCGTGTTGATGTTTGCTCTGACCGTCGAACTGGTTGGGATGACCATATTGACCTGGTATTGGAGCGATGAGCTTGGCTGGGCAACCAGTTTATTTCACGGTTTTTTCTATACCATCAGTGCGTTTAATAATGCAGGGTTTGCCTTAAGTGCTGATAGCTTAATGCCTTATGTGGATGACCCCGTCGTTAACCTGACCATTACAGGACTATTTATCATTGGCGGGTTAGGCTTTTCGGTTTGGATGGATTTAAAGCGAAACCGTCGGTGGTCAAAGCTGACGGTTTATAGCCGCATGATGATAACGGGAACCGTGCTTATCAATGCCGTGGCAGTGATAGCCATCTACCTAATCGAGCGTGATAACCCCAACACCTTAGCGCCACTCAGCGAACTCGGTAAGTGGCTGGCTTCTTGGTTTCAGGCGGTAACTCCACGAACCGCAGGCTTTAATACACTTGCGATTGACCAACTCGAAGATGCAACAACGGCAATTATTCTGGTGCTGATGTTCATTGGTGGCGGCTCTTTAAGTACCGCAAGCGGTATCAAAGTCGTGACCTTTATGGTTTTGATATTATCGACTTACGCTTACTTACGTCGTGATGAGCAAATCCATGTGTTTAAACGTGAAATCGCGAAAGATACGATCAGCAAAGCTCTTGCACTGACGATGATTTCGGTTGTAGTGACGTGGTTAGCCATCTTTGCATTACTCTTGACGGAAAATGCCCCGATGATAGATGTCGTGTTTGAAGCGGTTTCTGCATTAGGTACTGTGGGGTTGTCTCGTGGCTTAACAGGTCAGCTTTCTGCATCGGGTGAACTCATTATCATCTTTATGATGTATATGGGGAGATTGGGACCATTAACCTTGGCGTACTTTTTAGCCAGCCCACGCCAGAAAAAACTACGTTTTGCGGAGACAAAATTAGCCATTGGATGAGTTTTCAAGGCTAACACAAGGAAGTGAATGCAGGTTTAACGAACTAATAGCTAAAGCAATGTCATCAACAATAATAAGCCTTATTTACGATGACTAGGGTATGACTATGTATTATTACTGGCGTATTTTAAGAAGGACGTTTTGGGTTAAATTCAATTGTTCAAGAGGACTGCACCATGATCCTGATAGCAACGCACAGTGCTGTTCTTACTGTGGAAAAAAGATATCTCACATATCGGCTTAAGTTGTAAATGCAGGTTCAATGCAGTTTGATATAAATCATGGAGATTTCCTTATTATTGATTTAACAATTTCTAATTTAGTGATGTCGAAAGCTCATTTTTAACCTATTTCAATTCAGACCTGTTACTCACAACATTCCTGAGTATCGAGGTTTACCCTAATTTACCTAAAGAATGATTATTAGAGGCGTTTATTCTCGCTGTCTCCATGAGAATAAACAGTATAAGGGTCTAAACAAGTTAAGACCCTTATTTACAGACAATACCCGTTTAAGCGCCATTCACCATAAACTGTACATCCGTAGCAATGTCACTGATGTGATCGCCAGCTCGCTCTAGCCCTTTCGCAATAAACAACAGTTCAACCAGTTGTTCAGATGATGTGGCTTGCTGGTTAAATCCCTGAATGAGCAGTGTGTATACATCTCGATAATAGGCATCGAGCGTATCATCGCCTTCCCAGACAACATTCGCCTGAGTGGCATTTTTAGTATTGTATGCCTCAATGACACTACGCAGCATTGTCACTAGGTGTAAATGCATCTGGTGAAATATTTCATTGAGTTCATCAGGAATGACTTGTTTGAACTGACTCGACTTTACCGCCATCGATTTTGCATAATCACCGACACGCTCTAACCTGGGTGCGATCCGCATTGATGATAGGATAAAGCGCAGGTCATCGGCTACGGCATGTTGACGTGCTAATACTCTGGCTCCATGTTGCTCGATGTTACTCAAACACTGGTTGGCGATACGGTCTTGAGCAACAATGTTATCGGCTAGCTCAGTATTAGGTTTATCAAAGACATCAATCGCTTGCTCGAACTCTGTTAACACAATGTTGGCGAGTTCATTGAGTTCGGTTTTTATCTGTTCTAAGTCACGATCAAATTTCTTTAGAGTATGATTTTCCATTTTATATTCCTAACCAAAACGGCCTGTGATGTAGTCGCGAGTCTTCTCTTTTGCTGGTGACGTAAACAAGGTATCTGTTGGCGCAAACTCGACCATTTCTCCCATATGCATGTAAGCGGTATAGTGAGAGATACGCGCTGCTTGTTGCATGTTGTGCGTTACCATGACTACCGTAGTCTCTTTGTGCAAGTCGCTCAGTAGGTCTTCAATCTTGGCAGTTGCAATCGGGTCTAATGCCGATGTCGGCTCATCCAGTAGCAACAAATCTGGCTTTGGCGCTAATGCTCGCGCGATACAAAGGCGTTGTTGTTGCCCTCCAGATAAACCATAGGCTGAGGTGTGAAGTCTGTCTTTGACTTCATCCCAAATCGCTGCACCTCGTAGTGACTCTTCGGCACGAGCATCAAGCTCGGCTTTGTTACTGACACCGCGAATACGCAGTCCAGCCACCACGTTTTCATAAATGCTTTTTGGAAAAGGGTTAGGCTTTTGGAACACCATGCCGACCGTTAAACGAACTAGGCCTGGATCCATATCAATCAGATTATGAGCACCAGGATGCAACAGGATTTCTCCCTCATAGCGATTGCCTGGATAGAGGTCGTGCATTCGGTTAAAGCTACGCAGCAGCGTACTCTTGCCGCAGCCAGAAGGACCAATCAACGCGGTTATCTTCTTATCCGCAATCGGTAAATTGACATTGTGCAAAGCATGAACCTTACCGCCGTACCAGAAATTGAGGTTTTTGACTTCTGCACGAAGCGTCTCTTTCACTGATGAAGCAGCCGATATCGTTGAGCTGCGTTTCACGCTATCTTGCTCAGTTGCCGCTGATTGGCTAGAGAAAGTTGAAATGGTTTGTGTCGTCATTGTTTGGTTCTCTCTTACTTCAGGTTACGACGCAGTCGGTATCGGATATAAATGGCAATACCATTCATCAATATTGTCATTGCCATGAGTACAACACCTGTCGCAGCAGCATTGATGTGGAATTCAGCTTGAGGGCGGGATACCCAGTTAAATAGCTGGATAGGCATCAAAGTAAACGGGCTGGACAACCACTCAAAATTAATGAATGGGAACTCACTTTGAAAAGGTGAACTGGGCAAAAAGGCAATAAAGGTTAATGCGCCGATAGTAATAACAGGTGCAGCTTCACCAATAGCACGAGCCAGTCCAACTATCGTGCCAGTTAAAATGCCAGGTCTTGCTGCGGGTAATATGTACATGCGCACGGTTTGCCATTGGTCAGCTCCCAGACCATAAGCGGCTTCACGTAGCTCTTGAGGAATGCTGCGAATTGATTCTCGTGTCGATACAATGATGACAGGAAGGATCAATAACGCGAGGACTAACCCCGCCGTAATGATGCTCTCCCCTAAACCAAAACCATAAATAAACAAGCCCAAAGCAAGTAAGCCATAGATAATGGAAGGCACGCCTGCTAGGTTACTGACGTTGATTTCAATGATATTCGTCAGCCAGTTCTTTGGTGCATACTCTTCGAGGTACAACCCTGCGGCGACACCAAAAGGGATGGCGATACAAGCCGTCACCAACATCACAAGACTAGTGCCAACCCATGCAGATAAAATACCCGCACGCTCTGGGTGTCGAGAAGGAAAGTTGGTATAAAAATCAGCGTCAAAAAGACGAGGAAACCCAGAATAAATCAGCTCGGCAAAAACACTGACCAGCAGTGACATCGCCATAAGCAGGATAATGATCCCAATCGTTGCGACGGTGAGATCGGCTTGTTTATTTTTACGGACGATCTGTTCGAGAGTTAAAGTGGTGTTTTGCATTAGTAAACCTCTCTGAATCGACGGCGTAGGTAGAAACCGAGGATGTTAAAAATCAGAGTGATGATGAAAAGTACTAAGCCTGCGGCAAAGACAGACTGATAGGCAATCGTGCCATGAGGTAAATCTCCCATCGCCATCTGTACGATGAATGATGTGATGGTGGCGGCTCCTTCGGTTGGGTCAAAACCAAACCGTGGGTTTTGCCCCGCAGCAATTGCCACAACCATGGTTTCACCAACCGCACGTGACATACCAAGAATACAAGCGGCTGTAATGCCAGATAAGGCAGCAGGGATCACGATATGCGTCGCCACGCGAAAGCGAGAATAGCCCAACGCATAGCCTGCTTCTCTCAAGTGCATAGGCACAGAGCGCATGGCATCTTCACTCACGGAGGCTGTATACGGCAGAATCATAATCCCCATCACAATACCTGGCGCTAACAAGTTAAAACCAGAGAGACTTGGAATGAAGGTTTGCAGTAGAGGTGTAACAAAAAGTAGCGCAAAGAAGCCATAGACGACCGTTGGCACACCTTCTAAAAGCTCCAGGAAAGGTTTAACCACTTCTCGTACTCGGTTGCTGGCGTATTCACTCAGATAGATGGCAAGGCCAATCCCCGCAGGAATGGCAACCCCAAGAGCAATACCTGCCACTGTGAGTGTTGCTGAAACCAACGTCATCACACCAAAATGCGCATTAGCAAACATCGGTGTCCACTGAGTGTCAGTGAGAAAATCGAGAATCGATACGTGCTGGAAAAAGGGTAATGATTCTGAAACCAGTACGTACACAATACCCACAGTGACAAAAATGGAAGCCAGAGCTGCTGCCATAAGAAGGTAACGACTCACCACATTCCAAAATGCACGTTGTTTTAAAAAGGCTTCAGAGACCAAGAGGCTTGAAGAACTGGATTGAGTTGTATTCATATTCATGCCTGCGTAAAGAGAACAAGGAGGGCAGCAAAGCTCCCTCCATGAATCAATACAATAATGACTTACTTAGGAGTGCGAGCTAACAGCTCTTCAATACCGACACCGACTTCAGCTCCGTGGAAAACAGAACCCGTACGACGTTGCTTAAAGTTTTCTTGCGCTAATTTGTAAGCTTTTTCTGGTAGAGGAACATAGCCGACTTCTTTGACTAGCTCAGGTGCATGAGTCGTGTCCATGTAGAAGTCTACAAATCGTTCAACGTGCGCTTTTTCATCGGCTGATTTTTTGTTCACGTAGATGAAAATTGGGCGAGACAACGGTTGGTAAGTTGCATTCTTGGCATTTTCAACACTTGGCTCTACAGGTTGACTGCCTTTCCAGCTAATTGGTGCAGCTTTTAGTTTGTCTTTGTTTTCTTCATAGTAAGCCAAACCAAAGAAACCAAGTGCATCAACGTCATTAGAGACGCCTTGCACGATGATGTTGTCGTCTTCGCTGGCGGTGAAATCACCACGGCTAGATTTGCCTTCAACAATCGCTTCAAGGAAGTAATCATAAGTGCCTGAATCAGTACCAGGACCAAAAAGTTTAAGCGGTCGATCAGGGAAAGCTGGGTTCATTTGTTTCCATGTCATGACTTTTCCTTGAGCCGCTGGTTCCCAAGCCTTTTTCAGATCTTCGACGTTCAAGTGTTTAACCCAATCATTTTTCGGGTTGATAACCACAGTCAGCGCATCAAGTGCTGCTGGCAGTTCGATAAACTCGATGCCGTTTTCAGCGCACAGTTTGCGCTCAGAATCCTTAATTGGTCGAGAGGCATTCGAAATATCCGTTTCACCACGGCAGAACTTTTTAAAACCACCGCCAGTACCAGAAATACCGACGGTGACCATGGTTTTGCCTTTCTCTGCATTTTGGAACTCTTCAGCCATCGCCTCGGTAATAGGGAAAACTGTACTAGAGCCATCAATTTTAACCAGATCACGAGCGAATGCGCCTTGACTAGCTGCGAGTAGCGTCGCGCCAACTAAGGCTGCTGACAAAGTATGTTTCATGACTTATCTCCATGTTTTACGTCATTGATAACTTCGATGGTTACGTTACTACTCATTTGTGACACTTTTGTGTCTATTTATTTAAATATACATGTATCCATATGTACGAACCTAAAAATATGCTGTATGTTTTTACGACTGTGGAATCTTACTTATTGATGAGAATGACAGGATGGATAAGAGAACTGTACATTTCATTAGCTACCCAACCTCCGATCTAGCCTGTATTGCTGCTCAGCTTCTTTTTAGTCGCTCTAGTGACCGATATCACATCAGTTATGAAAGGCTGCCCAACGAAGAAGACTGCGGCGATACGCTGGATTGCTATGGATATTTTGGTTATCTCTTTTTAGATGCCTCGGATGAGATAGAGCCAGGCTATGACTATGTGATTGATATCAACTACGCGATGCATCGAGTTGGAAGGCGTAGAGAGGCATATCAAAAAAACCTTTATTGGGAAGTGACTTGTAATCAAAACGCAATAGAAGAACTACAGAATCACATCAGCTATTTCTCTTCTCGTTGCGATGTCATCCTGTAATCTCCCTGCGTTTTTTTGTTGACAGACGATATACATCAAATAATATATACGCATATACAGATAAGTAGGATTGAACATGTTACCTCACCAGTTTTTTAAATTACTTTCAGATGAAACACGGGTTCGTTGCTTGTTAATGATTGCCCGTGAAGAAAAGGTCTGTGTCGGGGAGTTGACAGAAGCCCTTAATGAAAGCCAACCCAAGATTTCTCGCCACCTTGCATTGCTCCGTTCAAGTGGTGTGGTGGTTGATACCCGTCAGGGGCAGTGGGTTTTCTACCGTTTATCAGATCAGCTTCCTGGTTGGATGAGAAAACAGATCCAAGGGTTAGTTGACTCTAACTGCCTGAAAGCAGAATACCAGCAAGATATTCAACGCTTATCCGAGATGAAATCTCGTCCAGAATGTTGTGTTTAAAGGAAAAATTAAGATGTCTATCAAAGTAGGAATTAATGGATTTGGTCGTATTGGACGTTTAGCGCTGAGAGCGTCGTTTGATTGGCCTGAAATCGAGTTCGTTCAGATTAACGATGTGGCAGGTGATGCGGCAACTTTAGCGCACCTGCTTGAGTTTGACTCAGTGCAAGGTCGCTGGCACCACGAAGTGACAAGTGAAAGTAACGCAATTGTCATCAATGGAAAAACCATCGCAACCTCGCAAGAAAAAGCTATCGATTCAGTAGATTGGTCTAGTTGTGATGTGGTGATCGAGGCAACGGGCAAACACCGTAAATCCGAGTTCCTGAATCAGTATCTGGCACAAGGTGTTAAACGCGTGGTGGTTTCCGCTCCAGTAAAAGAAGATGGGATTGCTAACATTGTTGTTGGTGTTAACGACAACATTTTTGACCCAGAGAAACACCAGATTGTGACTGCTGCATCTTGTACTACTAACTGTATTGCACCTGTGGTGAAAGTGATTCATGAAAAACTCGGTATTGAGCAATCTTCGTTTACGACCATTCATGATTTGACAAATACTCAAACCATTCTCGATGCTCCGCATAAAGACCTTCGCCGTGCGCGTGCTTGTGGTATGAGCTTGATCCCAACGACCACAGGTTCTGCGAAAGCGATTATCGAAATTTTCCCTGAACTTAAAGGAAAAATTGATGGTCATGCAGTGCGTGTTCCGTTAGCTAACGCCTCATTAACCGACATTATTTTTGATGTTAAGCGAGACACTACGGCTGAAGAGGTGAACGACTTACTTAAAGAAGCGTCGCAGAATGAACTGAAAGGCATACTTGGTTTCGAAGAACGCCCTCTTGTTTCTATTGATTACAAAGGGGACCAACGTTCAACGATTGTCGATGCGCTTTCGACTATGGTTGTTGGCAAGCGTATGGTGAAAATCTATGCGTGGTATGACAACGAAATGGGTTACGCAACACGTACCGCAGAACTTGTTCGTAAAGTCGGCCTAGCATAAGGAAGCAAACCAATGACACATCCTACGTGGGAACTGCCTGTTGAAGACAATAACGCAGCGTTAGTACTAACTCCTTGTCCTGGCACTAAAGAAGCGTCGCTGAGTGACAGTATTGATCAACTCAAATCTCAAGGTGTAACTGTCGTTGTTACAGCACTGAGCACTCATGAGATGCAAGAAAAAGGCGTTGGCGATCTGCCTAATATTGTCGAAAAAGCAGGTTTGCAATGGTTTCACACACCGATAGAAGATGACTGTGCTCCAGGTGAAGATTTTCAGGCTCGCTGGAAACATATATCCCCTTCGCTACACAAAGCTATAGAACATGGCGAAAAGATAGCGATGCATTGCATGGGGGGATCGGGACGGACAGGTTTGCTTGCTGCCCATCTTTTGCTAGAGAAAGGTTGGGAGCTGCAAGAAATCATCACCCATGTCCAGTCGTTAAGACCTGGCGCATTTACCAAAGATGTACAAGTTGAGTACATCCACCAATTTGCTAATCAGTAAAAGCCTTAAAGAGCTGCCTAAGGCGGCTCTTTTTTTTAAAGAGAGTAAATATGTTGTCTAAACTCAACCAAAATGTCCGCCAGTACATGTTGGTCACATTTAACTATTGGAACTTCACTGTTACCGATGGCGCATTACGCATGTTGGTGGTGCTCTATTTTTATGATTTGGGGTATTCAACCTTAGAGATCGCCTCCCTTTTTCTTTTTTATGAATTCTTTGGCGTCGTCACTAACCTCATCGGTGGTTGGCTAGGTGCTCGTCTTGGTTTGAACCGAACGATGAATATTGGCTTGGGAATGCAAATCATCGCTCTTTCAATGCTGGCCGTTCCTGCAAGTTGGCTCTCAATTCCATGGGTCATGGCTGCACAAGCTTTGTCAGGTATTGCCAAAGATCTAAACAAGATGAGCGCGAAAAGCTCCATCAAAACCTTGGTGCCAGAGAATGCACAAGGAGCATTGTATAAGTGGATTGCCATACTTACAGGCTCTAAAAACGCGCTAAAAGGTGCAGGATTTTTCTTAGGTGGTGCGTTGTTATCGATGATTGGCTTCCAATATGCGGTAGCTGCGATGGCGGGTGTTCTTTTACTGGTCTTTATCGGCAGTGTGATTAGCCTTAAATCCGATCTTGGCAAAGCGAAAAATAAACCTAAGTTCTCTGAAATTTTTTCCAAATCTAGCAGCGTAAACATTCTATCCGCTGCTCGTATGTTCCTGTTTGGTGCGCGTGATGTTTGGTTTGTGATTGCACTGCCTATTTATCTGGGATCTGTGTTTGGATGGGATCATAGCGCCGTAGGTGGATTCTTGGCTATTTGGGTTATCGGTTACGGTATCATTCAAGGGATTGCACCAAAGATCACAGGCAGTAAATCAGGTCATACTCCAGATGGTAAAGCCGCGATAGTGTGGGCGTTGGTATTGTCTGTAGTGACTGGCGTAATTGCTTACAGTGTGCAGCAGCAATGGCACCCAGAAGTGGTTATTGTCGTTGGACTGATGATTTTTGGTGCTGTGTTTGCGGTTAATTCTTCTCTGCACTCGTACTTAATCGTCAGCTATGCCAAGGGAGATGGTGTCTCTCTGGATGTCGGTTTCTACTACATGGCAAACGCAATGGGGCGTTTGATAGGGACGGTTCTATCTGGATGGGTGTTCCAAATGTGGGGGTTCTCAGCCTGTCTATGGGTATCCTTTGCCTTCTTAGCATTAACGACCATTATTTCGTTTTGGCTGCCTATAGGTACAAATCAAAAACTGGCTCAGCAATAAATAAAACTAAGCAGATTTTTTCACCAATGCCAGCAATCGTAGCTGGCATTATTTTTTAACCTTAAGTCATTGAATAAATGGGATTCGTAAGTAATTTTTAGTTGTAGCATTATCTAACAACTAAGGATTTATCATCTATTTATCTATCAGCACTTTACACGCTGTTTCTATTGCTATTTTTAAGTCGATATCACTCAGCATGTCACCTTTTCTGATTGTCGTTTTAGCTATTAAGCATCCCTCATCATCAAATTCAATTTTGCTATTTCCATTCAAGAAATAACGAATGGCATCTACATACTCTTCAATGCATTCTTCATTAAAATCTGAGTTACTGATACCTTGAGATGGTGACACAGCATCATCGATTAGCCCACTTTTACGAAATATAAGTTTTTCACCTGTATCTTCAATCATAGGTAAGTCATGAATTTGCTTGAGCATATTGATTTGATTTCTTGCTGACCTCAACTCGTTATATAAGGTTTGAACCTTGAACTTAACAACATCACTACCAATAGTTGCAAAATCAGCATCTGTCATTGAAGTAAAGTCTACAGGTGAATAATCCGCAGATGCCTTGCTTACCTTTGCTTTGTCTATCTCATGTGACCACGCATCGAATAAAACCCTGTATGGGTTGGGCTTTCCCCGTACGGTTTTGTTATAAAGTGAGCTGGCACTCATTTTTATTCCAATAGATTCCAATGCACCAACTACATTAGGTACGGTTAAATCCACATGATTCTTTTTAAAACCATAAATGATTTTATTCAAAGCTTTTAGGCGTGTTTCAACATTTGAATTTGCATCTTTAAGAAGGCTCTTTAGAACGGTATCAACATCATGCTGCATGGCATACCTCCATCAAATTCTCTAATCTCAAAGCTGCAACTAGATACTTCCCTTCCTGGGCTTTGATGTCGTTTTCAATCAACTTTGCCGTTGCTGATATAGCCTGCTCCTTTTCCTCATGACTTAAGTTCCTTAGAAATATCGGTTGCTCACCAATGGCAACAAGTGCTTTATCAACAAACGTGTCACGTTTGAACTTCAAGTTTTTATCTCTTTCGAAATAGGGCAAATAAGACTCGGACTCTACCACTGCGTTCAAATGTTCAAAGTTAGTACATTCCTCAAAACCAATGCTTTCAACGAAATCTTCGCTGGTATTGGTTAGATTTCTAACCGTTTCAAACAGTAAGTTCCCATAATAAACCTCAGAAAGAATCAAATTCACATCTCCTGAGTTCATTTCCATGTTATTCTCCGCTTTCTTAATCAACTTGTTCAGGCTAGCCCATTCATCTGAACGACCATTTTTTTTGAACTCACTCTTCCTCTGTTTTATAAGCTTCCTATAATCTGATTGCAGAAGACTATAATCATCATTAAGTTCTTTAGCCTTATAAAGAAGAGCATTTACATGCGCCCAGATATTAATCAAAAATGGCTTACCACTAATTAAGTACTTGCAGTTCAAACACTTACCAACGCCATTGAAGTGCGTGGCTTCTTCATCACGACCTTCATGACAGAGAGTGCCTGAGTTCGGGCATATTCCTAATGCATTAGAGTTCCAACTACGTTCTTGAACATCTCCCCAAGACGTTAGATAGATATCAGGGATGTAAGCAATCTGTCTCGCTCTCTCAATATCCGATGTCTTTAGTTCTTCTGTAAGAGCCAACTCCATCTTGCTGCTTATTTTAGCTTGAGCTTCAGTAATTCTGTCATTTATATAGCTCTTATCATATTTGACATAACGGTATGTAGTTCGTACGTTGGCGTGACCAGCAATTAATTTAGAAATGATATGAATAGGCACACCAAACTCTTCGAGCCTTGTAATCCCTGTAACTCGCGTGCAGTGTGGCGTCAAATAGCTAATGTAAGAATTGCCACCTCCAACATTATTTCTAAATTTTTCAAGTTTCTCTTGAGATATCACAGAGAAATCAGCTCCCTCAGCATCAAGGCGACGTTGTATTTCTACCATTAATTGGTTCCACATCTTTGTAATCAACAGCTTGGTTGGTGGGAAATCTCTACTTTTTTCATCAGAATTCAAATTGCACCTAAATAAATAGAAGCGTGAAGGTGTAATTTCTAAAACCGCAGTAGTTGGCTTGCCGCCTAGGATCGTTTGAGGTCTATCTAGATCTTTCATGGCAGCAGGAGACTCAACGTGGTGATATTTGTTCAAAAAATCTAACTGTCGTGCATATACAGTCAATGCGTCTTCGTGGTGCCAAGGAATGGTATACCCACTAACCTCACTGAAAGCTACACTTCTATCTGCTGTCTTATTCGTGTTGATGTACATGTAGGCTTGTCTAACGATGGGGGAGCCATTTTCATCAATATTTTTACTCTGTATAGCTTCCTTTACTAAGCTAGTATCACGCTTAACAAAGCCTCGGTCTTGATTAACTGAATACCTTGATTTCCAGTAACCTGCGTGAGGGCTGTCATTTGGTATCCATCGTAAATTGTCAAAGTCATAACGATAATCATCACCTTCACCACTATCTAACACTTGAGCCTGAATTATTCTTATCGGCAATAGAAAGACCAAAGCCAATAAATTATTTAAGGTTGGGTTAAATACACTATTCCCATTCTCATCAATGAAGTATTGATCTTTCAGCGTTTTTGCCCACTTATATTCAGCGTCAAGCAAGATATCTATTGCTAGTTGGTGAACACGCAACGGTATCACCGCTTTAGGTGTTTCATCTTTACTAGAACCAGTAATTTTTTTGAAGACCTTATCTCTCTGAATACGATCCCATTCATAATTATCAAATAGAGGCTCGAAACCATTTTTAGGGTCAATGTTATATTCATTCATCGCCCAAACCATCATATCTCTGATGTACATGGACTTCGCTCTAACGCTCGCTTTAACCTCATTCTCTAGATAGTGAAGAAACCGTTGAGAGCCTCTACGTCCCTGAACTAAAAGCTCAGTTAGCTCATCGACTGTATGAATGCACTCAATTCCCAGCACATTCTCAACATAATCAAGCAAGTTATAAAATGCTGAATTTTGCCCCTTCTGGGTCTTTAAAATAAGCGTATCAATGTAAGATTCATTAATCTTTACAAGAAGAGAATACGTAGCTAACTGCTCTTGACGCCCTAGGGATTTGACTTTTCCGCGAGCAATACTTCTACCTTGGGGTTTAATAAGATCGTCAGGAACAATCTTCTCTAAAATACCTTTGGGAACTTCAGTTCCGTTAAACTCATAGATTGTTCTTAGGAAAGCAGTTATGCCGTAAAGATCCCTTCTTGTAAGGTTGTTTGATTCATCGCCTCTGTTTCCTTTGAACAGATCATAATTACTCACGACCAAATCAAAAAGGTATTGAGCATCTGCTATTTTCAACTCCTTAAGACGATATCGCTTGTAAAATAACGAATAAAGCCTAGCGAAGAGCCTTCCCTTTTGTCTTGGTGCAGAGTTGTCACCATAAGATGAATTGTGCTCATCAAATTCATCCACAAACTTTTGAACATCTGGACTAGACTTAGTAGCCAAAGCCGTTAAATATGAGGCTGACCAATTGAACTTGGCAAAGTTGTAGAATTCAGAGAAGCAAATTTTCCTGCGCAGCATCTCACCATGCAGTTTTTCTGAATAAATATCAGGTAATGATGTGGCATTTAACACCAAGAAACACTCAATCAATTTCGTGTTGCTTAACTCTTTGATGCCCGTATCTTCGATGTATTTTAAGACGGTTGATTTTGTGATTTTCAATTTAGACCTACATACCTTTTAGAGACAATAGATATACACCTGCAACATTTTTCAAAGCTTCATCGATTGCTCGTTTATTCGCTGACTTATATATTTCTTGTGACAAGATACTTCTATGGTTCATCATATCTTGAAGTACTTTTGGAGGCACTCCAGCCTCCTCCAAAATTGATGCAAACCAATGCCTCATAGAGTGCGGTGCAATCCCATTTTTTGCTCCATATTCAACATAATATCCTAATTTCCGAAGCCTCTTACATGCTTGTTTAAATGCTTTTAAATAAGAGTTAATTGACATAGGCGAACCAAGATCATTCACATCTCCAGTTTTTACAAAAAAGAATGGATGTTCATACCCATACTTAGCTTTATAGTCTCTCATACAGACTTCTCTTTCATGCATATACTGTTTAAACAATTTAACGAATAATATTTCAGCATCTTCATGAATTAATCTAATTGGTGTTGTGTAGTCTTTCTCAAGAGCCAAGTCTTTCCACCCAGCATAATAAGAGTTTGAGTTGTTATCGTTATCTCTCGGTAATAGGCCACGCTCCAAAAGATACTCCGCTCGACTTTTATTTTTATATGGCGGGATATCACAACTCGATTCTGATGGGTGATGAAGAGAGATTTCAAGCTTCCCCGAGCTAGGGTAAATATTGAAATCGTTAAACCATAAATGGAACGGCTCACTCTCTCTTAGCCCACCAAAAATCAAAAGCATTGTAATCATCTTAGCACCAATGTTTTCTCTTCCATTTCGCAGTTTGAACCCTTCATTTAGAAGTGGCTCAATCAAATCCTCTGGGAACTGGGACACTTTGTTGGAGGTTGTGGTGGTACTCTTGGAAAACTTGAATATGTGATCTATTGATGTCGCCTGTAGCCTAGCAGCAACCTTATTAACGTCTGTAATATGGCTCAGGAACGAGTTATTCTTAACTTGGCTAGCACGAAAGAAGTACTCCTTATGCGTCTTAGAAGGTGATTTAGGCAGGGTGCCATTCGATTCTAAATGGCGAGAGAAATCTAGAATATAACCGACATTCCTTCTGACTGTTTTTGCGCTACTTGGAGTCCAACCCAACCCAGAATCACCAGATAATGAGCACTGAATAAAGCCCCTTATGGTGTCAGCAACATTGTTGTCATTCTTGTAGACTGGAGCCTTCTCAACACAAAAGTCGTAAAATAAGCCAATTGCTCGGGCTACCTGGCGTTGCCAAGACCCGCTGTTACCATTTGTCTCGAAGTAGTTGATTAACTCTCTATATACAATTGGCTTCTCTGAACCAAGAGGTTTGATGTAAAGGACAATAAAGTGATTCATCACTCCACTCTTGAGCTTTACTTTCTGCTTTACCGTAACATGGTGAACAGGATGAGCGTAAGATTGCTTCCTGAACTTCATTTACCTAACCTCTCTTGCTTACAATGGCTAACTATCTTACATTTTCTTGTTGTAAGTTGTAAGGGGTTAACACTAAAACCGACTTGAACAATAATACAGTTTAACTTATAGTTATCAAGGATATTGTTGGAAGTTGTTGTAAGTACATTATAGGTTTTATACGAACGGTCGACTCATAATCGATTGGTCCGCAGTTCAAGTCTGCGAGGGGCCACCAAATTTCGAAAGGCGTAGCAGGTTAGTACCTACTACGCCTTTTTTGTGTCTGCTGACTTTGGGTACAGTTGTGGGTGTAGTAATTCGTTGCTCATATCCTCAACAACTTCAAACTTATCATCTTCCTCGATTCTACCCTCTCTTTCTTTTCGCTTATTACCAATCTTTCTATATAGTCGTAGAAACAAAATGTCTACTCGCTATTTAAACCATTGACCCTTTTTCGACTTCTGATAGGATGGACATGTAAACGTATGGACGTCTAAAACAAAAATGGAGTTACAATGAAAAGTATTCGTCACCTAAAGAAACTAGCTTTGGTTCTCACGGCAGTAGTTGGCTTAAGTGCTTGTGGAGAAAAAGATAACTCTGTCATTAAAGTGGGAGCAACCGTAGGGCCTCATGCTCAAGTAGTTGAAGCAGTAGCGAAGGAAGCTGCGAAGCAAGGCTTGAATGTAGAAGTCATCGAGTTTTCTGATTACGTGACACCCAATGCCGCGCTTAGTGATGGTAGCATCGACATTAACAGCTATCAGCACCAACCATTTTTAGACAACTTCAACAATAGTCATGACGCCCAATTAGTGATGATTGGTCAATCCATTCTGATGCGCATGGGGCTTTATTCTAACAAGTATCGCTCATTACAAGAGCTTCCAAACAATGCACGCATAGCAATTCCAAACGATCCAACTAATGGTGGTCGTGGTCTATTGCTACTCGCCGATGCAGGTTTAATTGAGCTTAAACAAGGTGTTGGCCACAAAGCAGCCCTAACTGATATTACAAAAAATGCAAAGTCGTTTGAATTTGTCGAGGTAGATGCCGCCCAGTTACCACGAACATTGGATGATGTAGACGCGGCTGCGATCACAATGAACTACGTAATGTCTTCTGGTTTAGACCCGAAGAAACAAAGTATCTATCTTGAAGCAAAAGACGCACCGCTGGCCGTCATGGTCATCGCTACTCGTGACGCAGACAAAAATAATGAAGCGTATAAAAAATTCGTTTCTATTTACCAATCTCAAGCAATTCGTGATTATCTCGATCGTACGTTCAAAGGCACAATAGAAGCGGCTTTTTAATCAATAAAGCAACGAATACTTTGCTCACTAATCAGATAGAAAAGAGGCTGATGTTTCTCATAGCCTCTTCTTTTCATTCCTCACTCAATCGGCTTATTGTCGACTTTCAGCCTCTAATCTCATTGCTAAATAAGCTTGGTCCGCAGAAACCAATTCAGGGCGGTTAATCAACTTCCAAAGGAAGTATGGTGGGATTAGAAATACGACAAAGTAGAGAGATTCATGGAAGAATACATCGGCTATCGCTTGCTGATGCTCCCAGAGTGCCGTCAGTGCAAAGAGCTCTAACATCACACCTAAAACGCCAAAGACGACAGAGACAACGATCGCTAAACCCAGTAGTTCTCTAATAAAGTGCTTGTATGCCATGATACTAATTCCTTCTAGCAGTAAGTCATACTAACTTACGCTCATAAGAACGAAGCCAGCTTGACTATCATCAAACTCCCCTCATCACAGTTAAGAACTTAGTTTTATAAAAAAGGACTTGTATATAGCGCCATTGAAGATTGACCTCTCTATCACAATACAATGACATCATTTCTCGACTTTGAGACTAGCCTTTTACATTTATCAGCAGTGTAAACAAGAGGTCATAATGAAAAAATATACTTATCCTTTACTTGCTATCTCAGGTGGTCTTTTATTGACGGGCTGCGGTAGCGACGACTCTTCATCCGATACAGAGGCAGCCACTTTTTCTCTCAGCGTTTCCGATGCGCCTGTCGACGATGCCAACAAAGTCGTCTTAGCGTTTAAAGATGTTGTCCTTGTACCATTTGACCCAGAAACTGGCGAACAGACTGGAGAACATATTCTGTTAGATGTTAGTGACAATGGAACACTACACCAAGTTGATCTAATGGAATATCAGGGAAGTAACGCTAAAACGATCATTAGCGAGCAAGACATCGCTCCTGGTGATTATGCTATGTGTGTGTACGCTAAAGACGGCAAACAATTAAACGATACAACGCTGTCATACGTAGAGAAGACAGACGGCAACATCAAAGGCTTAGTTGTGCCTAGCCGAGGCAGCTGTTTTGGTTTTAAACCAGATACGAGCGATCAAGGTCGCTTGAAGTTTTCGCAAAAAGGTCAGTATGTAAAAGTTCATACTGGTCATAATAGCTATGTTGTCGAGTTTGATTTGCGTAAAGGTCTGGCAGATCCAACGGGCAAAGATTACATGAACATGAACTCTAATGCGGTAAGCTTAGTAAACGCATCAGAATCAGGTCATATCGGTGGTGAAGTCAGTGAAATTCAGTATCAAGCGTGTGAAGCAGACAGTGCAGCATCAAATGCAATAAATGACGTTCCTGCCGTTCACTCAGTCTATCTTTACGCAGGTTCGATGGATCGCTCAACCATGGGCGATATGGGCGCGATGGAACCACTCCAAGCGCCAGTTGCAGTAGCTAACGTGAATGAATCGCAAGACGAAGAAGGTAATACAACCTACAGCTACGAGTTTGGTTACATTGGTCCAGGCACCTACAGTATTGGGTACACCTGTACCGCGTATGTTGACACACCAGATAACCATGAAACATCAGAAGATGGCTTCCTGATTTATCAACATTACACACCTGTTGATGTGGTCGAAGGTGAGCATACAGAGCAAGATATCAATCCTATCCTATAGCTCTCGTCTTATCGAAAGCCGCTCACACGATGAGCGGCTTTTTGACTATTATTTTAATCCGATAAGTAATACTGAACGGTTGAGACCACTCGTACTTTCTTAATGTAAGGCGTGTTGCTATCTCGGTCATAAATCGAGAACTGCCCTTGCGTGGCACGTTTGATCTTACCCAATGAACTCTGTGAGTCTTTCGCAAACTTTTGCGCCACTTCGCGGGCGTTTTTGGTCGCCTCTTCAATCATGTCTGGCTTTACATCATTCAGCTTAGTAAAGCTGTACTCAATGCGGTTCGCGTACGGGTCCTGATTCAGCAGTACGCCTTGTTTTCCTAGCTCACCAATCTCATTAATTGCCGCTCGAACCACATCGACACTTTGACTATAAACCGTAACGGTCCGCGAGGCTAAATAACGAAACTCGATATCTTGCTCACTCCCGTATTGCTGTGCTTTTCGGTCAATGACAGCAGGAGAAGAAAGGGAAACGCTCGTTTCAGGGAGCCCTTTGGCACTTAAGAAATCCAGAATCAAACGCGTTTGCTGATCGATGTCATCAAACATAGCCCCCATATCATTACTCGCTAAGGTGAACTGAATTGGCCAGATCACTGTATCGGCAGAGTACTCTCGTTCAGACAATCCCTTCACCGTTACCACTCGCTCATAGGCTTTGTATTTGACTGCTGTTTGCTGAATAAAAAAGCCCAATACTCCTAAACCAATTATCAGACACAGCCCGAGCCATATTGACGCTCTATTGGAAATCTTCTCCATTCATCCTCCTAATTTCGCCAAAAGTAACAATTCGTCGTATCGATAACATAGCTCAACTATGGCCAGAAAATGGCGACCTAAAGCCAAGTTTTTGTCATATCGTTCGAAATGGTGAATAGAATAAATTACAATTGAACGGTGTTTTATTGTGAGTTTTAAGATTATGTTGAAAATAAAATGGCTGGTAGTTCTGAGCGGATTATTTGTCTCAACGGCTTGTTTGAGTACTGACGACTTAGTAATGGATGACAACTCAACACAAGAACCCCAAGCAGGTATGTGCGATGAAGATCAATGCGAAGGGAAACGCTTTGATGGTCGTATTCTGCTAGACAATGAGCCGACCAAACAGGTCTTGAGCTCACTAGAAAGTCTCGGTGAAACGCTCAACTCTCTGAGTATCCTGATGTTTGCTGGCGACAAAACGTAACGCTAAAGCTGTCCTATCCCCTTCGCCTTTAGTCAACAAAGCTTCACCAGTTTGTCACTAAAGGCTCATGGATTTGCCTCTGAACTGTCATCTGTAATTTCTACTATCCGATCAGCCACTTGTACGCTGAGGTAAATATGGATAGTTCGACCCCTTTTCGTCTCCCTCGTAAAACGCCGTTTGGCATTGGTGAAAACGTTGCTGAATGGGCAACAGGTTTAAGTCAGCTCGATAAATTCTACGCCCAACGCCCCGTGAATGCGGATACCAAAACTTTCTTGCGATTTACGCTGGATATTTTGGGGATCGACTATCGCATTGCCCATGGTTCGCTCGACGCAGTGCCAAAGCAAGGCGCAACCGTCATTGTGGCGAATCACCCTCTCGGTTGTGTTGAAGGCGTGATTCTCGCCGAGCTACTATTGATGATACGAGACGATATCCAAATTTTAGCGAATCAGTACCTAAAAACCGTACCAGAGCTCGACCAACTTTTTATTGGTGTCGACGTATTCGAAGGCAAAGACGCCGTCAAATCGAATATGAAGGCCCTCAGAGCAGCCAACAAACACCTTGCGAATGGCGGCTTGTTATTGGTTTTCCCTGCGGGTGAAGTGTCGCAGTTAGTGGATGCCAAACAACAGCGTTTAGAAGACAAAGAATGGAGCCGCAGTGTCAGTGCGTTAATTCGTAAGAACAAAGCCGCCACTGTTCCCGTCTTCATTCGTGGTCAGAACTCAAAACGCTTCTACATGGCAGGTAAAATCCACCCTCTTTTACGCACCTTGATGTTGGGAAGAGAACTGCTCAACAAGAGCGCAAAAACCATTGAGTTGTCCTTTGGGCAAGCAATCAAGTTTAAAGAACTCAATAACCTCAACGATGATCAGATCGTCAATTATCTGAGGCTTAACACCTACCTGCTTAACCGCGATGTAAGTGCCACTCAGCAAACGGTCTCAGACAATGATCTCTTACCTATTGCAGCAGGGTTACCCATAGGCCAATTGCTTGAAGAGCTGCACAGCTTACCGACAGAAACCCAATTGCTTCAAAGTGGCGAGTTCGACGTATATTGCGCCAGCGCGCAGCAGATCCCATCTCTCCTGCATGAAATTGGCCGCTTGCGAGAACATAATTTCCGTCAAGTTGGCGAAGGGACCGGACAAGCGATAGACATCGATCATTTCGATCATGATTACCTGCACCTATTTGTGTGGGATCGTGAGAACCAATGCATGGTAGGTGCTTACCGTCTTGGATTAGTTGATCAATTATTGGCGAAATATGGCGTAGAAGGATTGTATTCGCGCACCTTGTTCAACTATGACCAAGGCTTTCTCGATCAAATGGGTAAGTCGATTGAAATGGGTCGTTCTGTGATTGCCGAGCAATATCAAAAAAGCATGAGTGCCCTACTCTTACTCTGGAAAGGCATAGCGACTTTTGTCCATCAACATCCCGAATACACGCACTTATTTGGCCCAGTGAGCATCAGCAACGATTACAGTCATACCGCGCGTCAATTGCTGGCACAATCGATGACCCTACACCACTACGACAACGACTGCGCCGAATACGTCACTCCGTCAAACCCACTGCCAGAAACCAACTTAAACTGGAATACCAGCATGCTAACCGCATTGGGAGATTTACAGTTGCTATCTCGCGTGATCGCTCGAATTGACGAAGGCAAAGGCGTTCCGGTATTACTGCGCCAATATTTGAGTTTGAATGGTAAGTTGGTGTGTTTTAACGTCGATCCGGCGTTTAACAACGCACTGGATGGATTGATTATGGTGGATTTACGCGATGTGCCTGAGAAAACGCTTGCACGTTACATGGGCAGTGGAAACGCGCGCGAGTATTTAGCTCTGAACCATTAACCGTCGTCGGAGGTATCGCGCTGCTCAAAATCGCTCTAAACAACACAACGCGAGCAGCGTGATGCGTTATTTACCCATAAGACATTAAAAACAAAGTGTTTAGTTAAACTCATCGCAAAAAGGCCAGTCATCTCAAGCTTTAATCCCAAAACGCCAACATCGCACAAACGTTCACGTTATAAACTTTCACAAAACCTCAAAATGGTCATAGATCACATTTTCAATCAAACCTAACGTCAAACAAAATGTGACATTGATCATTTCGAGCATTTAATTTGAGTTGAAAAAGAAATTAAAGGTGATCTTAATCACAATGAATTTTAATTTTATATTTGTCAGAAGATCGAATTGATCACTAATATTTTTATTGACAGATTTGAAAGTCATTTTTTGTTATTAAGTTACATATCAATTAATTGATCATCATCACTTAAAAAATGCTTTTCATCCGAAGAAATGCGGGGGTTGATCACGAAAAACCCGTCGTCAGTTCCAATTGGAAAATGTGTGGTAAATTGATTGGGTACTAAGCAATCAAACAAGCGGTTTTGGCGAACCGTTTACGACAACATATTCATCAGAACATCGAACGGGGAATTGTTATGATATCACCAGATGCCAAGATCAAGATACAAAATTTTGGTCGTTTTCTGTCAAACATGGTAATGCCTAACATCGGCGCGTTTATCGCGTGGGGCTTTATCACTGCTCTATTTATCCCAACCGGATGGCTACCAAATGAGACGTTAGCTTCCATGGTTGGTCCTATGATCACTTACTTGCTGCCACTACTGATCGGTTACACCGGTGGTAAATTAGTGGGCGGCGATCGCGGCGCGGTCGTTGGTGCAATCACTACCATGGGTGTGATTGTCGGTACCGACATCCCAATGTTTATGGGTGCAATGATGGTCGGCCCAATGGGCGGCTGGGCAATCAAAAAATTCGATAACTACATCGACGGTAAAGTAAAAAGCGGCTTCGAGATGTTGGTGAACAACTTCTCTGCGGGCATCATTGGTATGCTGTGCGCCATTTTGGCTTTCTTCCTTATCGGTCCATTTGTCAAAGTGCTTTCAGGCGCATTGGCAGCAGGCGTAAACTTCCTTGTTTCAGCGCACCTTCTGCCACTGACTTCTATTTTTGTTGAGCCAGCGAAGATCCTGTTCCTAAATAACGCGATCAACCACGGCATCTTCTCTCCACTGGGTATTCAGCAAGCGTCTGAAACTGGTCAATCGATCTTCTTCTTGATCGAAGCGAACCCAGGTCCTGGTCTAGGTATTCTGCTGGCTTACATGGTGTTTGGTAAAGGTACGGCTCGCCAAACGGCTGGCGGTGCATCCATCATCCACTTCTTCGGCGGTATCCACGAGATTTACTTCCCTTACATCCTAATGAACCCTCGCCTAATCCTTGCGGCTATCGCAGGTGGTATGACGGGCGTATTCGTTCTAACTATGTTTAACGCAGGTATCGTTTCTCCAGCATCACCAGGCTCAATCTTCGCAATCTTGTTGATGACTCAGAAAGGTTCAATCGTTGGTGTACTAGCGTCTATCGCAGCAGCAACAGGTGTGTCATTCGCCGTAGCAGCACTGCTAATGAAGACACAAACGTCAACAGAAGAAGACGGTGATGAAGCAGCACTAGAGAAAGCAACATCACAAATGAAAGACATGAAATCTGCATCTGAAAACGATGCGGTGGTAAACAGCCAAAGCAAAGGTGACGTAGACCTAGCGACAGTACAAAGCATCATTGTCGCGTGTGATGCGGGCATGGGCTCGAGTGCAATGGGCGCGAGCATGCTACGCAAAAAGGTTCAAGACGCAGGTCTGAACATCCACGTAACTAACCTTGCCATTAACAGCTTACCAGAGAGTGCAGATATCGTGATTACTCATAAAGACTTAACGGGTCGTGCACGTAAGCATGCTCCAAACGCACACCACATTTCATTGACTAACTTCCTAGACAGCGAAATGTACAACCAGCTAGTCACCAAGTTACTGGCAGCACAAAACCAATCCGCAGCCAATGACGACCAAATGGTAAAAGTGTCAGTCATGGCGGCGAACGACGACTGCTTTGAGCCACAGCAGCCATCGGTTTTCCAAATCCAGCGTGAGAACATTCACCTAGGTTTGAAAGCAGCCAACAAAGAAGAAGCCATTCGCTTTGCAGGCAACAAATTGGTTGAACTTGGCTACGCAGAACCAGAATACGTAGACGCGATGTTTGAGCGTGAAGCGTTGGTTCCAACTTACCTTGGCGAGTCTATCGCGGTTCCTCATGGCACCGTAGAAGCGAAAGACCGCGTGAAGAAAACAGGCATTGTAATCTGCCAATACCCATCGGGTATCCAATTTACTGAAGATGACGACGATGTCGCGAAACTGGTTATCGGCATTGCCGCTAAGAACGATGAGCACATCCAGGTGATCACCACCATTACGAACGCGCTCGATGAGCCGGAAGCAATTGAGAAGCTAACCAGCACCAACGATGTGGAAGAGATTCTGAACATCCTTGGCGGTCAACAAGCGGCTTAATTACTCCTTTAATTTGCTCCTGAGGCAAATGAGGTCAGCTGTCACCCCCTATGCGGTTGGCCTCACCCTAGTTTCGTAAGTCAACATTTTCATATATTGGTAGGTAAGAATTATGAAAAACGCAGTTCATTTTGGTGCAGGTAACATTGGTCGTGGTTTCATCGGTAAACTCTTAGCAGACGCAGAAGTCGAAGTAACATTTGCAGACGTGGACGCTCCGCTCGTCGATCAACTGAGTCACAAACAAGAATACAAAGTGAAAGTCGTGGGCACCGAGTGCCAAATCGACACTGTTACCCACGTCACAGCCGTAAACTCAGCCAGTGATGACGTGATTGATCGCATCGTCAAAACCGATTTAGTTACCACAGCGGTCGGTCCAAACGTATTAGATATCATCGCGAAAACCATCGCGAAAGGCATCGCCAAACGTTTTGAAGCTGGCAATAACACGCCACTTAACATCATCGCCTGTGAAAATATGGTGCGTGGCACTACGCACCTAAAAGGCGAAGTGTACAAACACTTAGATAAATCATTGCATGCAAAAGCAGACGAGTTGGTTGGCTTTGTTGATTCAGCGGTAGACCGCATCGTGCCACCAGCAGAAGCCGCCAACGATGACCCACTAGAAGTCACGGTAGAAAGCTTTAGTGAATGGATTGTGGATGAACAGCAATTCAAGGGCGAAATCCCTGACATCTCAGGCATGGAAAAGACCAACAACCTAATGGCCTTTGTCGAACGTAAGTTGTTCACCCTAAACACAGGTCACTGCATTACCGCTTATTTAGGTTGTTTGAAAGGGCACCGTACCATTCGTGAAGCAATTGAAGACCCAAGCATTCATGCTGAAGTAAAACAAGCAATGCAGGAAAGTGGCGAAGTATTGATTCGTCGTTACGGCTTCGACCGTGAAATGCACAATGCCTACATCGAAAAGATTTTAGGTCGCTTTGCCAACCCATATTTAGTGGATGAAGTGGATCGCGTTGGACGACAACCAATTCGTAAATTGGGTGCAAATGATAGATTAGTGAAGCCATTACTCGGTACAATCGAGTATGGCACTGAAAATCAAACACTTTTGAAAGGGATCGCGGCGGCGTTGAAATACACCAACGACACCGACCCACAAGCGGTGGAACTACAAACCTCATTAAAAGCCGTGGGCGTAAAGAAAACGCTAGCAACGTACACTGGCCTGGCTGAAGACAGTGTTGAAGTGGCTCAAATCGAAGTGATTTACCACCAGCTTTAATCGAATCAAGGGGAGCTCTGCTCCCCATAAATATAATTTTAAACAGTTACTCAGTATATGGCAGATAACATCAACGAAACCGAGATCATTGAACGATTAAACAGCGCGCCATCGGTACGAGGCTTTTTTATTGCAGCAGTCGATGTGTTCAACGATTCCATCGACGGGCTAATACAAAGGATCTTTCGTAAAGATAACTTCGCCGTGCAATCGGTTGTTGGTCCCCTACTGCAAGACTCCGGACCGCTGGGCGATCTCTCCGTTCGTTTGAAACTCCTATTTGGCTTAGGCGTACTCCCAGACGATATTTATCATGATATTGAAGACATCATTAAGCTTAAAAACCGACTCAATAGCGATGCATCGGACTACGAGTTCACTGATCCAAATATTCTAGAGCCAATCAAAAAGCTGCATCTGGTAAAGAAAATGGGCATGGTGCAATTAGAAGTCAACGAACCTGATGACGACATCGATCTTGAGTTTTATCAACTCCAACTTCAACGCCAGCAACAAATAATAAAATCAGGTCTCTCGCTCGCCATTGTCGAAATTTGCAATGAACTGGGCAAGGACAGCCCTTTTTAACCCAACCTCCGGCAAGGAACGCCTTCTCTACTAGCCTCTTTTCTTTGCGTATCCTTTCTGTATGACGTGCGTGAAAGCCATCACAGTCCATATTCGTATGTCTCTGTAATATCAGACCAATCTATCGCTGGTATTGAAACGGTATGGCATGCTTTCAATCGAAGACACTAAAACCAAATGGGAGTTTTTCCAGAAACACCATTGGGTATCTCCAGAATTTTCCCGCACTCCCGTACTTGAGTCGTGGGAGCGTTGCATAAAGCAATGCAGTCCTTACACCTGGTCAAAGCCACATATTGCCTCTGGATTTACCTTCTCATCTCTGATGAAACGCAACGAGCACCTCATCGAATGCGCCACGACCGTACTTGAAGACACTTACGACATGCTAGGAGACGAAGACCTGCTATTGATGGTAACTGACGGCAACGGCTGCGTTCTTTCCGTTGTGGGACATCACTCTATGCAGCAAGAGATGCAGCCGCTCGGCATTAAACAAGGCTGTTTTCTATCTGAAGGAAAAATTGGCACAAATGCGGTCAATCTCTGTATTAGTACTCATATCCCGAGTGAAGTTTTCGCAGCAGAACATTTCAATCGCCACTTACATTCTTATGCCTCTGTAGCAGCACCTGTTTTCGACCAATTTGGCAAGTTACGCGGCACAACATGCCTTCTCAAAAAAGCAGAGAGCTATAAGAAAGAAAACTTAGTCATCATCGCGTCGAGCGCGAAAGAAGTCAGTTTGCAAATCCATATTCAGTCGGAACAAGAAAACATTAACCGCCTCACTTGTGCTCACAACGCAACACTAGAATGCATGGATGACGGCCTTCTTGCCTGGGATGAAGAAAGCCGTATCACCATGGTAAATCATCAATCAGAGCGTTTGTTAAACATTGAAGCCAGTCAGGTTTTGGATAAAGAAGTCTTTTCTGTTTTACGTTTCCCGCCAAATGTCCTCAATAGTCTTGAGTCGGGTGCAAGCATCAACCGCAAGCTCACAACGGTAGAGGTTCGTGGCGAGTTTGTTGAAGCGATCATTACCTTGCGTCCACTCAACGACGGCACGCACTTATTGTTTTTGCACCCCATCGATAAAATTCGCGAACTTGCTCAACAACAAATAGGTGGCAGTGCGCGCTATACGTTCAGTACTTTGCCCGTCATTTCACGAAAAATGAAGCATGTCATTACCGTGGCAAAACGGGCCATAAAGTCCAAATCACCGATTCTAATTACAGGTGAAGAAGGTGTAGGAAAAGCCACTCTCGCCATGGCGATTCATAACGAAAGCACCTACAAAGAAGGGCCGTTCATTACGCTCAACTGCCGCTCCATCAATACAGAGCAACTGGTCAAAGAAACCCTAGGCTACGACGAAGGACAAGGCATGCCCTCTAAGTTTGAACTCGCCCACGGCGGCACGCTCTTTTTGGAAAAGGTGGAATATCTGTCACCCGATTTACAAGCCGTGTTACTTAAGTTGTTAAAAACTGGGCTCGTCAGCCGCAGCGACAGTTTGCGATTGATCCCCGTAGACTTTCAACTTATTACGAGCACCGCTTCAGAGATCAGCGAGTATGTCACTCAGCGCTCATTTGGTCGGCAACTTTATTATGAAATCTCCTCGAACGAGCTGCATATTCCACCACTACGAAAGCGTAAAGAAGACATTGAATTTCTCGTCCAGCAACTTATCAGCCATTATGAACGCCGCCACAATGTGACGATCTCGATAGAGCCAGTCGCACTGGAAGCGTTGATGAATTTTCGTTGGTCAGGCAACAACTCTGAATTAAGAAACCGAACTGAGCGAATTTTGCTGAACCGCAGTTCCAACTTAATCAAGCTGAACGATATTCCTGAAGACATTAAACTGAATTCTCGCCATACCGCAGAAAATACGCCAGTAATCACGTTAGAAGAAGCCGAGAGAAGAGCGATTGTTCAGGCTTGGAATCAGTGTGATGGCAAAATGCATGATATGGCGAAAGCATTGCAAATTGGCCGCACGACCTTATGGAGAAAAATTAATAAGTTTGGGCTGCAGGAGCAAATGAAGCTGTATTAAGCCAAGAAGTGGCGTTCCTACAAAAGTAAAACCGGCGTAAGCACGCCGGTATACGTGTACTAACGATAAAGGTATCGATTAAACATCGACAGACAACTGACGAATCTGCGCTTTTAGTCCCGGCAACAAACTCGCACTGGCGCTGAATTTTCGTAACCCAACACGAAGCAATGTTTCTGTGGCATTTGGATCGCCTGCCATCTCACCGCACATACTGACCGGTATGCCCGCGCGATCGCCTGCTGCACACGTGAGTTCAATAGCTTTTAGTACCGATGGTTCAAAGTAGTTCACCAATTCGGCAACGGCGGCGTTGCCTCGATCGGCTGCCATAACATATTGAGTCAAATCATTGGTGCCAATAGAGAAAAAGTCGACTTCTTGTGCTAACGCATCTGCATTTAATACCGCGGCGGGTACCTCAATCATAATACCGACAGGCAAATGAGTCGCATCCAAGCCGAGTTGGTTTGCTTGATGTGCCAACAGCGCTTTTACTTTTCTCACTTCTTCAACCTGAGCCACCATCGGTATCATCAATTGAATATTCGGTTGCTCGTGAAAAGCTCTCAGAATGGCTCGAAGTTGGGCGGTAAACAATGACTCATGTTGAAGGCACAACCGCACCCCTCTCAAACCTAAAAATGGATTATCTTCCGATGGCATAGGGTAAGCGGCTAAAGGCTTATCACCGCCAACATCTAGACTACGAATCGTAAGTGGCTTATCACCAAGTGCGGCGGCAATATCACGATACACTTGGTATTGCGCTTCCTCAGTCGGCAACTCATCACTGTTTTGAAACAGAAACTCAGTCCGGAATAGACCAACCCCCTCAGCTCCTGATGTTAGTGCATCATCAATATCTTTCGGTCCACCAATATTGGCGAATACTGGAATATGGACGCCATCACAGGTGACTGCGGCTTGCTGAGCACTCGCTAGCGCACTTTGTCGGGAGATTTGCCACTCAATTTGTTGCGCTTCTAATTCCTGCTGTACGGAATCCGAAGGAGAGAACCATAAATGTCCTCGGAAGCCATCAATAGTCACCACTTGACCAGCACGCACAGCATCAAGGCAGCCCTGAGCTTTAACGATGGCAGGAATCCCCATCGCACGAGCAAGAATCGCACTGTGAGAGGTTTTCCCTCCTTCACTCAAACAGATACCAAGCACTTTCGATTTATCAAGCCCGGCCACATCAGAAGGCATCAGGTCGCGGGCCAACAAAATACTCGGTTCCTGAATGTCGATGGCATTAGGCGTTACGCCTGTCATTTCGACCATAACTTGGCGTGCGATATCATGCACATCTGCTTCGCGTTCCCGCATGTACTGACTTTCTGCCTGGCGAAACTCTTCGGCCAACGTTTGCAGTGATTCTACCCAAGCTTGCTCGGCTATCATGCCCGTTTGAATTCGCGACTCGACCGATGCCCATAATTCTGGGTCACTGAGCATCATGCTATGAGCGGAAAATATTTCCCCTTTCGGCTGCTTCGCTTGCTCCTGCAAATGTTGAACAACCACGCCTATCGCACGCTTAACCCGTTCAATTTCATCTTGTTCACTTTGGAAATCACGTTCAGGCACAGCTGGCATTTCATGAGTAAAAAGGACAGCAGGAGCAGTAGCGATACCGTCATTGACTCGAATACCAACAACAGCACCTTCAATCTGACTTGGGGCCATGTCATCGAGCAAAGTATCCGAGCTTTCTTCAGGTTCGACAATACCTTGCTCAACCGCCTCTTTTTCTCCGAAGTGCTCATGAGCTAAGGCTTCAAATGCCTGAACTGCTTCACTAGATTGAGAGCCGAGTGCGCATAGGGTGATCGCCTCTTGACTACGAACGCCAAGTTTCGCAATGCTGTTTAAGCTTTTCGCGTTCACACGGCGCTCGCCTTTTTTCAACCATACTTGGCAGTCAAAAGGCGCGAGTGCACCAACAATAGCCGCAGCGGGACGAGCATGTAATCCATGCGGATTTTGCACTACCCAATCAAATGTCCGCTCGTGTTCAAAGTTCTCTGATACTGGCGCTATCTCAGCGAATGTTAGTGGCTGCTCACCAAGGTGCTCTCGTTTTACGCTTAACGCATTCTGTGCCTCTTCGACTACCGTCGATAAAGGTAGTCCGGCGGCAGCAGCCACCGACGCCGCCATGGTTCCTTCAACAATAGGGGCCGAGATAAGGGTGACATTTTCCCTCACATGATCATCAATCAGATCCAGAGCCATTTCCGTGCTAAGCAACGCGCTGCCAAGATCCATCAATACAACAACCCCTTGTTGATCTTGTACCTGCTCAATCGCTTCCATCACGGCAATAGCATCAGTTCCGATCGGGTTCTCTGGATCATCAATCCCAGCCGCAATCGCAAGCTTGGCTTTGCCTTGCGTCATTTGGGTGGCAAGTTCTGCCACCCCTTCTGCAAGGCGACGACTATGAGATACAACTACAATTCCCACCATCTTAATTACCTGCTATTGCCTGCTGTAGTGCTTTAATCATTAACAAAGAAGAGGTTGCACCGGGATCTTGGTGACCAATACTGCGTTCGCCTAAATAGCTTGCTCGCCCTTTTTTCGCCAACATTTCAATCGTGGCAACCGCACTCGTTTCTGCTAGCTCAACCATTTCATTCAGTAAGTGATCGGCGCTCATGCCATTTTCTAACGACGCCTTCACGCTAACTAAAACGGGTAACCAAACATCACACATGGTTTTATCACCCAGTTCCGCTTTACCACGAGACACCACGCCATCCACACCGCTTTTTAGTGCATCCACTAACTCTTCAAACGTTAATTGCTCTCGAGTTCCGACAGCGGCAGCCGTGCGAATAAACAGCGTGCCATACAGCGGGCCACTTGCCCCACCGACACTAGAAAGCAAAGTCATGCCCGTATTCTTGAGAATGCTGCCGATATTTTGGTCCGCAAATTGCGGCAGTTTTTCAGCAACTTTTTTAAAGCCTCGGTTCATATTGAGACCATGGTCTGCGTCACCAATATCACGATCAAGGTCGGTCAGAAAATCTTGATTCTCTTGATACGTTTTTGCACATAACTCTAACCAGTGAACGATATGTTGTTTTTCAATTTGCATGTTTGCTCCCCCTTGTTACCACTTGATCGCAGCCGTATCGACAGGAGCATCAAACAGCTCCAACATCTCTTTATTTACTTTCAGCAACGTAATTGAAACGCCTTCCATATCAAGTGACGTACAAAAGTTACCGACCATATTACGCACGATACGGAACCCCGCTTGCTCGCAGTTATGGGCAAGACGGCGGTACACTCCGTAAAGCTCAGAAATTGGCGTTCCGCCCATACCATTCACCATCACAATGTAGTCGTGTTCAGCGGCGAAAGGCTCAATGCTGGATTCCACTTCATCCCATTCACCTTCGTCACGATTCCAAATACGCAATGTGCGCTGATAAGGTGTGTTTTCAGCAACTTCAGCAAACATCTCATCCACTAACGTATCGACGTCGGTGTATTTCACTCGCTTGATACCTGGTTCACCATGGATACCAACACCAAACTCCACTTCATCATCTTCCAGAACAAAAGATGGTTTACCCGCCGCTGGCACAACACAAGCATTAAGCGCCACGCCAAATGAACGACAGTGATTATTAACGCGACGAGCCAGTGCTTCACATTGCTCCAACGAATAACCTTTGTTCGCGGCAGCCCCAACTAACTTCTCAACCAATACCGTTCCAGCAACGCCACGGCGACCAGCGGTATACAGGCTGTCTTTTACGGCCACATCGTCATCCACCAACACCGACCCAACTTTGATGCCATCGGTATGAAGGAGCTCCACGGCCGTTTCAAAGTTCAACACGTCGCCGGTGTAGTTTTTAATGATAAACAGCACGCCTTCACCAGTATTCACTTGGTTACCACATTCGTACATTTGATCTGGCGTAGGTGAAGTAAATACCTCTCCTGGGCAGGCGCCTGTCAGCATACCTTTACCAATAAAACCTGCGTGCAAAGGTTCATGACCACAGCCACCACCAGAAACCAATGCCACTTGCCCCGGCGTTTCCTCATGCCACATGTAACGAGGTTCGTAGTTAGCTTTTAACTCAGGGCGGGACAATGCCAGGCCCTCCATTTGCTGCAATACAACATCATCGACTTGGTTAATTAACTTTTTCATCGTTCTATCTCATTCCATTTATATTTTTATGTAGGGTATGAATTCATCTTAAACAGAGAAAAAACGTGCTCAACAAAAATCAATCCGTTTCATATTGAAACAACGACTTCGGAATTTTCGTTTCAATATGAAACGAAAAACGACAGATTCGCTTGAATAGTGATCGGCGCCATAAAGCATGCTGATGCTTATTACTTCTGACAGTCGGTTTGACACAGAGGTCATAAAAGCATGGAACAAAACCAGAGATATCCTTCACCACCTACCACACCAAACCTAATATAAACCTTATCCCTACAATGGATATTCATTGCAGTCCAAAACACACATAAAAAAGGTTAAAGGTTTGAATTATGGACAAAATTATTATCAGCCCAAGCAAATACGTCCAAGGTGAACAAGTACTTACATCTATCGCTCACTATGTGAAAACATTAGGTGAACGTCCGTTAGTCATTGCCGATGAGTTCGTGACTAACCTGGTTGGTGATGACGTCAAACAAAGCTTTGCTGACGAGAAGCTTCCACTCACTATGAACATTTTTGGTGGCGAATGTTCGCGCGTTGAGATTGAACGCATCACGGACATTTGTGCGACTCAAAAACATGATGTCATTGTCGGTATTGGTGGTGGTAAAACCTTAGATACAGCAAAGGCCGTTGCGTTTTACACCAAAATTCCTGTCGTGGTGGTTCCTACGATTGCCTCGACGGATGCGCCAACCTCTGCTCTTGCGGTGATATACACACCAGAAGGTGAATTTGCGGAATACTTGATGATCCCTAAAAACCCAGACATGGTCATCATGGATACATCAGTCATCGCCAAAGCCCCTGTTCGCCTACTGGTATCGGGGATGGGCGACGCGCTTTCCACCTACTTTGAAGCTCGTGCCAACATGACCTCTGGTAAGGCAACAATGGCCGGTGGGTTAGCGACGCGTTCAGCACAAGCGCTTGCGAAACTTTGCTATGAAACCTTGCTTGAAGATGGTTTAAAAGCAAAAGCTGCGGTAGAAAATGGTGTGAGCACCAAAGCGGTAGAAAATATTATTGAAGCCAATACATACCTAAGCGGTATCGGTTTTGAAAGCAGTGGCCTAGCAGGCGCTCACGCTATTCATAACGGCCTAACCAAGCTCGAAGAGTGTCACCATCTCTATCATGGTGAGAAAGTCGCGTTCGGCACGCTTGTTCAATTGGTGTTAGAAAACGCAGCGATGGAAGAGATTAATACGGTTCTCGCCTTCTGCCGATCTGTAGGTCTACCAACCAACTTATTTGATATGGGCGTTAAAGAGCTTAATCACGATAAGTTGCGCGAGGTCGCCGAAGCTTCAACGGCCGAGGGAGAAACCATCCACAATATGCCATTCCCAGTGACGGCAGAAAATGTCTACTCTGCAATTCTAACCGCTCATCAACTGGGTCAATAACCCAAATAACTTCAAACAAGTTTGAGTCCCAAAGGCAAGCCTTAGCTTGCCTTTTATGCTTCAACTGACTTATCACTTCCATTGACACTTGACGATGGCAACATCATGACAAACTGCGTCTTTTCGTTATCTGATGTTACTTTTATCTGTCCTTCATACGCTTGCACGATAGATTGGGTAATCGACAAACCTAGCCCTGCACCGACGCTGCCGACATGTTGGCGAGACTTATCTGCGCGGTAAAAACGGTCGAAAAGGTACGGTAAGTTTTGCTCGGCAATGGTGTCACCTTGGTTGCTGACCGATATCGTCACCCATTCATCAACCACTTGAACGTCAATCACAATGGTTGAATCA
Source organism: Vibrio sp. ArtGut-C1 (assembly GCF_002105475.1). Taxonomy (NCBI): domain Bacteria; kingdom Pseudomonadati; phylum Pseudomonadota; class Gammaproteobacteria; order Vibrionales; family Vibrionaceae; genus Vibrio; species Vibrio sp. ArtGut-C1. The sequence goes on along the minus strand of NZ_NCTH01000003.1, from coordinate 124,383 downwards.
GCATACGCATGACGAATCGCGTTGGAGAGCAAATTGCCCACCGCACGCTCAAACATGTTTTTGTCCATATAGAGCTGACCGTCGCCTGAGTTCACGATTCGAACCTCGGCATCTTCGGCCAATATTTCAAAATACGCGACCAAGCGGTCGATTTCCTCCCGCACCGCAAACACTTCGTCATGGCGATGAATTAGCTTGTTTTCAGCCTTGGCAATGTAGAGCAAATCGTTGATGGTTTTCGTGATGCGGTTGAGTTCTTCTAACGTTGAGGCAATCGCATCCTGATATTCCTCAGGCGTTCGACATGCACCTAAAATGACCTGATTTTGCGTAGTAATGTTGGTGAGTGGCGTTTTTAACTCATGTGCTATATCAGAAGAAAACTCGCTCAAGCGGCGAAAACCAGTTTGCAACCTATCGAGCATCGCGTTGTGTTTGTTGGCTAACTCGCGCAGTTCTATTGGCAACGAATCGGGGTCGAGACGAATGCCCATTTGCTCTGGGGATATCTGTTGAATGTGCTGATTCAACCCCACAATCGGCTTCAACCCACGTTTTACAATCCAACCGCTCAACGCGGAAGAAATCACAAACGCCAAACCGAGCGCCCAAAACAAAATCCAGTCGAGTTTATCCAAAAACAAAATATGGTGGTTGATACTCATGCCGAGCACCACCTGATACTCCCCAGCTTGAAACGCAAACGCGCGGATATTCAGCGAGTCCTCACTCCATTCGATGGCGCGCTCGTGATTTAAAACCTGAGGTGAGCTAATGCTATAGGCTCGGTTCTGAGGAATCGTCAGGCTCGAATTCTGATACACGTTCTGCTTGCCTTCAAACACCCACATGTAGAGCGTGCTGTTATTCGCTTGCTTGAACACATCCTCTGGCGAGCGTTTTAACGCTTTCTCAATGGCATTGAACTTACTGGAAATATAGCTGAAATCTTGCGAATAAAAGTGGCGCTCAATGGCGTACTGTAGGATGAAAGCCAAAGAAAAATAGGTCACGAACGTCATGCTAACAAACATCAGCACGAGCTTATTTTTCATGGAAAAAGGCAGCGAAAACTTAGGCATCACAACTCTCTTCGAGTTTGTAGCCCATCCCTCTGACTGTGTGAATCAGTGGTTTATCGAACGGTTTGTCCACTTTGCTACGCAGACGTTTGACCGCCACATCAATCACATTGGTATCGCTGTCAAAGTTCATATCCCACACTAACGACGCAATAGTGGTACGTGAAAGCACTTGGCCAGTTTTGCGCATCAACAACTCAAGCAGGGCATATTCTTTGGCGGTAAGCGACATCGACTGCCCCGCGCGCGTGGCAACGCGTTTGATCATATCAAGTTCTAAATCTGCCACACGTAATGTTTGCGGCGATGCGACCACTTGCGCGGAAATATGATGACGAAATACGTTTTGAATACGCGCCAGTAGCTCCGCAAACGCGTAAGGTTTTACCACATAGTCATTGGCACCCAGCTCAAAACCGCGCACGCGATCTTCCACTTGCTCCTTCGCTGTCAGCATGATCACTGGGGTGTGAATTCCACTACTGCGCAATGTATTAAGCACCTGCCAACCATCGAGTTTAGGCAACATAATGTCGAGGAGGATTAAGTCATATTCTTCACTGGTAGCGTGATACAGCCCATCGACCCCATCATGTACTAAATCCACCACATACCCAGATTCAATCAAACCTTTTTGCAGATATTCTCCGGCTTTGTGCTCATCTTCGACGATCAATATTTTCAACTTTACTTACCTAGTGTGTTAGCGGGAGGGTGAGAACCTAGTATAAAGATCGAAAAAGAGCATGATGTGAACCACACCATACTCTTCCCCATTGGCAAACCATTATCGATTGTTATCGCGTTCGGCATAATGCACTTTGACATTCACTTTGCCCAAATATTCCAACTGACCATCTTCATTCATGCGTTCTTGCACGGTCACGAAGCCACCATCTTTTAAATGCGTACTGCGAGACTTCACATTAAACGTCAGGATATTGAGCTCTTTATTCAGTTCACGAGCCGTCATGGTTTTAAGTGAATTGAGTTCAGACAGTGCCTGTTGATAAGCCTCATCTGACGTTGCTGTCGGCGTAACTGAGATGGTTTTCATCTCTTCGCGGCTCACGTAGTTACCACCAGTGAAAAGTGGTTGAGCGAATGCAGATGCGCTAGTGATTGCCATTACCGTTACAAAAAGAGCAGTTTTGATTGCGTTCATGTTGTTAACCTTTGAGTGCTTGTTTTCAATGAGGTCATTATTGAACACCGCCTCTGACACCATCCTTTCAACAAAATGACATTTTTGTCATGAAAGCAACCTACTGGCGAAGGCTCTTGAGCGTTCCATTACGCTTAGAATAAGACAAAAAAAGCGGCACATACTCTCGCATGTGCCGCTTGGGATTTTTGCTGTTAAGCGTAATTACTCAACCGTTACCGCTTTCGCTAGGTTACGTGGTTGGTCTACGTCCGTACCTTTGATCAGCGCGACGTAGTATGACAGCAACTGCATTGGGATGGTGTAGTAGATCGCCGCCGTGATTTCACTAACGTGAGGCATCGTGATGATCTTCATTGTTTCATCGCCTTCAAAGCCTGCATCTGCATCTGCGAATACGTATAGAAGGCCGCCACGTGCACGCACTTCTTCAACGTTTGATTTTAGCTTCTCTAGAAGATCGTTGCTTGGTGCAACCACAACAACAGGCATGTCAGCATCAATCAGCGCAAGAGGACCATGTTTCAGTTCACCCGCCGCGTAGGCTTCTGCGTGGATGTAAGAGATCTCTTTCAATTTTAGAGACGCTTCCATCGCGATTGGATAGAATTCACCACGACCTAGGAACAATGTGTGGTGCTTGTCTGCGAAATCCGTCGCTAGTGCTTCAATGTCTTTCTCGAAAGAAAGTGCCGCGTTGATTTGCTTAGGAAGTGCGTGTAGCGCTTCAACAATCTCTTTTTCTTTCTCTTTGCTGACGCGACCTTGCTCTTTACCTAACGCCGTTACCAGCATCAATAGTGCAGAAAGCTGAGTCGTGAACGCTTTGGTTGAAGCGACACCGATTTCGACACCAGCGCGAGTCATGAAAGCAAAATCAGATTCACGAACCAAAGAAGAACCCGCTACGTTACAGATGGTCATCGCCGCCATGTAACCTTTTTCTTTCGCAAGACGAAGGGCTGCTAACGTATCTGCTGTTTCACCAGACTGAGACAACGTAATAAGAAGGCTGTTTGGACGAGTCACAAACTTACGGTAACGGAACTCAGACGCGATTTCGACGTCACAGCTCACGCCAGCAATGTCTTCAAACCAGTAACGCGCTGTCATACCTGCGTTGTAAGACGTACCACACGCAACGATTTGTACGTGTTCTACTTTACTTAGAATGTCAGCCGCATGCACACCGATCGCATCAGTTACAACGGAGTCTGCCGTGATACGGCCTTCCATTGTGTTGATCAACGCTTTAGGTTGCTCATAGATTTCTTTTTGCATGAAGTGGCGGTATTGGCCTTTATCGCCAGCATCATGTTCTGCGTTAGATTCTACGATTTCACGCTCAACCAGCTCGCCCGTTGCGTCAAAGACAGTAACTTCACGGCGAGTGATTTCTGCCACATCACCTTCTTCTAGGTACATGAAACGGCGCGTTACATTCAGTAGCGCAAGTTGGTCAGAAGCCAGGAAGTTTTCACCCACACCAAAACCAATTACGATCGGGCTGCCTGAACGTGCAACTACGATGCGTGAAGGATCTTTGCGATCCAACGCTACCGTGCCGTATGCGCCTTCAAGTTGTTTTGCTGTTTTTTGTACTGCTTCTAGTAGCGTTTCTGAAGTGCGAAGTTCCCACTCAACCATGTGTGCGATAACTTCTGTATCCGTTTGAGATTCAAACACGTAACCACGAGATTGAAGCAATTCACGAAGCTCTTCGTGGTTTTCGATAATACCGTTATGTACAACAGCAATATCGCCAGACATATGTGGGTGTGCATTAACTTCAGATGGTTCACCGTGCGTCGCCCAGCGAGTGTGTGCAATACCCGTTCCGCCGATCACTTTTGCTTCTTCTACTGCATCAGCCAGTTCTTGCACTTTACCCAAGCGACGAACGCGCGTTAGGTTTGACTCGCCATCAACAACAGCAACGCCAGCAGAGTCGTAACCGCGGTACTCTAAGCGGCGTAGACCTTCAACCAAAATTTCTGCAACATCTCGTTGTGCTACTGCACCTACGATTCCACACATGTGTTTATCTCCGTTTGTAGTTTTGTTCTTCCCTAGCCATGTTTCAGATAGAGGCAGCAAGCAAAGGCCTGTATTCAGAGGGAAGTGAAATATGAAACTGATTACATTATTAGATTAGGCGCAAATAACTTTCACGCCATGTTGTTCAATCTGTATTTTGTGTTCTTGCTGAATATCAGCATCCGTCACTAGCACATCAATTTGATGCCAAGCGAGCTCTAAATTCGGGATCTTACGACCGATTTTTTCCGATTCGATCATGACGATCACTTCGCGCGACACTTCCGCCATCACCTTACTCAAACCAACCAATTCATTAAACGTTGTGGTGCCGCGTTCGAGATCGATGCCATCCGCACCGATAAATAGCTGGTCAAAATCGTAAGCTCGTAATACAGATTCGGCTACTTTGCCTTGAAAAGATTCTGAGTGCGTATCCCAAGTCCCGCCAGTCATCAGCAGTGTTGGTTCGCTCTCTAATTCATTAAGGGCGTTAGCAACATGCAACGAGTTGGTCATGACAACTAAGCCACGTTTGTCATTCAACTGTTGAATCAACGCAGCCGTAGTACTGCCACTGTCGATCACTATGCGATTATGGTCTCGAATCAGTGATGCCGCTGCTTTTGCCAAGTTTAGCTTTCGAGTCGAAACATTAGCGCTCAATTCTTCGTGAATGACTTCGGTTGGGATAGCAATCGCACCGCCGTAGCGGCGTAGAAGTTGGCCATTTTTCTCTAAAGAAGCTAAATCCTTTCTAATCGTGACCTCTGAGGTTTCGAATTTCTGAGCGAGTTCGTCAACGCTGACTTCTCCTAGCTCAGAAACCAAGTTAGAAATGGCGTGTCTTCTTAGTTGAGTGTTTCGTTTCGACATTTACGTTTTGAATTTAAGTTTCGATATGAAACTTATTATAGTCAAACCGAAACTTTCAAGTCCATTTATTTCGATCCAAAAAATTAATATTTCTCGATAAAACCTTGTCCTAAGACAATTCTTAAACAGTGATATTGGATTCATTCAGTGGTAGAATTCGCCACCGAAAAGAAAAAAAATTACAGAATTGAAGGCTATTTTTTTGCAACTTTCTGCATATAAAGTGGGATTAGTCACAAAAAGGTAACCAAAATCGCCGATCTTTTAGTCATAAAATGACTAAACTTGGTGAAAGACTTTCAGAATCTGAAGTACTGATAATGAGGCGAAAAATCGGTGGGTGACAGGCACTAAATGTCATCAATAACGCCCTAACTTCAGAGTAAACAACCGACTTTCAAATTGTAACTATACTTACCGGAGAGTATCTTCCATGAAAAAGACCAAAATCGTATGTACGATTGGCCCTAAAACTGAATCTGTAGAGAAGCTAACTGAGCTAGTGAACGCAGGCATGAACGTAATGCGTCTTAACTTCTCTCACGGTGACTACGAAGAACACGGCACTCGTATCGCGAACTTCCGTAAAGTAATGGAAGCTACTGGCAAACCACTAGCAATTCTTCTAGATACTAAAGGTCCAGAAATCCGCACTATCAAGCTAGAAGGCGGCAACGACGTTGATCTAGTAGCTGGTCAAGAATTCACTTTCACAACTGACACTTCAGTTGTAGGTAACAAAGATAAAGTTGCAGTAACTTACGCAGGTTTCGCAGCAGACCTAAACGTAGGTAACACTATCCTAGTCGACGACGGTCTAATCGAGATGGAAGTTATCTCTAAGACTGAAACAGAAGTTAAATGTAAAGTACTTAACAACGGTGCACTAGGCGAGAACAAAGGTGTTAACCTTCCTGGCGTTTCTGTAAACCTACCTGCTCTATCTGAAAAAGATAAGAACGACCTTAAATTCGGTTGTGAGCAAGGCGTTGACTTCGTAGCTGCTTCTTTCATCCGTAAAGCTTCTGACGTTCAAGAAATCCGTGAAGTTCTAGCGGCAAACGGCGGCGAGAACATCCACATCATCTCTAAGATCGAAAACCAAGAAGGTGTTGATAACTTCGACGAGATCCTAGAGCTTTCTGACGGCATCATGGTTGCTCGTGGTGACCTAGGTGTTGAAATCCCAGCTGAAGAAGTAATCTTCGCTCAGAAAATGATGATCGAGAAGTGTAACCGTGCACGTAAGATGGTTATCACTGCAACTCAAATGCTTGATTCTATGATCAACAACCCACGTCCTACTCGTGCGGAAGCAGGCGACGTTGCTAACGCAGTAATGGACGGTACTGACGCAGTAATGCTTTCTGGTGAAACAGCGAAAGGTAAGTACCCAGTTGAAGCGGTAACTATCATGGCTCAAATCGCGAACCGTACTGATTCAGCGCTAAAAGCTGAGCTAGGTTCTCGTCTAGACAGCCCACGTCTACGCATCACTGAAGCAGTATGTAAAGGCGCAGTAGACACAGCTGAGAAACTAGCTGCTCCACTGATCGTTGTTGCAACTGAAGGTGGTAAATCTGCACGTTCAGTACGTAAATACTTCCCAACTGCAAACATCCTAGCACTAACAACAAACAAGAAAACAGCAGCACAACTTGTTCTAACTAAAGGTGTGACGCCAGTTGTTGTTGATTCTATCGAAAGCACTGACGCATTCTACGTAGCAGGTAAAGAGCTTGCTCTAGAGTCTGGTCTAGGTAACAAAGGCGACATCGTAGTGATGGTTTCTGGTGCTCTAGTCGCTTCAGGCACTACGAACACAGCTTCTGTACACGTACTATAATACTGAACTTTTCATACTTCAGTTGATTGATAAAGAGGGCTTATGCCCTCTTTTTTTATATGGCTTTCTTGCTCTAATAATAGCCTAACTGTATCATTCACCATGAGCAGAATTGCGTACTGTTTAATTTTGTCGTCACGATTAAAATTTCTATGAGGTGTATGTGTCCAGTCCCACTCTTACCGACAAAGTATCAAAAATGATCCGTCAGGATATTCTCGATGGCGTGCTTAAACCGGGTCAAAAACTCGTGGTTGCGGAACTCAAAGAGAAGTACAACGTAGGAGCGTCACCCATTCGCGAAGCTTTGGTGCTGTTATCGTGGAGCAAATACGTCAAACTTGAGCCGCAAAAAGGCTGCTGGGTTGCACCTGTATGTAAAGATGAGTTGAATGACTTGTACGAGAGCCTACAAATGGTCTCTGCATGCCTACTAAATAAAGCAATTGTGATTGGCGATGAAAATTGGGAACTGGACGTCCTAACCGCTTATCACAAGTTATCCCGCTCTAAATCTGGCGAAAGCTTTTGCTGGAAGGAATGGGAAGAACGCCATAATCAGTTTCTTACTGCGCTGTTTGAAGGCGCTGGCTCTGCCAATATGTTTGGTTTTTTCCGCGATCTACTCACGCAAATTAAGCGTTACCAATATTTTGCTATGCAAATGTTAGGTACTGGAAACCCAGGGCACTGTAATATCGATGAACAAGAAATGCTGATGAAGACGTCGTTAGATAAAAAGAGCCAGGATGCTTTAGGTTATCTAGAGCGTTATTTGAGACAGTCAATGCAGTGTATCGAAGCGGCCATCGACAACCAATATCGCATACTGGCTAGCGAATAACGCTGAGGCTAAAATAAGCATAAAAATCGGGGTCTATCCCCGATTTTTTGTTTTTGAAAAAGAGCTAAGCAATATCATCGAAACTATGGCATAGCGATACGCAGTTACGCCCTGCACTTTTGGATTCATACAAGGCAATATCAGCACATTTATAAGTACGCGTGCGATCGGAGGTTAAATCACTATACCCGGCGCTAACGGTAATCGCTCTATCACTGCGCAGTTGAACCGCCACACGTAACCGGTTCAATACAACTTCTGCTTCTTCGAGTGTGGTATGCGGCATGATCACCGCAAATTCCTCACCACCGACACGAGACACAAAGTCAGTACTGCGCACCTCTTTAAGAAGAGTCTCAGCGACACTGCAAATCACTTTGTCCCCTTCATCGTGCCCAAGTTCATCGTTAATGCGCTTAAAGTGGTCAATATCAAACAACGCCAAACACGCTGGGGGACTGTCAGGATAACGCTCAATAATCCCGGCATATTGCGCTAATTGCTCTTCAAATTTTCGGCGGTTCCACAAGCCCGTCAAACCATCTTTTTCACTGAGGTTGCGTAGCTTTTCTTCCAGCTCTTTTTGCTCGGATATATCCACCAGCGACGTGATGTAATAGCTTACTTTACCTGACTTGGTTAAGTTTGCCTGAATGCGCATAATGGCGGTAAATACGTGATTAAACTTGGTTCGACAACGAACCTCACCTTCCCAAACGTGCTCGTTCGCAAGCTTATTCCAAATATTGAGGGTCGACTCGAGATCTTCCGGTAAGAAAATTAGATTATGCGCATTCCAGCCTTGAGTATGCTTGGTTGAATAGCCCATCATGTTTTCAAATTCTTGGTTCACCATAATGATTCGATGCGACGCATCTGAGATCATCACCGCAGTCATGCCATCAAGTGCAGCCCGAGCTAACTTCGATTCCATACTATGACGTCGATAGTGCAGGGCTAGCGCGGTCGTTGGTAAAGTAAAACCAAACACCAAACTTAATACAAAAAACGCTTCTTGGATTAAGTCATCAATATCTCGCTGAGATCGAGATAGTAATTGCTCATTGGTAAGATCAATAACCAGATGAAGTGGTTCACTAGAAACAAATTGGATCGTGCTATACGCTATCAAATTCGAGCCGTTGTACTCATAGCCCGAAACTTCTGAGATCATCGTGCGCCAAATGTTGGGGTACATCCGGCCAAAATTAAATTGAGAACGAGCTGGAATAATGTTGCCGTACAAGCGTGATGACTTAGGACTCGCGATATAAAAGCCATCACTTTTAATTAACTCAATATGAAAATCCCGCACCGGTGAGTAGTTGAGTCGAGAAGATAAATACTCAATATCAACATTAAGAACAAGATACCCTTCGCGTTTCCCATTGAGGGAAATCGGCATCAGAATACGCAATGAAGGGCTATAAGGGTAAACAAGCTCACCATTTTCCCGCTCCAGTTCAATCCCCCACGACGCAATTTCATCATTACCTAAACCTTGCGCGTAATGAAAATAATCCCGCTCTGACTTGTCATGTAATTTGAGGGCGGGTGCAGCGATACCCGTTTTGAAATCGTAATTAATCCGTGCTTTTTCCTGACCGGTAATATCAAGAAAACGAATTTGTTTATATAGCTTTTGGTTGATCGCAACCGAGATCCACATATCTTCTAAGATAGAAAGGTTGACTCGGTTCGGCTGACGTAGATAGTCGTAAAGACTTTGGCTGTGACCGAGAAGATCGCTGATCGTCTCAATTTGATCCTGAATATTGTTGTATTCGCGACCAGTATAAGCCAGTTGGTGTAATGCTTCTTGAGCGGTATTCTCAACGTTACTCTCTAATAACGTCAGATATTTCTGATAATAGTAAACTGCAGTGAGCGCACTAAAAAATAGTGCTGTCGCCAACAATGTGCCGACTCGCTTAGGTATTTTCACGCGTCTACTGCCTATAATGCTTACTAAAACGACAATTATATCATTAATTGTTATTTTCTAAACAAAAAGCCACTTAGATTAAGTGGCTTTTCTATATGCAATTAGACAATTACGGTTTGAGTGCGCGCTCACCTCGGGCAATGCCCACTACCCCACTACGAGCAACTTCGACGACTTCAGTTACTTCAGATATCGCTTGAATGAAGGCATCCAACTTTTCACTCGTGCCCGCAAGTTGTACCGTGTATTGAGCAGCAGTGACATCCACGATCTGGCCACGGAAGATGTCTGCCGTCCGTTTCACTTCTGCTCGCGCAAAACCGCTGGCTTTCACTTTCACCATCATCAGTTCACGTTCGATGTGCTCATACTCGGTGACTTCTTGTACTTTCAGCACATCGATCAATTTGTGTAACTGCTTCTGAATTTGCTCCAACTGCATCTCATCAGACGTCGTGGTAATGTTCATTCGCGACAGCGTTTCATCATCTGTCGGTGATACCGTCAAAGATTCAATGTTGTAACCACGTTGAGAGAACAAGCCAACAACACGAGACAACGCACCCGGTTGGTTTTCCAATAGCAATGAAATAATGTGTCTCATATTAAGTTCTCTCCGTTTTGCTTAGCCACATTTTATCCATACCCTCACCTTTAATTTGCATCGGGTATACGTGTTCGGTTTCGTCTACGTTGATGTCCACAAACACCAGACGATCTTTCATATCCAACGCTTTTTGTAGCCCTTCTTCGAGCTGTTCAGGCGTTTCGATACGAATACCGACGTGACCATAAGCTTCTGCAATCGCTGCAAAATCAGGAACAGAACTCATGTAAGAATTAGAGTGACGACCTTGATAAATAATGTCTTGCCACTGCTTTACCATGCCTAAGAATCGGTTGTTTAAATTGATGATCTTCACTGGAATGTCGTATTGCATCGCTGTCGAAAGCTCTTGGATATTCATTTGAATACTGCCATCGCCCGTAACAACCACGACTTCTTCTTGTGGCATGGCAAACTTAACACCCATACCAGCCGGAAGGCCAAATCCCATAGTGCCCAATCCACCCGAGTTGATCCAACGGCGTGGTTTGTTAAATGGGTAGTAAAGTGCTGCAAACATCTGGTGCTGACCCACATCAGAAGCAACATACGCATCACCATTGGTCAGCTTGTGCAAGGTTTCAATCACTTGCTGTGGCTTAATTCGCTCTGGTGACTTCTCATAAGCCAAACAGTTGCGGTCACGCCACACCTGAATGTCATCCCACCATGCGGTGATGGCATCTTCATCGTTCCCACCTTCTTGCTCTGCCAGCAGGCCAAGCATGGTTGTAAGCACTTTTTCCGCAGAGCCTACGATAGGTAAATCCACCTTCACGTTTTTCGAGATCGATGATGGATCGATATCAATATGCATGACTTTTGCGTTTGGGCAGTATTTTTCAAGGTTGTTCGTTGTGCGATCATCAAAACGCACACCGATACCAAAAATGAGATCCGCTTCATGCATCGCCATATTGGCTTCGTAAGTACCGTGCATACCCAGCATGCCCAGTGAGTTTTTATGTGTTCCAGGGAATGCGCCTAGTCCCATCAACGTACTGACTACTGGAAGGTTCAGCTTGTCGGAGAGCTCTAAAATATGTTCATGAGCGCCAGAAATCACAGCACCACCACCGATATAAAGCACTGGTTTTTTCGCTTCTAATAGCGATTTAAGCGCTTTTTTAATCTGGCCTTTATGACCCGACGTCGTCGGCTTGTAAGAACGCATTGAAAGCGTTTCTGGGTATTGGTAAGGCAGTTTGATTTGCGGATTCATTACATCTTTCGGCAAGTCAATCACTACTGGACCAGGTCGACCTGTGGTCGCGATATAAAACGCTTTCTTGATCGTTTCAGGAATATCTTCCGCTTTTTTCACTAAAAAGCTGTGTTTGACCACTGGGCGAGAGACACCAACGATGTCACATTCTTGGAAAGCATCATTACCAATTAGGCTATTAGGTACGTTACCCGAGATAACGATCATTGGGATGGAGTCCATATAAGCCGTGGCAATACCAGTAATGGTATTGGTCGCGCCCGGACCTGAACATACCAGTACGACACCCGGTTTACCGGTAGCGCGAGCGTAACCATCTGCCATATGAGTGGCGGCTTGCTCATGCCTTACAAGTACGTGTTTGATTTGATCGGTTTTGGCATGCAGTGCATCGTAGATATCCAAAACGGAGCCACCTGGGTAGCCAAAGATCTGCTCTACGTGCTCTTCTATCAGAGATTGAACCACCATCTCTGCGCCTGACAACATTGCTGTCATAATTGCTCTCCTTAGCCAGTTTCCTCACCGTAAGGTCAACGGATTGGTCTGGTTTTACATAGTCTAGGTCTTATTCGTAGCCTAATCGAAATACTTCCACGTTTTCGGCTATGTCTTGCGTTCGTCATAACATCCCGCAAGGTTACCCAACAAATGTAACGTTTTATTATCAACGGGTCTAATGAGAGGTTGGTCTACTTTTTAAACAAGATGCTAGTAATTAGAATGTTAGTAGGAATAGCAGCCACACATACCTTATTTCACAGTACAACCTAAAAATTTAACGTTTAAAAAAAGAACATTATTTCAGAACCTTTTAAGTATAGGGTGCTAAATAGCTGTATTTGGTGAGCAAAATAGAAAGAATCAACACAAACAAAAATCCCCAGTAATGCGCAATCACATCACTGGGGATTTTTTCATCAATATAAAATCTAAGTCAGCTTAAGTTACTTTTTCTCTGACTTTTCCTTATACATTTCTTCAATTTCATCTTGGTATTTGTCATTGATGACTTTACGACGCAGTTTTTGAGTTGGCGTTAACTCACCATCATCCATAGAGAAAGCTCTTGGTAACAGTTTAAACTTCTTCACCTGTTCAAACTTTGCCAACTCTTTTTGGAGATCGTTAACACGCTTCTCAAGCATTTCGACCACTTGGTGATGCTTAATCAATTCAACGCGATCGTGATACTTGATATTCAGCTCTTTCGCATACTCTTCAAGAGAATCAAAACACGGCACAATCAGCGCCGAGACAAACTTACGCGTGTCCGCGATAACCGCGATTTGCTCGATGAAGTGGTCTTTACCAATCGCACCTTCAATCATTTGTGGAGCGATGTATTTACCACCTGAAGTTTTCATCAACTCTTTGATACGATCAGTGATGAACAGGTTGCCATTTTCATCAATGTAACCCGCATCGCCAGTTTTTAGGAAACCGTGCTCATCAAAGGTCTTTTCGGTCTCTTCTGGCATTTTGTAATAGCCACGCATCACCATTGGACCACGCACCAGAATCTCGTTGTTCTCACCGATCTTCACTTGCGCGCCAGGCATCGACATACCAATAGAGTCTGGGTTAAAGCACTTATCATCCCAACACGATACTGTCGCCGTGGTTTCAGTCATGCCGTAACCTAACTTCACATTGATACCAATCGCGTGGAAGAATCGGCCTATGGTTTCATCTAACTTTGCACCGCCACACGGCATAAAGTTGATTTGTCCACCAAGTAACGCTCGCAGCTTGCTCAGAACCAATTTATCCGCCAGGGCATATGACTTGCGCAGCATGAGCGATGGCTGACGTTTTTCTTGATGACAAGCGGCCATTTTTGCGCCCATGTTCACAGCCCAAGTAAACATGATCTTGCGATGAATTGGCGCGCGAGACACTTTCTCGTGAATCGCAGAGAAGATCTTCTCATAGAAACGCGGCACGGCACACATCACGGTAGGTTGCACTTGGCTCAGTGCATCACGCACCTGCATGGTGTCTTGCAAATAGCAGTTGGTCGCCCCTTTGTACAACACATAAAAGGTCCAAGCGCGTTCAAATACGTGTGACAGCGGAAGGAAACACAGTGACACATCACTTTGAGAAAGGCTCAAACGTTGATCGTGCCCTTCCAATTGCGCCGCAATGTTTGCGTAGTCCAACATGACACCCTTAGGTTGGCCTGTTGTGCCCGAGGTGTAGATCAGCGTGAGTAGATCATCTTCTTTTGCTTGCTCTAAACGTGCGTCTAATTCAACTTGGTATGTGGCATCGCCTTTGGCGACAAATGCTTGCCAAGAGATAACGAAATCATGCTCGCCAAGTTCGATATCATCAGACATGGCAACAATGAGCTCTAACTGCTCGCACTGGTCGAAAATGCTCACTGCTGCGTCAAATTGTGGCTGCTCACCAACAAACAGCACTTTGACGTCTGCGTTGTCAATGATGTACGCCGACTGAGCGGCGGTATTGGTTGGGTAAATAGGTACTGTTACGCCGCGTAGTTGTAGCGCTGCAATATCAGCAATCGTCCATTGCGGCATGTTGTTCGAGAAAATGCCGATTTTATCTTGGACTCCTAATCCCTGAGCCAAAAGTGCAAGTGATAAAGCATCAACTTGCTGACCAAATTGCGTCCACGTAATACCTTGCCATTCCTCACCCACTTTATGCTTGAGTGCAACGCGTGTACCACCGTTCGCAATTTGTTCACGAATACGTTTAACGATATGAAAATCTAACTTGGCCATTCTTTTACTTACCTTTTGGCTTACAGGCGTAAGCTAATTGAGCGAACAAGTGTACTCACGGCTTGCTAAAACGCAACTGACCAGTATCAAACTTATCACTAATAAGAGACAACTATCACTTATACGTCGCGAACATACCCAAAACTGCTGAATGATTACTCTATTTAACTTACTGTTTCGATTGTTGATTGCTAAAACAAAAAGCCCCGAGAGACAAAAATCTCTCGGGGACCAATGAATTGTAAAAATTGATGATTACCAATATGGTCTTAACCGATAAGACCAAACGTCATCTTATTTTGCGGCAACCACTTCACCACACGTGATCATCAGTTGATCGCGCAGCCAAATGTGGCCTTTATCTTTTTCACTTGATTCATGCCAGCTTAAGAAGCCGCTGATTTCCTTGTTTGCAAATGGGAAGTCTAGAATTTGCAGCTGATCGCTGTTTACCGCATTTTCTGCCATCCAACGTGGCGCGATAGTCACAAGCTCAGATTGACCTACCACATATAGTAGGTTGCTTAGACTAGAGCCTTCGTACGCGGCTTGGCAATCCAGTTCACGATATGCTTGTTCTGAGAAGCTGCGTTGACCGTGCACTTTCGATAACTTCGCATGTTTTTCGTTAAGCAGTTGCTCGGCCGTTACACCACCTTGAATGCGTGGGTGTGTTTTTGACGCGATAACCACTAATTCATCTTTGAAGATTTCAGTACTTGAGAAACCTTGCTCATCAAAGCGAGCATAATCGATCACGAAATCAATTTCTTGATAGCGCATACGCTCAGACAACAGACGGTCAAATTCTGCATCTAGGTGAAGCTGAACGTTTGGTGCTTGTTGATTCACTTTTGCCATGATCTTCGGAGCAAAACGCATGTCACAAGGACTGCAAATCGCCAGCTTAAATAAGCGAGTCGAAGATTCTGGTTGGAATACGGAGCTAGGAAGTTCATTACGAATCAGCTGTAATGCTTGGCGAATTGGACCAAACAATTGACGAGCGCGTTGCGTTGGCTGAATACCACGGCCCTGACGCATAAACAGCTCGTCGTTAAACATCACTTTTAGGCGTGCCACGGCATTACTTACTGCCGGCTGAGACATGCCTAAGTTATGTGCTGCACGAGTAATATTTTGCTCTTGCATCACAGCATCAAATACAGTCAGTAGGTTTAAATCTACACCACGCAAAGTGCTTTCCATACGGTAGCTAGCAATTGCGCTCATCGCATCTTTCTTCTCTAACATTGAGTGCGCCTCTTTTGTAATCGTCAACTTTGTTCATTAAATTCATAACGAATAGAATCCCATCTCGCACAAAAGACGGCGGCTGGATTCGAATCATTTTACGAATAGATAACCTAACTTTTTATTATATTTGCTGTCCGGATACTTCCGGCTCGAACTGTACTATCAACTAATCGATTGCGGTTTCGCAACTAGATTGATATTTAATCAGTAAATTTTAGCCGATTAGGTATTTACCCTTTAAATAACAATAACTTGATAAAAACATAAAAAACTATAAAACACGTAAAAGCGCATTCTTTGAGGAAGTATTTAGCAAATTGATGAGACGGATGGTCACCACACGCATGCATTTATCCTAGTTATTAGTCGAAGGCAAACCAACAGATGACGACTATATCTCTGAGTGAAATTTGCACTTATCAGTCAAATTATCAGCAAATACACATTGAATAGAAATGAAAGAGAAAGAATAAAAATGCAGCCTTCTAGATTGAAAGGCTGCAACAAAATCGTGTCAAAAATAGGAAGGAACAATGTACTTAGAACAACGTACTTAAATGTTCGACACGTAACTTGGGAAATCAACTTGCTCCCACAACTGTTTGGATAACTCCGCTTGTGAATCCCACGCGCCTTGCAATACCCAATGGACAATGGCCTGAGCAACATCTGGATATTTCACACTTTCGGCTTGCTGCTCCTTTAGCCACTGGCGTACTGCGGAAATGTCTAAGCTCTCCATCGACATCGCAAGTCCTAAGTCTTCTAAGGTCGCGACATTGCTTTGTTGCTCAAACTGACCTGAGAGTGGCTTAAGCAATAATTTTTTCCCTAGAGACAGAGCTTCCGAAGGGAGCTCGAATCCACCATTGGCAATGACACCACTACACCGATGCAAATGATGCTGAAAGTTGCTGTGGCATAAAGGGCGTAATTCTATGTTTTCCACTTGCTCACATTCGATCACATCGGGGTGATAACAGATGAACGCTTGCTGGTTAAAATGGAACAGTAAATCCGAGATGTCTTCAATGGATTCGAACGGTAGATACACCAAAACAAAATCATCATTTTCTGCTTGGCTATCGACGGTATGCACTATCGGTGGTAGCAAAGGTTGATCAAAATGATGCCAATGCAAACCAAGGTGGTGTTGAGAAGGCGCAAAGTATTCAATGACGGATTTGTCTAACCAACTCGCTCCCTTTAACGGCACTGGATAACGGAAAGCATTTTGATGACTGATACCAATCGACGGCTTATTTTGTTGTTTTGCCGCCCATGCCGTAACAGGCTCGAAATCATTGAGCACGAGATCATAGGACGACAAATCAAGCTGTTTAACTTCTTTGCAAAATTGCACCAAATTGTTACTCAATGCTGTTTTCGCATAGTTCACTGAACCTTTTTCAGTGATAAAGGTGAAGCCTCGGCGAGTCTGATAATCGCCAAACGCTTCCATTGAAAAGTACTTTTCAGGCGCTCGTCCAGAAAACAAAAAATCGACCTCAACATCGTGCTCTTTAAACGCATGACTCATCGCCCTCGCACGCGCAATATGTCCGTTTCCTGTCCCTTGAACACCGTATAAGATTTTCATCAATTAGCCTCCCAGCATCGCAATCGCTAACCCACCACAAAGGCTACCTAGCAGTGCACCAATGATGACATCGGTAAAAAAGTGCACCCCCAATAAGATTCGCGCGGTTCCGATTAAACTTGCCCAAAAGAATGCAGCAACGCCTAGGCTCGGATAGAAATGATCAATCAGCGTCGCCATGACAAACGCAGCGGCAGTGTGTCCTGAAGGCAGGCTATAGCGATCAGAGGGGGTAATAAAAGCAGGAAGGAGTGCACTGAGTTCTTCAGGGCGACGACGCTTAAAACTGTTTTTCAGCGCCCAATAAATTGGCAACTCGATGGCAAAAGCAAGTAAACCCGCCAGTAAAAACCAGACTCCCTGCTCTTTATCTAAATACCAAGCTAATAAACCTAGCACCAAGTACAGATGTCCGTCACCACTGTGGGAGACTCCTTTACTGATGTTGGCAACTTGCTGATTAAAACGGTGCTTAAGACAAACACTAGAGAGCGCTAAATCAAACTTAGCAATGGTTGCAATTGGCTGTGTAACTGTCTCTATGGTTCGCATGTGACCTTTCCTTACTTTGACAACGCCGTTGTGTGAAAAGTAGGAGGTTTAGGTGACAACTGCATGACGGGAGTTTGGACAATTAATGACAAATGCCAAATTAGAGTGTGCCCAATAATCTATCTATTGAGCACAATCGCAGGAGAGAACGATTAAGAAGGGTTTGCTTGCTGCGGTTGAGGCGTATCGATATACCAGACTTTTCTCTTCTTACGACAGGCGCGCAAAGAGCCCATCGTCATGTCGCCATCTTTTGTCAGCTCGTAGCTAAGGGAGCGGCAAGTGTAATTTCCTGACAGTTCATGCTCTATACCCGTTTGCTCAGTTGTGCTCGAAACAGACTCTAAAAGAGGATTAGGCTGTGTCGATAGAATGTCACGATTTACCACATTGCTGCGCGCATAATCCTTATGGACGTAACCTTTTATCACGCCTTTCTGTTCAACGAGAAACCAAGGTTGGTCCACCACTTTTGCCAACACATTAAAAACTTCCCCTTTCGATAACACGCCAAGCTTTTCTCCTTCTAGGCTCGGCTTGGATCGCAGGTTTAATGTGGTCTTAGAGCGATAGGAGACATCCATAAACTCAACGGGGTTTGAGATATCCACACCGTCAGCTGTTGGTCGGAAGACTTCCGCTTGTTGTTTCTCACTAGGTTGCACTCGGATCTTCCACCACGAATAGGTTTCCGGATCTTTGCCTTTAAATTTATCTCGACTGTCCGACTCAAGAGCAACGAGCATTTGATTCAAAAACGACTCACGTCCCTCGTAGCTCAAGAATCGATCCATTTGATCATTAATCACCATGACACTCTGAGAGTGATCATTAATAGCAACAGGGGAAACCTCTGCCATATAGGTTTGAGATTGAAACAGCTGACAACCCGATAAGCTGACCAGAGTAATTACTGCGGCTGAACGTCCAAATTGTTTTGCTAACCTCATTATTCCTTAACCCTTCTTTTTACCTAGTGCAACTGCACTACTATAAATGGTCATTCAAAACTTTTGCCAAACAATTCGGGCCTTTGTGTGACAAGTCGCAATCCCAATGTTTGTTTTGGTAATGAAACGTTGCAAACTTGATGAGAACTTGCCTCTTCTAGCACGTTTCTATCGCACCATGCCGTTTCACTTAGTGCATCATTTTTCTCAAGCAAACGAAAAGACTCATCCGATATGAATAAAAAATCGACTTTAGGGTTGACGCGCTTCATGGAGTGCGGTACTAATTTGTTAACTTAATTATGTGGAAAGCTTAACAACTATGTCAGCTCATTTTTCTATTCTGCTTAGCCTCCTCCTGATCGTGACCAGTTCGCGCGGGTAGGCTGTGGAAGAAAAATAACCACACCAATTTCTAAGAACCCGCATGAGAATGCGGGTTTTTTTATATCTAAATACTGGAAGTAAACGATTAACTTGCACGAAAGTGCAGAAATCAGGAAGGAAGCAAACATGAACGATCAGGTCATTATATTCGACACCACATTGCGTGATGGCGAGCAAGCGTTGTCAGCAAGCTTGACGGTTAAAGAAAAACTGCAAATTGCCTATGCGCTGGAAAGACTCGGCGTTGATGTTATCGAAGCTGGCTTCCCAATCTCTTCACCTGGTGATTTCGAGTCGGTACAAACCATTGCAAAAAACATCAAAAACAGTCGAGTTTGTGCCCTTTCGCGTGCCGTTGCGAAAGATATTGATGCCGCCGCTGAAGCATTAAAAGTGGCCGACCAATTCCGTATTCACACGTTTTTAGCCACTTCCACCATTCACGTAGAAGACAAACTACGCCGCAGCTACGACGATGTACTAGAAATGGCAGTCAACGCCGTTAAACATGCGCGTAACTACACCGATGATGTCGAGTTTTCTTGTGAAGATGCAGGGCGTACTCCTATCGATAACCTATGTCGCATGGTAGAAGCTGCCATCAATGCAGGTGCGAGCACAATCAACATTCCAGATACCGTTGGCTACACAGTACCAAGCGAGTTTGGTGGCATTATTCAAACCCTTTTCAACCGCGTTCCAAACATTGATAAAGCGATCATCTCCGTTCACTGTCACGACGACTTGGGGATGTCAGTTGCCAACTCTATTGCCGCAGTTCAAGCCGGCGCGCGTCAGATAGAAGGCACCATCAATGGCATTGGTGAGCGAGCGGGTAACTGTTCACTTGAAGAGATCGCAATGATCATCAAGACGCGTCAAGAGTTCTTGGGCGTTCACACTGGCATTAAACATGATGAAATTCACCGCACCAGTAAATTGGTGAGCCAGTTATGCAACATGCCAATTCAGAGCAACAAAGCGATTGTGGGCGCGAATGCCTTTAGCCACTCTTCAGGTATCCACCAGGATGGCATGTTAAAGAATAAGAATACCTACGAAATCATGACCCCTGAGTCGATTGGCCTTAAAAACCAAGCACTAAACCTAACCAGCCGTAGTGGTCGCGCAGCCGTGAAGAGCCACATGGACACCATGGGATACAACGAGGACGAGTACAACCTAGACGCTCTATACGCGGACTTCTTGAAACTTGCCGACCGCAAAGGCCAAGTGTTCGATTACGATCTAGAGGCCCTAATGCACTTCTCGAACCTGCGTGAAGAAGATGACTTCTACAAACTGAACTACCTAAGCGTGCAATCGGGCAGCGTAATGGCCACCACCAGCATCAAAATGCAATGTGGCGATGAAGAAATGTGTGAAGCGGCAGTCGGTAATGGCCCAGTTGATGCGCTATACCAATGTATCTACCGCGTGACAGGCTACGACATCGTACTGGATAAATTCGACCTAACAGCGAAAGGCGAAGGTGAAGATGGTTTGGGTCAAGCTGACATCATTGCCAACTACAAAGGTCGTAAATACCACGGCACGGGCGTTTCCACCGATATCGTTGAAGCTTCCGGTCAAGCACTATTGCACGTTATTAATAGCATCCACCGTGCAGACAAAATAGAAGAAATGAAGCAGAAAAAGATTGCGACTGTGTAATAACAACCGGGCTGCATGGCTCAGGAAAGAACACGCTCGTTGAAATAATTAAGCTCAAAATTAGAAAACTTAAAGGATTAACATGACAGACAAATCATACAAAATTGCCGTCCTACCCGGTGACGGCATCGGCCCGGAAGTAATGGCGCAAGCACACAAAGTATTGGATGCTATCGAAAAGAAGCATGGTATTGCGTTTGAGCGTGACGAGCATGATGTAGGCGGCATCGCGATCGATAATCACGGCTCTCCACTTCCAGAAAGCACAGTAAAAGCGTGTGAAGAGTCTGATGCAGTCCTATTCGGTTCAGTTGGCGGTCCGAAGTGGGAACACTTGCCACCAAATGACCAACCTGAACGCGGTGCCCTACTACCACTACGCAAACACTTCCAACTGTTTTGTAACCTACGCCCAGCGCAAATCCACGCAGGCCTGGAAGCTTTCTCACCACTTCGTGCTGACATCTCAGGCCGTGGTTTTGACATCGTTGTGGTCCGTGAACTGACTGGTGGTATCTATTTCGGTCAACCAAAAGGCCGTGAAGGCGAAGGCGCGACAGAAAAAGCGTTTGATACTGAGGTGTACCACCGCTTTGAGATCGAACGTATTGCAAAAATCGCTTTTGAGTCTGCTCGTCTACGTCGCAAGAAAGTGTGCTCTATCGACAAAGCGAACGTTCTACAAAGCTCTATTCTATGGCGTGAAGTAGTCGAAGAAATCGCAAAAGATTACCCAGATGTCGAGCTATCACACATGTACATCGACAACGCAACCATGCAGCTTATCAAAGACCCAGCTCAGTTCGACGTAATGCTGTGTTCAAACATCTTCGGCGACATCATTTCTGATGAGTGCGCAATGATCACTGGCTCTATGGGTATGTTGCCTTCAGCGAGCCTAAACGAAAGCAAATTCGGTCTGTACGAGCCAGCAGGCGGCAGTGCACCAGATATCGCAGGTAAGAACATCGCTAACCCAGTGGCGCAAATCCTATCTGCGGCACTGATGTTACGTTATAGCCTTGGCGAAGAAGCCGCAGCACAAGACATCGAAGCAGCGGTGTCGAAAGCACTTTCAGCTGGCGAGCTAACAGGCGACCTTGCAGGCAACAACCCGGCACTTACAACATCAGAGATGGGCGATAAGATCGCTGAGTACATCTTAAACTCGTAATACAGAACAGATTCATAATAAATACTAAATCCTCTATCCACCAATGACTTACCTCTAATTCATTGGTGCTAAAACAAAGCAACAAGGATAACGAGGAAAGGAAGCAAACAATGGGCAAAACACTATACGAAAAAGTCTACGACGCACACGTTGCCGTCGCAGCAGAAGGGGAAAACCCTATCTTGTACATCGACCGTCACTTGGTACATGAAGTGACGTCTCCGCAAGCATTTGACGGCTTGCGTGAAAAAGGTCGCAAAGTGCGTCAGGTCAGCAAAACTTTTGCCACCATGGACCACAACGTTTCGACAACCACTAAAGATATCAACGCATCCGGTGAGATGGCGCGTATCCAGATGGAAACGCTATCGAAAAACTGTGAAGAGTTTGGTGTAACGCTTTACGACATTAACCACAAATACCAAGGTATTGTGCACGTTATGGGTCCAGAACTTGGTATTACCCTACCGGGCATGACCATTGTTTGTGGTGACTCGCACACTGCTACACACGGTGCATTCGGCTCTCTAGCTTTTGGTATTGGCACCTCTGAAGTTGAGCACGTATTAGCAACTCAAACGCTAAAACAAGCGCGCGCTAAAACGATGAAGATCGAAGTAAAAGGCAAAGTGGCTCCGGGCATTACTGCGAAAGACATTGTGCTAGCCATCATCGGTGAAACGACAGCAGCAGGCGGTACAGGCTACGTTGTTGAATTCTGTGGTGAAGCGATCACAGACCTTTCAATGGAAGGCCGCATGACCGTATGTAACATGGCAATTGAGCTAGGTGCGAAAGCCGGTTTGATTGCGCCAGATGAAACCACGTTCGAATACATCAAAGGCCGTAAATTCTCACCTCAAGGTGCCGACTTTGATGCAGCAGTAGAATACTGGAAGACATTAAAAACGGACGATGATGCTCAGTTTGATGCGGTCGTGACACTAAACGCAGCGGATATCAGACCACAAGTCACTTGGGGTACTAACCCAGGCCAAGTGATCGCAGTAGATCAACCTATCCCAGCACCAGAAAGCTTTGCCGACCCAGTAGAAAAAGCATCGGCAGAAAAAGCATTGGCTTACATGGGCCTGGAGGCAGGCAAGTCATTGTCTGATTACAACGTCGATAAAGTCTTCGTTGGCTCTTGTACTAACTCACGTATCGAAGACATGCGCGCAGCCGCTGAAGTAGCGAAAGGTCGCAAAGTCGCGCCTCACGTTCAAGCGCTAATCGTTCCTGGCTCTGAGCAAGTAAAAGCGCAAGCAGAAGCGGAAGGCCTAGATGTCATCTTTAAAGAAGCGGGCTTTGAGTGGCGCCTACCAGGTTGCTCGATGTGTCTAGCAATGAACAATGACCGTTTGGGTCCACATGAACGTTGTGCATCTACTTCAAACCGTAACTTTGAAGGCCGCCAAGGTCGTGATGGCCGTACCCACCTAGTGAGCCCTGCGATGGCAGCGGCGGCAGCAATTGCTGGTCACTTTGTAGATATTCGTGAACTAGACTAAGGAGCAAACAAATGTCAGGCTTTAAACAACACACAGGCTTAGTTGTTCCTCTAGATGCAGCGAACGTTGATACTGATGCCATCATACCAAAGCAGTTCCTGCAAAAGGTGTCTCGTCTAGGTTTCGGTAAGCACCTATTCCATGACTGGCGCTTCCTAGATGATGCTGGCGAACAGCCAAATCCAGAGTTCGTGATGAACGCTCCGCGCTACCAAGGCGCTTCTATCTTGCTAGCGCGTGAAAACTTCGGTTGTGGTTCATCTCGTGAGCACGCACCATGGGCACTAGCGGATTACGGCATCAAAGCGATGATCGCACCAAGCTTTGCCGATATTTTTTACGGTAACTCGATCAACAACCAAATGGTGCCAGTTCGTTTGACTGAGCAAGAAGTGGATGAGATCTTCCAGTTTGTTGAGGCAAATGAAGGCGCAGAAGTCGAGGTCGATTTAGAAGCGAATGTGGTTCGTGCCAACGGCAAAGAGTATGGTTTTGAAATCGATTCGTTCCGTCGTCACTGCTTACTAAACGGTTTGGACAACATAGGCCTAACCCTTCAGCACGAAGATAAGATTGCTGAGTACGAAGCGAATATCCCAAGCTTCTTAAGCTAATTAAAATCGCAATTTAAACAAACAAAAGGTTGGCTTATGTCAGCCTTTTTTCTTTTATTTTCATTGCCTCAAGAAAGAAACTTCGCCTTATGCAGGTCTACACTATCAATAAGGTTTTAACCCAAAGGTATCTCTATGAAGCGTCTGTTATTGCTATTGTGTTCTCTAGTTTCTTTCTCGGCGTTCGCTGCACCTAAATCTGATTTATGGCCGTATTGGCAACAATCGAATCAGGCCAACCAAACCCAAATTTCTCATCAGGAATGGCAACAACTGTTAGACAATTACTTGGTTGAACAAGGTGAGAATACTTTGTTTCGTTATAGCCAAGTGACCTCTGTCGATAAAACTAAGCTGAAACAATACATCCAGCGTTTGGCAAAACTAGACCCTCTACAATACAGCCAAGCAGAGCAATACGCCTATTGGGTGAACCTTTACAACGCCACCACGGTTGATCTTATTTTGGATAACTATCCCGTCGAATCCATCACCAAGCTGGGTGGCTTATTTAGCTTTGGTCCTTGGGGAGATGATGTGGTCGTGGTCAACGGGAAGGATCTGACTTTAAACGATATTGAACATCGAATTTTGCGTCCAATTTGGAATGACCCAAGAACACATTACGCCGTAAATTGTGCAAGTTTGGGATGCCCTAACCTACAAGCTCAAGCATTCACTGCCGAAAACACTGAAGCCTTACTTGAAAGTGCTGCCAGAACGTTTATTAACAGCAACAAAGGCGTATCCATTCAAGGAAACACGGCACAGCTGTCTTCCATTTATGATTGGTTTGCAGCGGACTTTGGTGGAGAAAAACAAGTCTTCAGCCACATCGCGAAGTACGCGCCACAGTACAAAGACTTCTCTGGAAAAGTGAAGTACGAATACGATTGGAGTTTGAATCAAGCTGACTAATTTATCGCCACCGTTCAGCTTGCAACGCTTTTGGTCACCCGTAACCCAAAAGCTAACAAGGGCACCAAGTGCCCTTTTTACTTTCTAGATTTTGACAAAATCACTTAAAGCCTTTGACCTTTTTAATCAGATCGTAAGCGTTTTGAATCTCTTGAGATTTTTCTTTCGCTACGTTCATCATCTCTGGTGGTAGACCTTTAGCCATCAATTTGTCTGGGTGATGCTCGTTCATCAGTTTACGATAAGCACGCTTGACGGTTTTACTGTCGGCACCTGAAGACACATCCAGAATTTTGTACGCGTCAGCCAGTTGATCCGCTTGTGAAGCTTGTTGCCAGCTACCTCCAGAAGATTGGCCTTGATGCTGACCATGAAAACCACCCTGGCTTTGGAAACGGAATGCGGCTTCTTGCATTTGCAAGCGACGCTCTAGCTGCTCAGAAGAGAAACCCAAACCACGTGCTATTTTGTGTAACACATTTCGTTCACTAGGATGAATCGAGCCGTCAGCAAAGGCCGCCGAGATTTGTAGTTCAAGGAAAAATTGCAACAAGTCAAAACGGCCTGCTGTCGAAATTTTCACACGAACAAGAACGTCTTCTAACGGAAAGTCACTGTCTTTACCTTCACGAAACGCATCTTGCGCAGCGCGGCGCTGTTCGCCATGCAAATTCATGCGATCCATCATGGCAGAAGCCAGTTGGATTTCCTCTTTGGTGACTTGGCCTTTCGCTTTTGCCACATGTCCCATTACCGCAAACGCCGCTTTAAAAAATTCTTCTTGGCGCTGAGCTTGGCTCGGCCCTTTTCCAAAGCCGCCAGTAGAGAACCCGGCTTGACTCAAGCGACGTGCTTTATCGAATTGATGGCCAATAAATAAGCCAAAGAGTAAACCTAGCGGCCCGCCAAGTAACAAGCCAAAAAAGGCACCCAGAATTTTGCCAAAAATATGCATTATGTGTTCTCTATCAATGAATTTTTATCGACGACGGCGGTCTTATAGTGCCGGATGCAACGATTTCCTTTATGATAATGGAATTAGTTTTATTTCGGCTAGGCCATTTCGCCTGCTTATCTTTGCAGCTATTTTGTCGTCATTATGCCACAGTGAATCAATACGCTGGGATAAATGCGACTATAGTTGATTCATTTGGCTATTACGCTAGGGTACAACAAGCCCTATAGCCATCGAGTAGTAGTGACACAGGAAAGTTCAATTCAATGCAACATTTCTCCCGCACATGTTTAGCGGCCTCTATCAGCACCGCCTTGTTTGTACCCACCACTCAAGCTGAAGCGAATATCCATGATAGTGTGCAGGAAATGCCCGCCACAGATCAATGTTTGGTCGATACCAGTGGCGAGGAGGACGCTCTTAATACCCCAGTAGTGGTAGAAGCTGACACCCTGCAAGCCATCAATGGTGACAAAGCTCAGTACTCAGGTAATGTACAAGTCACCCAAGGCCAGAAGAAAATCACCGCAGATAGCGTAACGCTGCACCAACAAGATAACGTCGTGGTTGCCGAAGGCAACGTGACTTTCAATGACGGCCAAGTCAAAGCTCGATCTGATCGTGTTACTAATGACATCAACCAAGACACGTTTTCACTGGAGAACACCGATTATCAGTTCCTTTGCCAACAAGGTCGAGGCACAGCAGCATACATCGCGCGTACAGGTCAGTCGGTTTATGAACTCGAAGATGGTTCTATTACATCATGTCCTCAAGGCGACAATTCATGGCGTTTAGTGGCATCAGGTATTGACGTTGACCAAGATGAAGAGACGGCGACGCTGCACCATCCTCGATTTGAAGTGTTAGATGTGCCTGTTTTCTATGTGCCGTATCTAACCATGCCAATTGGAGATACGCGTAAAACGGGTTTCCTCTTCCCTTCTTTATCGTATGGTTCTAGCGATGGTATGGAAGTCGAGGTGCCATTCTATTGGAACATCGCGCCTCAATATGACATGACGCTCACCACGCTCTATATGCAGCAGCGTGGAACAAAACTCGATACTGATTTCCGCTACCTAACGGATGGCTGGGGGAATGGTGAAATCAAAGGCGAATACCTCAATAGCGATCGCAAATATCAAGACGAGTCTCGTTGGGGCTACCAAGTTAAACACGACGGTATTATCAATAAACAGTGGATAGTCAAAGTCGATTACTCAAAAGTGAGTGATATTGATTACTTCCTCGATCTCGACTCCGATATTGGTAACCGTGAAGATGGTCAACTGGTTCAAGAAGGACAAGTACAATATCGTTCTGATTTCTGGGATGCCTCGTTAACCGTTCGTGACTTCCAAATCTTATTGAAAGAAGAGAACCGCCCTTATCGCCTGCTTCCTCAGTTAGACTTGAACTACTACACGCCATTGTGGGGAGATTACCTCAACTTTGACGTGAAGAGCCAAGTGAGCCGCTTCGATACGAGCGATACTGCGCGACCAAATGCGACCCGTGTTCATATTGAGCCAGGACTTACATTGCCGCTTTCAAATTCATGGGCAACGTGGACAACGGAAGCTCGCGTGCTTTCCACGTACTACTCTCAAGACTTAACGGGTCTGACAGATGTCAACTTGCAAAACCAGTTAGATGACGAAGTTTCTCGTGTTATCCCCGAGTTCCGTACGCATGCGCAACTTTACTTAGAGCGAGACACGAGTTGGATCAAGGGCTACACACAAACACTGGAGCCTCAGCTGCAGTACTTGTACGTACCTGAAGAAGATCAAACCAATATCTACAACTACGATACCACCTTGCTACAAACCGACTACTACGGGCTATTCCGCAGTCGTAAGTACAGTGGCATTGATAAAATCGCCTCTGCGAACCAGTTAAGCTACGGTGCAAGTACGCGCTTCTTTGATGATGACTATAAAGAGCGTCTTAACGTTTCATTTGGTCAGATTTACTACTTCGATAAAAAGACCAAACTGAGCAACAGCCCAAATCTTCCGGATGAGACCACCAACTACTCATCATGGGCGATTGAAGCTGATTTCAACTACAACGATTACTTGTTCTATCACGGTGGAATTCAATACGATATCGATTTGAGCTCCATGCAGTTGGCGAACAGTACCTTAGAGTACCAATTTAACGGTGGCTTTATTCAGGGTAACTATCGTTACGTCACGCGTGAATACATCGAAGATACGATCATTCTCGAAAACCTAGACACAATTACTCGTAAAGGCATTTCACAAGCAGGTATTGTAGCGGCCTACGAGTTCAACCCGAACTGGTCTGCAAGTGGTCAATACTACTACGACCTAAATGAAAATGCGGACCTAGAATGGCTAGCGAGCCTGCGTTACCAGTCTGACTGTTGGTACATTGGTGTGACTTACGCCAACCAATTGCTTGGTTGGGAAAACCAAACTATCGGCAGCACTGGCGCATCACCTGAATACGAAAATAACTTTAGCGTTAACTTCGGTATTCAAGGCTTTGCGACCAATCAGCGTGAAGACACTGCAGTCAAAGAACTGGATGGTTCTGACAACGCGATTAAGTACGGCCGCCCATTCTATCTGAACAATTAATCGAAATAGGCGTCTTAAATGAATAAGACGCCTATTCAAAAAATACTGACGGAATTTTAAATGAAAATTTGGAAATCAATCTTATTCACGACCCTACTCTCTTGCGGAGCGGTTGCAGCACCAGTAGAGATCGATAAGGTTGCGGTCATCGTGAACGACGGTGTAATTCTACAAAGCGACATCGAAACAGCGATGAAAACGCTGCAAGCCAACGCACGTCAAAGCGGAAAGAGCTTACCTTCTGCTAGCGTGTTAAAAGAACAAGTTGTTGAAAAGCTGATTATTGACACGTTGCAAGGCCAAGAAGCAGACCGTATCGGTGTGCGTATTGACGATAACCGCTTAAACCAAGCGATTGCGGAGATCGCACGTAATAATGAACAATCTGTAGAACAACTCGCCGCTTCTGTAGAAAGTGAAGGCTTGAGTTACCCAGAATTCCGCGAACAAATCCGTAAGGAAATCGCCGCTTCAGAAGCCCGTAATGCACTGGTTCGTCGCCGTATTAATATCCTTCCAGCAGAAGTCGACAGCCTTGCTGAGCAACTATCACAAGAAACCAATGCGACCGTTCAATACAAAATTGGACACATTCAACTGCGCTTCTCTGATGACAAAGAAAAGTCTGCTGTAGAAGCAGAAGCAAAAGAGCTGGCGAAAAAGCTAAACGAAGGTGCAGACTTTACGGAGATGGCCTACACCTACTCAAAAGGTCCTAAAGCTTTACAAGGTGGCGACTGGGGCTGGATGCGTAAAGAAGAAATGCCAACCATCTTTGCCGATCAGATCAAAATGCAAAACAAAGGCAGCATCATTGGCCCATTCCGCAGTGGCGTCGGTTTCCACATCCTAAAAATTGAAGATGTAAAAGGCTTAGAAACGGTTGCGGTAACGGAAGTAAATGCGCGTCATATTTTGATTAAACCAACCGTGATTCTGAGTGACGAAGGGGCGAAGAAGCAACTGAATGAGTTTGTACGCCGCATCAAAGCTGGCGAAGCCACTTTCGCTCAATTGGCAACGCAATACAGCCAAGACCCTGGCTCGGCAGCACAAGACGGTGAGCTAGGTTATCAAACGCCAGATCTGTACGTGCCAGAATTTAAACACCAAGTAGAAACTCTGCCTGTTGGCTCAATCAGCGAACCGTTCAAAACCGTTCACGGCTGGCATATCGTTGAAGTGTTGGATCGTCGCCAAGTTGACCGTACTGACTCAGCGATGAAGAATAAGGCTTACCGTATTCTATTTAACCGTAAATTTAATGAAGAAGCGGGCGCATGGATGCAAGAGCTACGCGCAAGTGCGTTTGTTGAAATCGTGGATGACAACAATGACAACTAATACAATTCGTAGAATTGTCGTAACCGCAGGGGAACCTGCGGGTATCGGCCCAGACTTAGTGCTTGCCCTATCGAAAGAAGATTGGGCGCACCAAATTGTCGTCTGTGCCGATAAGAATATGCTGACGGAGCGAGCCAAGCAGCTTGGCATCGAAGTCCAACTGTCTGATTACAATCCAGAAGAAGCACCTAAAGCACAAAAAGCTGGCACGCTTATCGTTGATCATATCCAAATATCGGAACCTGCGGTCGCAGGCGAGCTCAATGAAGCGAATGGCCACTATGTATTAAAAACGCTAGAAAGAGCGGCTTTAGGCTGTATGAATGATGAATTTGATGCTATTGTCACCGGCCCTGTTCATAAGGGGGTGATTAATCGCGCAGGTGTTGCATTCAGTGGTCATACTGAGTTTTTCGCCGAGAAGTCACAAACGCCGCTAGTCGTAATGATGCTAGCAACGGAAGGGCTACGCGTGGCGCTGGTTACAACACATATTCCTTTAGCTTATGTGTCCAAAGCGGTCACCGAAGAGCGATTAGAAAAAATCATCGATATTCTTCATAAAGACCTTGTAGAAAAGTTTGCTATCGCACAACCAAACATCTACGTTTGCGGGCTTAACCCTCATGCTGGCGAAGATGGCTGCTTAGGTCGTGAAGAGATCGAAACCATCACTCCAACACTGGAAAAGATTCGACAAGAAAAAGGTATCAACCTGATCGGCCCTTTGCCGGCAGATACCATTTTCAATGAAAAATATTTAAATGATGCTGATGCTGTTTTAGGCATGTACCACGACCAAGTGTTGCCAGTATTAAAATACAAAGGCTTTGGTCGTTCAGTAAACATTACTCTTGGTCTACCTTTTATTAGAACATCGGTGGATCACGGTACTGCATTAGATCTGGCAGGGACAGGTCAAGCGGATACAGGGAGTTTCCGAACAGCGCTCACGCATGCGATAGATTTGGTAGAGAAGAAACAATGAGAAATGATGTCCATTTAGGACACAAAGCGCGTAAACGTTTTGGTCAAAACTTCCTGAACGATCCATACATTATTGATGGAATCGTATCAGCGATTAACCCAAAACCAGGTCAAAACCTGGTTGAAATCGGTCCTGGTCTTGGTGCAATCACTGAGCCGGTAGGTCGTGAAGTGGATAAATTCACGGTCATCGAACTGGACCGCGATCTGGCGGAACGCCTACGTACTCACCCTGAACTGGCGGATAAGTTGACCATCCATGAGGGTGACGCTATGCGTTTTGACTTCACTCAATTAGTGAAGCCAAACAACAAGCTACGCATTTTCGGTAACTTGCCGTACAACATCTCTACACCATTGATGTTCCACCTTTTTGAATTCCATAAAGACATTCAAGACATGCACTTTATGCTGCAAAAAGAAGTGGTAAACCGCTTAGCTGCCGGTCCTGGCAGCAAAGCTTACGGCCGTTTAACGGTAATGGCTCAGTACTACTGTAAAGTGGTACCAGTACTGGAAGTACCGCCAACGGCATTCGTTCCACCACCGAAAGTGGACTCTGCTGTCGTTCGTCTAGTGCCATACGAAGAGCTACCATGCCCTGCGAAAGATCTGCGTTTGCTGGATCGCGTTTGTCGTGAAGGCTTTAACCAACGTCGTAAAACAGTTCGTAACTGCTACAAATCGTTGTTAAGCACAGAAGTACTAGAAGAGCTAGGTGTTAATCCAAGCATGCGTCCAGAGAACCTGACGCTAGAACAATTCGTCGCGATGGCGAACTGGCTTGCGGATAACCCGCAGCACTAAGAACTCAAACGATAAGCCAAACCCTTGCCGGTTTGGCTTATTATTATTGGGATATTACGTTTCTGAGGAGTGCACATGGACGTCATTCAACCTTGCATCAAAATTCAAGTTCACACCAAATACATCGAAGAACAGTCCAATCCTGAGCTACAACGCTACGTTTTCGCCTATATCATCACCATCAAAAACCTTAGCCAACAAACCGTGCAGTTAGTGAGCCGTCGCTGGTTAATCACAGACTCGAATGGCAAGCAAATGACGGTTGAAGGTGATGGTGTGGTGGGTCAACAACCTTTTATTCCAAGCAATGATGAATACACGTACAGTAGCGGAACCGCGTTAGAAACCCCTGTCGGCGTTATGCAAGGGCACTACAAAATGCTGGATGAAAAAGGACAGGAGTTCATCACCGAAATTGAACCCTTTCGTCTTGCTGTTCCAAATGTTTTAAATTAGTAAATTGGAGATTCAGTGGCTACCTATATTGTTGGCGATATTCAAGGCTGTTTTGATGAATTGCAGCGACTACTAGAAGAAGTCTCTTTCTCTGCGAAAAAAGACCAACTTTGGCTCGCTGGTGATTTGGTCGCCAGAGGGCCTAAATCACTAGAAACTTTACGCTTTGTGAAGTCGCTTGGCAAAAGCGCAACCGTTGTGCTTGGTAATCACGACCTTCACCTGCTCGCCGTTGCTCACGGGATAAAAAAGGTCAAAGACAAAGATAAAACCGCGCCTATTTTCACAGCACCCGACAAAGAAGATCTATTAGCATGGCTAGCTCAGCAACCTCTTATGGCTGAGCATGACGAGTTCGTGATGTGTCACGCTGGTATATCACCGCAGTGGAATCTAAAAACCGCAAGAAAATGTGCCCGCGAAGTTGAACGCATCATCCAAAGTGAAGAGCTGCCTTGGCTCTTAAAAAACATGTACAGTAATCAACCTGATTCCTGGGATGACTCTCTACAGGGTTTGGACCGATACCGTTATATTATCAATGCTTTTACGCGGATGCGCTTTTGTTTCCCCGATGGTCGTTTGGATATGGATTGTAAACTACCACCACAACAAGTTTCCGGTAACGAACTTATTCCATGGTTTGATGTACCTCAGCGCGTTCACCTCAATAAAACGGTGTTATTTGGTCACTGGGCTGCACTACAAGGCCATGTAGACGAAGAGATCATCGGTCTGGATACTGGCTGTGTTTGGGGCGGAAGCCTAACCATGATCCGTTGGGACGATAAGAAAATCTTTACTCAGGATGCGTTAAGTTAAACACGGAATAATAGTCGATAATCCATCGTAGGGAGAATGCCTGTCACCTAACATCTCCTGTAGGGTCATTCCAGCGAGCCTTAGCGAGACTAGGAATCTAATATCCGCACGCTGCGGGTAGATAGAGATACCTTTGACAACAAAGTACTCGTATAGAAGATCCTGAATCACGCTCCTCCGTCGCTTTCAGGATGATGGCAGGCCGGGATGGCCGCTCGCTGTTATACGAACGGCATTATCGTATTAACTACGCTGTATTAATCTCGAATTACTTTTCTAACACAGTAAAGCGCATGTTGTAGGCGTTCTTCTCATCGGCTTGATACTTTTCTGAGTAAGTTTCCTTAAACTCGTCTCCCCAATCTGGGAACTGAGTATCACCATCAATCGCGGCTTCAATGTGTGTTACATATAGTTTATTGGCCATCGGTAGGCAAGCTGCGTAAATCGCACCACCACCAATGATCATCACTTCTTCCACGTCACCAGCCACGTCCAAAGCTTGCTCAATCGATGTTACGGTAGTGACGCCTTCGATCTTTAGTGTCTCATCACGGCTGATAACAATATTCAAGCGACCAGGTAAAGGGCGACCAATAGACTCATAGGTTTTGCGTCCCATCACAACCGGTTTTCCCATGGTGCAACGCTTAAACCAAGCGAAATCAGCGGGAAGATGCCAAGGCATTTGATTGTCTTTGCCAATGATGCGATTGTCGGCCATCGCGGCAATCATACTAATGATCATGTTAGGTCCTTATACAATAGGTCTGCGGCGATAGAATAACAGCCCTGGAACAGCAAGACCAACAGCTAAACCTGCAATAATAAACATGGCCTTAAGAAAGTTCTCCATACAAGTTGCAACGAGCTCAGGTGAATAACCAATATGGTTGATCTCAACCATGGCTATCATTGCTTTGTATGCAAACACGCCAGGTACCATCGGGATCAAAGCTGCCACAGTGAACACTTTTGGGTGCGCGAGAAAGCGGCGAGACCAGTATACCCCGATCATCCCAACTAGCGTCGCGGCAAAAAAGGTCGCCCATTCAATGGGAATACCAAACTGCATCATCAAATAACGGCTGCCGTGTCCAATCGCGCCGCCAACAGCGCAATACACTAAAGCTCTTTGTGGCACGTTAAAAACCAGTGCAAATCCAACTGCGGGAATCGCAGCGAAAAACATGTCATTCAGCAGGCCAAGCATCAAATCAAACAAACTCATTAGATTGCCCACCCCCAAATTCCAGTAACGCTCATCGCAGCAACGATGCCCAAACACGTCGCCAACGTCAGTAAGCTGGCCATCACAAACCGGGCAATCCCCATGTTAATGTGCCCTTTCAGCATGTCTGCCACTGAGTTAATCAACGGGAAACCCGGTACAAGCATTAATACCGACGATGCCATTGCAACGGTGGGCATATTGCCGATTTGGTAGATTTCCGCTTGCGCAGAAATTAGGGTCGTGACAAAGGCGGTCGCTGCAAAGTTCAGTAAAGGGTTAAAGTGACGATGACCAATTTCTTGGCGAACGATCATGCCACCAGCTGATGCTAAAAAGGTCATAACAAATACCCCCCAATCGCCACCAGCCAGATGACTGAATGCCGCACATGACAAGCCAATCATAAACACCACCAGCCAGCGGTTATAACGCTCTGGACTGATGGCGTTCAGCTTTTTCTGCGCCATGGTTTCATCGAGCAGCCCACGCTCCATCATGATGCAGATACGTTGAATTTGCGTAATAACGCGCATATTAATGCCACGATCGGCACAACTTCGGGTGGTGGTGATGCAGTGTCCATCCATTACCGTCGTTACAACCAGTGCATTGGCTGATAGCGCAACCGCAACTTCATTAACCCCACAAGCAAGGCCAATACGGCGCATAATATCGCTCACCAGAGTACTTTCAGCACCATGAGCGAGTAGCATTTGCCCGGCTTGGGCAACAAGGCGAGAAATAGATCGTTGAGTGGATACCGCCAACTCTCCAGACGGTATGGTTTCTAGAGTCATAAATCAGTCTAATTCCTTTTAGGGTGTTGCTCATTCATACGCGAGAGGTCCAAACTAGCCCTCAAAAATCACGACGTATCGGCTATTGTGCCGTAAATCACACCATCTAAATATGATTTAGATACAAAAAAAGCCGCAATAAATAATTGCGGCTTAATGAATTATTGGTAAACAGGCATTGTTTGACGGTTCTGATTAGTCACGAACGTAGACAACGTGACCGTCATCTTCTTCATCGTCCCAGTCATCCCAATCGTCGTCGTCATCTTCAGTGATAACGTCTTTACCCGCCATCGCATCTTTATGGTAGTCATCCCACATGAAGTTAACTTTATCTTCTTCAGCCACTTCTTCCTCTTCGCGAGGTAGATTATCCATAAAGTCAGCCAGTTTGTAACAAAGCTCTTTAGTGCCGTTGCGGTTGATCGCCGAGATCTTAAAGTACTCGTCTTCCCAGCCTAGTGCGTCTAAGATTTCTTGGATCTTCTCATTCGCTTCTTCTTCAGGCATTAAATCAACTTTGTTGAATACTAACCAGCGTGGCTTGCTTGCCAGTTTTTCACTGTATTGCTCTAGCTCATCAATGATCGTTAGTGCATTTTGCACCGGATCAGACTGATCAATTGGCATAATATCGATCATGTGCAGCAACACTCGGCAACGCTCTAAGTGCTTCAAGAATCGAATACCAAGACCAGCGCCATCTGCTGCACCTTCGATAAGACCTGGAATGTCTGCAACAACAAAGCTTTTCTCTGGTACGACACTCACTACGCCCAAGCTTGGGATCAACGTCGTGAATGGGTAATCAGCGACTTTTGGTTTTGCTGCTGAGACTGCGCGGATAAAGGTTGATTTACCTGCATTAGGTAGACCAAGCATACCAACGTCAGCAAGAAGCAATAGCTCAAGGCGAATTTCACGTACTTCACCTTTTGTGCCTAATGTTCTTTGACGAGGCGCGCGGTTTACTGAAGATTTGAAACGCGTGTTACCTAGACCGTGCCAACCGCCTTTTGCGATCATCACTTTCTTACCGTGTTCAGCAACTTCTGCCACGATTTCATTTGTGTGGATATCCACTGCGCGCGTACCTACAGGCACACGAAGAACGATGTCTTTACCACGTTTACCAGTACAGTTACCACCGCGGCCATTCTCACCACGCTCCGCTTCGTAGAAGCGCTGGAAACGATAATCAATCAGAGTGTTAAGGTTTTCATCGGCTTGGATATAAACATCACCACCGTCGCCACCATCACCGCCATCAGGGCCACCTTTAGTGATGAACTTTTCACGCCAGAAACTCACAACGCCGCTACCGCCGTCGCCAGCCTGAACTTTTACTACCGCTTCATCTACGAACTTCATCTTTTACTCCGACTACTTCGTGCGTGGATTAAATCTACTTTGTCATCTGACAATTTTAGCAGATGACAGATCTAAGCTCCCAGCCCACAAATAAGGTGGAAACGAGAAACTTCGATATGTCGACTGCCATAAATAAAAAACCCCGCCGATTCGGCAGGGCTTTTGAATTCAGCTTAAAGCTATTAAGTAACTTGGTAAAAACCTAATTACTCAGCTTCGATGCTTACAAACTTACGGTTCTTAGGACCTTTCACTTCGAACTTCACTTTACCTTCAGTAAGAGCGAATAGAGTGTGGTCTTTACCGATACCTACGTTGTTACCAGCGTGGAACTTAGTACCACGTTGACGAACGATGATGTTACCTGCAAGTACAGATTCACCACCGAAACGCTTAACACCTAGACGTTTGCTTTCTGAATCGCGGCCGTTACGAGTAGAACCACCAGCTTTTTTGTGTGCCATTGTTAAACTCTCCTAATAGATTAAGCGTTGATACCAGTGATCTTCACTTCAGTGAACCACTGACGGTGACCCTGTTGCTTACGAGAGTGCTTACGACGACGGAACTTAACGATTTTAACTTTATCGCCACGACCGTGTTGTACAACTTCAGCAACAATTTTGCCGCCCTCTACAAGAGGAGCACCAACTTTGATGTCTTCGCCGTTAGCAACAAGAAGAACTTTATCAAATTCTACAGTTGCACCAGTTTCAACGTCTAATTTCTCTAAACGAAGAGTTTGACCTTCGCTTACACGGTGTTGTTTACCACCAGATTGGAAAACAGCGTACATATTTTACTCCGCTTTTTCCGCACAGCCTTTCTTGAGGGTGTGCGCTAAACTAATCATCAATAGGGCGCAGATTCTACAGAATAGATGCTCCTATGACAAGCCATATTTTGAAAAAATTGGCGAAAAGCTAATCGCCAAAGAAAAGTGCGGCAATCATGCCCTTTAGTAATGTATTAATCAACGTTTTTTAGTGTATTATTCGACAATTATATAAATCGAATAAGCCTTGCAGGGTCTAACTTCAGCCGGATATACGATGGATTTTAAAACTATCCAAGCGCTTACTGCCGATGACATGGCAAAAGTGAATGAAACAATTCAAGCCCAACTTAATTCTGATGTCTCTTTAATCAACCAGCTCGGTTTTTATATCGTGAGTGGTGGAGGCAAACGTCTGAGACCGCTTTTAGCGATACTGTCAGCCCGCGCACTTGGTTACCAAGGCAACGGTCATACAATGGCAGCTGCGTTTATTGAGTTCATCCATACAGCGACTTTGCTGCATGATGACGTGGTCGACGAATCAGACATGCGCCGCGGTAAAGCAACTGCGAATGCTGCATTTGGCAATGCTGCTAGCGTGTTAGTTGGGGACTTTATCTATACTCGCTCATTCCAAATGATGACGGAGCTAGGATCCATGAAGATCCTTAAGCTAATGAGCAACGCCGTAAACGTGATCGCCGAAGGTGAAGTTCAGCAGTTGATGAACTGTAACGATCCTGACACGACAGAAGAAAGCTACATGCAAGTCATCTACTCTAAGACAGCACGCTTATTTGAGTCTGCAACTCAAATTGGCGCAATCTTAAACGATGCTCCTGAGCATGTTGAAATCGCAATGCAAAATTACGGTAAGTATTTGGGTACTGCGTTTCAGCTTATTGATGACGTCATGGATTACACCTCTGATGGCGAAGACATGGGTAAAAATGTGGGGGATGATTTGGCTGAAGGCAAGCCAACTTTACCTCTACTTCACGCTATGCGTAATACCACGCCAGACAATGCCCTCATGATTCGCGAAGCAATTGAGAAGGCCAATGGCATGGATCGCTTAGAAGAAATTCTCGCGGTGATGAAAGAGGCCGGATCTCTGGAATACACGACGCAAAAAGCACTAGAAGAAGCAGACAAAGCAATCGAAGAACTATCAGTATTGCCGGAATCTGAATACAAGCAAGCGCTTATTACTCTGGCTCATGTCGCGGTACAACGCACGAAGTAATCATAGCAACCCATAACGCAAGACTTAAAACAAAAAGGAAGAGCAAGCTCTTCCTTTTTTGTATCTGATACCTAATGCCGTGATAGGCGCTAGTAATATCTGTCACTACCGCCATGCAGTTGTGGGTCATCTTCTATTTCATCAAAGCTAACCGCAATCTGCTGATCAGAGCCTTGTTTCGACAACAGTACCGTCTCTGCTTCACGGTCGACCACCAATATCGTACCTACGCCCTGCTGGCACTCAACAACCATGCCTTTACGGATTCGACTTGCTTCCATCATCTTCTCCTTCACCACGTTGTTTTGATCAAGTAATTTTACGAAGCAGAGAAGCCAAAGATCAAAAAAGCCGATCATTTTGATCGGCTTTCTTCTTATTCGAGCTTTCTAGATTACTTTGCGAATTCAACACCAATGTTGATGTCGCCATTTAGTGTTTCTAGCATACCGTCTAGTGCAGACTTTTCGTAGTCGCTGAGTTTGCCGTAGCTTAGTACTTCTTCTACGCCTTCTTTACCCAGTTTCACAGGCTGTGCGAAGTAAGTCGCATGTTCACCGTCGCCTTCAACGTATGCACATTCAACTACGCCTTCTTCTCCTTGAAGAGCACGAACTAGAGACAGACCAAAGCGACATGCAGCTTGGCCCATTGATAGTGTTGCACTACCACCACCCGCTTTCGCTTCTACAACTTCAGTACCTGCGTTTTGAATACGTTTCGTTAATGCTTCTACTTCTTCAGCTGTAAACTCAACGCCTTCCACTTGAGACAGTAGAGGTAAGATCGTTACGCCAGAGTGACCACCGATAACAGGTACGCGAATGTCACCTGGATCTTTGTCTTTTAGCTCTGCAACGAATGTTTCTGAACGGATAACATCCAGTGTTGTTACACCGAACAAGCGACGCTTATCGTAAACACCCGCTTTTTTAAGTACTTCAGCGGCAATTGGCACTGTTGTATTTACCGGGTTTGTGATGATACCAACACAAGCTTTCGGACAAACAACCGCAATCTTCTCCGCTAGCGACTTAACGATACCAGCATTTACATTGAATAGATCCGCGCGATCCATACCAGGCTTACGAGCAACACCTGCAGAAATCAGCACAACATCCGCACCTTCTAGTGCTGGAGTAGGATCTTCACCCGCGTAACCTTTGATAGAAACTGGCGTCGGGATGTGGCTAAGATCAGCAGCCACACCAGGAGTTACTGGAGCAATATCGTATAGGGCTAAATCAGAACCAGCAGGAAGACGGTTCTTAAGTAGAAGGGCCAGGGCTTGACCGATGCCACCAGCGGCACCAATAACGGCTACTTTCATGTAGTTCTCCTTGAGAGTATTTCTCTTATAAACGTATTCGTAGGGTAGTTTGTAACCAACTTAAATAAAGCTATCGGAATCACAACTTGATTACAATCAATTAACGCTAGCTTTGCGACCTCGCGCAACTCGCTGTTACCGTGCTACAAATGGGGCTTGGATTATTCTTTTATTCTGTTGAAATGACAAGGAATTCAAGAAAACAAAAACAGCCCTACTTCATATAGTTAAAGAATTCCATGTGGTATATAGTTTACAGTGACGTAACTAACATAATACTGGGACTCTTTGGCACCGCATGAATATATATGCGAGAATATGCAAAATTGCTGACCCGTAATAAGAGATTCGTAATGACTATGCGCAATTCAGAAAAACAAGACAACTTAGTCCGCGCCTTTAAAGCCCTGTTAAAAGAAGAGAGCTTTGGCTCACAGGGTGAGATTGTTGATGCACTCAAACAACAAGGATTTGAAAGCATTAACCAATCGAAAGTATCACGCATGCTGACTAAATTTGGCGCCGTCCGCACACGCAATGCAAAAATGGAAATGGTTTACTGCCTTCCTGCTGAGCTAGGCGTACCGACTGTAAGCAGCTCTTTGCGTGAACTGGTGCTAGACATTGACCATAACGCGGCATTAGTTGTTATCCATACTGGCCCTGGTGCTGCGCAGTTGATTGCTCGCTTGCTTGACTCACTGGGTAAATCCGAAGGTATTCTTGGTGTTGTTGCAGGTGATGACACTATCTTTATCACTCCAACGATGGCGATTACGACTGAACAGTTGTTCAAATCAGTGTGTGAACTGTTCGAATACACTGGCTAAGTTCTTTCACATTTAGATCAGCTAACTCTTTGTGGGCTATAAAAGAAATCTCATTTTGTAGCCCATGATTTATGTAAATTTTTTCTTATCCAGACCATTATTTAACCACCTATTTTGTGATTAACATCACGCAATTGATCTTTTTCACTTCGTTCACTTAATACTTATTAAGTGTTTGTTATAAAAAGAATTAAATCACAAATCTAACACTATCCTCCTGCACAAGATTCAGACTTATCAACTATAACATTTAACAATTGGATAATTTTCTGCCAATTTTTTGTTATGATTCGCTCGCTTTTTCAAACGATTGGATTGGAAAAGATGCCGTTTCCAAATAGGAAACTCCAGAAGTGATTTATGGTTATTTCCGGGTAAATAATGAATATAAGGAAGGGAAATTCATGGCATTTAACAAACTTCTCAAAGTAGGCGCTATCGCTGCAGCAGTAATGGGTGCAGGCGCAGTTAACGCTCAAGAGTTTATTACTATCGGTACTGGCTCTGTGACAGGTGTTTACTACCCTACTGGTGGTGCTATCTGTAAATTGGTCAATAAAGGTCGTAAAGAACACAACATTCGTTGTTCAGTAGAATCGACTGGCGGCTCTATTTACAACGTTAACACTATCCGTGCTGGCGAGTTAGATTTTGGTATCGTGCAATCGGATTGGCAGTACCACGGCTACAACGGTACGAGTAAGTTTGCGGAACAAGGCCCGTACAAAAAGCTACGTGCAATGTTCTCTCTTCATACAGAACCTTTCAACATCATTGCTCGTGCAGATTCAGGTATCGAAAACGTTGAAGACCTAAAAGGTAAGCGCGTAAACATCGGTAACCCTGGCTCTGGTGACCGTGCAACCATGGGCGTTGTTATGGAAGCGATGGGCTGGACAAACGACAGCTTCAAATTGGCTTCTGAGCTAAAGGGCTCTGAGCGTTCTCAAGCACTTTGTGACAACAAAATTGACGCATTCATTTACATGGTGGGTCACCCGAACGGTTCAATCAAAGAAGCAACAACATCATGTGATGCTAAGCTAGTTTCTGCAACTGGCCCGAAAATCGATAAGATTGTTGCTGATAACCCATACTACGCCTTTAGCTCAGTGCCGGCTGGCATGTATCGTGGCACAGACAAAGACGTAAACAGCTTTGGTGTTGCAGCAACGATGGTTACAACAGCAGACGTTTCAGACGATGTCGCTTACAACGTTGCAAAAGCCGTGTTTGAAAACTTCGATACGTTCAAACGTCTACACCCTGCGTTTGCAAACCTGAAAAAAGAAGACATGGTGAAAGCGGGTCTATCTATCCCTCTTCACCCAGGTGCAGAAAAATACTACAAAGAAGTGGGTCTACTTAAGTAACTTCCTCAGACTCCAAACTCACAGGCAGGAAAAGATGGTTTTCTGCCTGTTTGAGCATGCAGGTTGTAGCACGTGCTAACTGCATGCTTCATTCGCCAGTTTTCTTCCGAAAATTGCGAGTTCATACCCAAGAAAAACTTAAACGCCGCCTAGCAGAGTCTCCAAAATTCAACACTTTGAGTTCAGGCAGCAAAATACTCGAAAGCAAACTTCGCTCCATTCGCTACACTGATAAAGGCGAAGTGTGGTTCTCGATAAAAATCCGACAGGACCATCAATAATAAGGAAAAAGTACATGGCGACGAATCAAGCTCCGTCACAAGATGTGCAAGAAATGGTGGCTCAGGCAGACACAGGTGCACGTAGCCCCTCGGGAATGCAAGGACGAATCCTTTGGTTTGTTCCTCTGTGTTGGTCACTATTTCAATTATGGTACGCATCTCCGCTACCATTTATTTTTAATTTCGGCGTACTGAACGACACGGAAGCGCGATCAATCCACCTCACTTTCGCGATCTTCTTGGCTTTCACTGCTTATCCAGCGATGAAAAATTCCCCTCGCGATCATATCCCTCTTGTCGATTGGATATTGGCGCTAGCAGGTAGTTTTTCTGCGGCATATATTTACCTTTTTTATACCGAGCTAGCTGGACGTTCCGGTGCACCAACAACGGCAGATATCGTCGTTGCTGTCATCGGTATGGTTCTCCTTTTAGAGGCAACACGCCGAGCGCTCGGTCCACCACTGATGGTGGTTGCTGCTGTCTTCCTTACTTACACCTTTGCAGGCCCTTACATGCCCGATGTCATCGCGCATAAAGGAGCGAGCTTAAACAAGGCCATGTCTCACTTATGGCTAACAACGGAAGGTGTATTCGGTGTCGCATTAGGCGTTTCAACC
This sequence comes from Vibrio sp. ArtGut-C1, assembly GCF_002105475.1. Lineage (NCBI taxonomy): Bacteria > Pseudomonadati > Pseudomonadota > Gammaproteobacteria > Vibrionales > Vibrionaceae > Vibrio > Vibrio sp. ArtGut-C1. Next base: position 81,520 of record NZ_NCTH01000003.1, on the reverse strand, counting down.
TCTTTTGTGTTCTTGTTTGTATTGTTTGGCGCCATGCTGGAACGTGCTGGCGCAGGTGCTTACTTCATTAAAGTCGCCTTTTCTTTACTGGGTCATATGAAAGGTGGTCCTGCAAAAGCGGCCGTTGTTGCATCTGGTTTATCCGGGCTTGTTTCTGGCTCTTCAATCGCAAACGTGGTAACCACTGGTACCTTTACCATTCCATTGATGAAACGTGTCGGTTTTCCGGGCACCAAAGCGGGAGCCGTTGAAGTTGCTGCCTCAACCAATGGTCAGTTAACGCCACCAATCATGGGCGCGGCGGCATTCTTGATGGTGGAATATGTCGGTATCTCCTACGTTGAGGTGATTAAGGCTGCCCTACTTCCGGCACTTATCTCTTACATCGCTTTGATTTACATCGTTCACCTTGAGGCGTGTAAAGCGGGTATGACAGGTCTTCCTCGTCGCCACAACCCAACGTTAGTACAAAGTTTGCTTTCCTTTACTGGCACAATCTTAGGACTGTGTGTGATCAGCGCATTGGTTTACTACGGAGTGGGTTGGACGAAAGATGTCTTTGGTGATGCCGCGACGCCAATTGTTACGGTTGCCCTGTTAATTGCGTACGTTGGCTTGGTGAAGATCTCAGCGAATCATGTGCAAGATGGCGCAATTGAGATTGATGCAGAGTTAACAGAAGTACCAGATCCTGGCCCAACGGTTAAATCTGGTTTGCACTATCTACTGCCTATCGTTGTATTGGTTTGGTGTCTGACTGTAGAGCGCTTCTCGCCAGGTCTTTCAGCATTCTGGGCAACGGTGTTCATGATTTTCATTTTGCTGACTCAGCGTCCATTGATTGCTCTGTTATCAAAGCAAGGTGACATGATGCAGAAAACCAAAGATGGCTTCGTCGATCTGGCTGAGAGCTTGGTTGCTGGCGCTCGCAATATGATTGGTATCGGCGTTGCAACGGCAGCGGCAGGTACCGTAGTTGGGGTCGTCACCCTAACGGGTATCGGCCTGGTCATGACGGACTTCGTCGAGTTTATCTCTGGCGGTAGCATCATTCTTATGCTGCTGTTTACTGCAATAATCAGCTTGGTTCTTGGGATGGGTCTACCGACAACGGCGAACTACATCGTCGTCTCTACGTTGATGGCACCGGTTATTGTCACGCTAGGTGCAGCACATGGCTTGATCATCCCACTCATTGCGGTGCACTTGTTCGTTTTCTACTTTGGTATTTTGGCCGACGACACCCCACCCGTAGGTCTTGCGGCATTTGCGGCGGCTGCGATTGCTAAATCAGACCCAATTCGTACCGGTATCCAAGGCTTTACTTACGATATTCGAACCGCCATTTTGCCATTCATGTTTGTGTTCAATACCCAACTACTGTTGATGGGGATAGACTCTTGGTGGCATTTAGCACTCACGGTCATCTCATCGATCATTGCGATGCTGATCTTCTCCGCCGCAACACAAGGATGGTGGTTCACACGTAACAAGTGGTGGGAAACCGTTCTATTATTAGTACTGACATTTTCGTTTTTCCGTCCTGGTTTTTGGTGGGACATGCTGTATCCAGCGAAAGTTCTTTCTCCTGGCGTTGAGGTAGCTCAAATCACGGAAACGCTAAATGTAGGAGAATCATTGGAGCTACGTGTTGCCGGCGAAAACCTTGAAGGCGACTACATCGAGAAAACGGTTCGTCTTCCATTCGAAGACAGTGCGACAACAGCGGAAGCACGTATTTCGTCTATGGGTCTGATGCTGACCGAAAGCGACAACAAAATGATTGTAGATATGGTCGAGTTTGGTAGTCCGGCAGAGTCTGCAGGTATCGACTTTGATTGGGAGATCAAGTGGGTTATCCAAGATGCAGAACGTCCGATGAAAGAATGGGTATTTGTGCCATGCTTAATGATTTTGCTGGTGCTTGCCATGAACCAAAAACGTCGTGCTCGTAAGGAACAATTGAGCGCATAACCGATTTGGCCCCGAGGACAAGGGGCCTTAGTGAGAGACATTGAATGTACAAACAAATTCTTGTTCCGGTTGATCTAAATGACCAAGGCTTTTCAGACCGAGCGGTTGAACTAGCGGTTTGGCAGGCAAAGCAAGCGAATGCGCAAATCCACCTTCTAACAGTACTACCTGGTATTCACATGTCGATGGTTGCTACATACTTCCCAAAAGATGCAGCAGCCAAAATGAAGCAAGACGTGAAGCAGCAATTAAAAGCTTTTGCCAATAAGCATATTGCTGAAGATGTGGTGTACCAAGTGCATGTTGCTGAGGGCAAAGCCTACGCGACGATTCTTGATTATGCAGAGCGCTTGGGCGCTGATCTCATCATTATGCCAAGTCACAAGCGTTCTAAAATCAATAAAGTAATGCTTGGCTCTGTCGCAAGTAAGGTCGTGGAATATTCTCCAATCAATGTGATGGTCGTGAAACCGCAAGCGCAAGGTTAAACAACTAAAGAAACGAAAAAGGACGCTAACATTAGCGTCCTTTTTATATTGAACAAGTAAGGATTATGCCATTACTGGGTAATCGGTATAACCTTCTGCTCCACCTAAATAAAAGTGCTCAGGTTTTGCCTCATTAAGAGGTGCATTTTTCTTAAATCGCTCAACTAAATCAGGGTTGGCGATAAATGGAACGCCAAATGCGACCACATCAACTTGATTTTCTGCAATTGCCGTTGTCGCTTCTTGTGCACTGTAGCCCACGTTGGCCATTAGGTAACCTTGATAGTTTTCGCGTGCTGGCTTGAGAACATCTGCTTTTTGTACGCCCTTTAGATCCGCACGCATCACGTGCCAATAAGCAAGATCGAAAGCATTAAGTTGCTTAGCTAAGTAACGAACCAAGCCAACCGGATCGCTGTCTTTCATGTCATTAAATCCATTTAATGGTGATGTGCGCAGCCCTACTCTTCCAGGTCCCCATACCTCGACCACTTCTTTAACTATCTCAAGTAAAAAACGGGCACGATTTTCGACTGAGCCACCGTATTCATCAGTACGTAAATTCGATCCATCACGAAGAAAGTTATCGATAAGATAACCATTGGCGCCATGTATCTCCACACCATCAAAGCCTGCTCTCTTAGCGTTTTTCGCACCTTGCTTAAACGCTGCCACAATGGAAGCTATCTCATCCACTTCGAGTGCTCGTGGTACCGTATATGCTTGCTTACCTGAAGGGGTATGAACTAACTCATCACGAATGGCTAGTGCGCTCGCTGCAACAGGCGTTTTCCCATCATTCAGTTCAGGATGACAAGCGCGTCCCGCATGCCAAATTTGCAATACGATCTTACCGCCTCTTTCATGAACCGCATCCGTTACCTTTTTCCAAGCTGCAATTTGTTCTTCGTTATAAATGCCCGGTTCTGCCATAAAAGCAGACGTTCCTTCCATCACCATGGTGCATTCAGCAATGATAAGTCCAGCACTCGCGCGTTGAGCATAGTACTCAACCATAAGGTCATTCGGGATATGATCTGCGCTGGCACGAGCGCGCGTTAAAGGGGCCATAATGGCACGGTTATCTAATGCTAATTGACCGAGTTCGATAGGAGAAAATAAGTCTACAGAGTTGGACATGTTGTTTACCTCAAATGACAATAACTTGATGGCTAAGGATGAAGAGCCAGACTATAATCAGATCAATATTGAAACAATATGGATAATTGAAAGTGATTGTTCGAAATTTAGAAACAATTGACTTTAGGACGCTCTCTATCTTTGTCACAAGCTGTCGACTACTGAGCTTAACCAAGTGCGCGCTGGAGTTAAACCTACCAAAATCTACTGTTAGTAAAGCCATAACCAAACTCGAACAACACTTTGAAGCCAAGCTCCTAGAGCGCACGACCCGAAAGTTGGTGATTACCGAAGCTGGTCAAATGGTTTTAGAGCGTGCTGCAAGCTTAGTTGAGGAATTTCACTCGATTGGTCAAGACGTTCAAGAAATGGAACAGCAGATCCAAGGTCGGCTTCGCATTGCTGCGCCGCCAGCCTTGGATGCGTATATGGCTGAGCACATCTTTTTACCATTTTTAAAACAATGGCCAAAAGTACAAATTGCGTTAGAAGCATCGAACGATTTTGTTGATCTGTTTTCACACGGTTTTGATATGGCAATTCGAGTCGGCCAGATCGTCGATGATCGACTGATTGCTAAAAAATTGGGTTACACCACCCGAGTATTGGCCGCCAGTCCTGAGTATTTAGCTGAGTGTGGCGTACCTAAAACGCCAGAAGATCTGACAACACACAACTGTTTGAGATATCAGTATGTTTCAGAGATAGGCCCTTGGACGTTGATTTCGCAGGACAACACGGTCAACGTCTCAGTAAGCAGTAACTTCTCTAGCACCACCGTAGAAGCGGTATTAAAAGGCGCGCTCAAAGGATTGGGAATCGCTAACTTACCTATGCAAAACATGACGCAAGAGCTGGAAAATGGCTCCTTAGTCAGAGTCTTACCTCAATGGCACACGGTACCAATGCCCATTTATTTAGTCTATCGTCCTGGCGCAAACCGAACGCGACGAGTACAAGCGATGATTGACCATATCATGAGCCTAAGATCTCAATTTGAATTTGGTCCTCGACATGGTTTGTGTTGCGGAGAAGCATAACCCAGCCACCATTGAGCATTAGCGTGCGGCTCGGATAAATGCCGCAAGCTTCTCACTAGCATGCTGCTCACTCAATGCAGACATACTATCCGCCGCTTCCACTTTGCCATCAGCCACAAACACAAAGTGGCTGGCAATGGCTTTGGCATCGCTTAAATGGTGCGTGACCATCAATACGGTTATTCCCCGCTCTGCCGCCAGTTTTTTTACCAAGCTCAGCATCTCTTCACGTAAAACCGGATCAAGCGCCGAGAAAGGCTCATCCAACAGCCACATGGGATGAGGCTGAACAAAACAACGCGCCAAGGCAACACGTTGACGCTGCCCTCCAGAAAGGTGCTCAGGCAAACGGTCGAGGTACTCTGCAACGCCAACTTGCTGCGCCGCTTGTTCAACCTGACGTTTTTGGTCTACCGTAAGCTTTAGCCCTGGGTGTAAACCTAAGCCAATGTTGTCACGCACCGACAAGTGAGAAAACAAGTTATGCTCTTGGAACAGCATGGAGAAAGGACGCTGATAAGGCTCTTTGTGCACAATCGACTCACCATCAACCCGAATGTCACCTTGGTCAGGATGGATAAACCCAGCCACCAACGCTAGCAACGTCGATTTTCCAGCCCCACTTGGTCCCATCAGCGACACTATCTGACCTTGCTCAATCGTTAAATCAAAACGAAACAGCTCACGTTGGTAGGTGTACTGCACATCATCCAACACTAACATTACGCTCTCTCCTTCGTTTTCAATACTTTCTCAATCAAGGCAAAACAGCCCACACTCAACAACAACAAGGTCACCGATACCACCGCAGCCGCGTCCATCTGATAGCTGCCAAGTAACTGGAACAAATACAGAGGTAAAGTTCGGAACTCTTGTCCACCAAACAACGCAATAGCACTTAAATCGCCAATCGCAAACATAAAGCTGATCGCAAACGCATGTGCGAATGGCTTGCGCAGCGCCTGCCACTCCACCACTTTAAAGCGTTGCCAGCCACGCATGCCTAAGCTGGCACACACATACTGGTATTGCTGCTCGATGTGCAGCATTGGCTGTGCCAGCGTTTTGATCACGTAAGGCAAAGCCATCAAACCATTTACCAAAATCACAACAAAAAACGCCAAGCTAAAAACATCGGTAAATGATCGCAACAGCAAGAATAATCCGGTGCTAATCACCAAACCAGGAGTCACCAAAATAATGGTGCCGATTAGCTCAATCTGATCGGCTCGCGTATTTTTGTACTGCAACCGCCAACGGCGACTGGTCAACAATATAGACACGCCCGCAGCGACCGCAAGCGCACTGGCTAACCCTGCCACTTTGAGTGAGTTAGATAACGCAGACCAAAAACGTTCATCGGTTAACACCGTCCAAACTTGTTGGTTGATGCCACTCAGTAACACCATCAATAACGGTGGTATCACCAGTAAAAAGGCACCTATGATCCAAAAGCTATCCCAAGCTTTTGACCACCCATGATCCTTCGTTAAATATTGCTGTACCGATGTGCTGCCAGCACTGATAGAAACAGGCTTTGTTAACTTCTGCACTCCAATGGCAAGCAGTCCACATAACAGCATCTGCCACAGCGCCAATAACGCCCCAGCTTGTAAATCAAAATCAAACTTAATCGCTTGGTAAATTGCCAATTCAATGGTGGTAGATTTTGGCCCGCCCCCCAACGCCATTACAGTGGCAAAACTGGTGAAGCACAACATAAATACCAAGCCACAAACGTGGGGAAGTTGCTGCCTTAAACGCGGCCATTCCACCCAACGAAACTTATTCCAATGGTTCATACCTAAATGCGCACACAGCTTATGTTGCTCGGCAGGAATAGATTCTAATGCTTGCAACAGCAAGCGCGCAGCATAAGGTAAATTAAAGAACACATGGGCGAGTAAAATGCCGTTCAAACCGTAAATAGAAAATGGCAGTTTGCTATCGAAACTCTGTAGCCACTGCGCTAACAAACCGCTGTTGCCATAAATCGCTAATAGCCCGAAAACACCAACCAAAACAGGCAAAACTAGCGTCGATGCAAACAGCTTAAGCAGTAATGATTTACCAATAAATTGGCGACGCGAAAGCGCGTGCGCAACTGGAATGGCCAAGCCAACACTGAGCAATGTGGAAAGAAAAGCTTGGTAAAAGCTGAACTTGGTGACATGTTGATAATACGGGTCGTCCCATACCACAGACACATCAAGTGAAGGGGCTTGAACAATCAAAGCACCTAGGGCAGAAACAACAAAGGTCGCGATGATCATCGCGACCCCTAAACCTATTTTTGGAACAGAATTCAAAGGTAAAACCTATCTCATTCAGATGAGGGGTGGAACGTCAGCTAAAACGTCAGTGCGCTTTGCCATTCGCGAATCCAAGACTTACGCATTTTTGCCACTTCATCAGCACTAAAGCTCAACGACTTGTTTGGAACGCTCAAGGTTTCAAAACCTTTAGGTAACTCAACGTCAGTAACAGGGTACATCCAGTTACCCGTTGGCATCGCTGACTGGAACTCATCACTTAAAATGAAATTCATAAATTGATCAGCAAGTTCTGAATTTTTTGCCCCTTTCACTTTAGCGGCGACTTCAACTTGCATGTAGTGACCTTCAGCAAAATTCGCCGTCGCAAACGTTGAATCGTTTTCCGCAATTAAGTGGTACGCAGGTGACGTAGTGTAAGAAAGCACTAAGTCTGACTCGCCGTTAAGGAACATGGAATACGCTTCTGACCAACCTTTCGTGACCGTTACGGTTTTGCTCGCTAGCTTCTGCCACGCTTGCGTCACATCGTCGCCATAGATGGATTTCATCCACAGCATCAAGCCTTGGCCCGGCGTTGACGTACGCGGATCTTGATAAATCACTTTCAAATCGTCGCGCGTTTCCACCAGCTCTTTCATGCTTTTCGGCGGATTAGCCAGTTTCTCTGTGTTGTACACAAATGCGAAGTAGCCGTAATCGTACGGTACAAACGTCGTATCGCTCCAACCATTTGGTAACACTGTGTTGGCCGTATCCACATTGTGCTCGGTAAGCAGACCGGTTTTCTTTGCTTCTGCCATCAGGTTGTTATCCAGACCTAACACGATGTCGGCTTTGCTATTACCGCCTTCAAGACGAAGACGATTCAGGATCGATACACCATCGTCCAACGCTACGAAGTTAACGTCACAGCCACATTTTGCTTCAAAAGCTTGCTCGATTTTAGGACCCGGCCCCCAATCTGCGGCAAAAGAATCGTAGGTATAAATAGTTAATGGGTTTTCAGCAGCAAACGCTGAAGTAGAGGTAATTGCAGCTAAGGCAATCAGACTTGAAGTGGTTTTCACTGCTCGCTCTCCATGAGTATTTCAGAGAAATAAGTTGAGCGGCACAGGGTTGAGGCGGCTATTAAGGACTTCCAATATCCAGACTCAATTCCTACGCCAGCATTATCTGGTTCAGGTAATACGGGTCCCTAGTTAAGAACTTAGGTCTCAGCGCCCAAATGCATTGATTGACTCAATGCTAAATGGGTTTGCTCCCCGATGAGTTGGATGGATTGTAAAGGTATTTGAGTGGTTACACAATCAGCTCACGAACGCTGGTCATAACCCCAACGAGGCACTAAACCTTGCTCGATACCTAAGTGGTCGAGAATTCTCGCCACCATAAAATCCACTAAGTCTTCAATGCTCTTTGGCTGATGGTAGAAACCCGGAGCCGCTGGCATGATGGTGACGCCCATTTGCGATAGCTTGTGCATGTTCTCCAGATGCAGCGTTGAAAATGGTGTTTCGCGAACGACGAGCAACAACTGCCCACGCTCTTTCATTACTACATCAGCGGCCCGTTCGATCAAGTTGTCCGACATACCGTGTGCTATGGCCGCAACGCTTCCCGCAGAGCATGGGCAAACCACCATTTGCTTGGGTGCAGCAGAACCAGACGCAACCGGCGAGAACCAGTCATCTTTACCGCAAACGGTGATGTTATTTGGGTCACAGTTGAGGTGTTCCACCAACGCTTGCTTTGCGGCTTCTGGCCCACTTGGCAACTTAAGGTTGTGTTCGGTTGCCATCACGACACGAGCCGCCGAAGAGATCAGAACGTAGACATGATAATCCGCCGCGACCAAACATTCTAAAAGGCGCAGACCATAAGGCGCACCAGATGCTCCAGTTAACGCTAAAGTGATGGCTTTTTCTGCTTGCTGCTGTTTGTTTTGCATAAAATCAGACTTTTTGTTTAAGTTGCTCGAGAATCTTGCCGTGAATACCGCCAAAGCCACCATTACTCATGACTAGAATTTGGTCACCTGGTCGCGCACGTTCGACGATCTTGGCTACAAAGTTATCTATATCCGCATCGACAAACGCTGGCTGTTTACATTGGTCGGCAATGTCTTGCACAGACCACTCGATATTATCTGGCTGGAACAAGAAGACTTCATCTGCACTGCGTAGTGACTCTGCAAGTGTATTTTTGTGTACACCACGCTTCATGGTAGCAGAACGCGGCTCTAACACAGCAAGGATGCGTTTTTCACCTACCTTGTTACGCAAACCACCGACAGTGAGTTCAATTGCCGTTGGGTGATGCGCAAAATCATCGTAAACCGTGATGCCTTGTTCTTCACCTTTGAGCTCTAAACGACGCTTAGTGTTGATGAAACGGCCCAGAGCCTGACACGCAAGCTCCGGCGTTACGCCAACGTGTCGCGCCGCGGCAATCGCCATCAGTGCATTATCAACGTTATGATCACCCACCAAATCCCATTCGACGGTACCGACCTTCTCGCCTTGCAGAGCAACTTCAAATTTTGAGCCATCGACCACTAATTTGTGCGCTTGCCAGTCGCCATCAACACCTGAAAACTGCTTTTCTGTCCAGCAACCACGCTCTAATACATCCGCCAAAGCTTGGTCTTGCTTCGGAGCTAAGATTAAGCCATTGCCGGGAACCGTTCGCACTAAATGATGGAATTGGCGCTTGATCGCCTCTAGATCATCGAAGATGTCAGCATGATCAAACTCAAGGTTGTTCATGATTAAGGTTCGAGGATGGTAGTGCACAAACTTAGAACGCTTATCGAAAAAAGCACTGTCATATTCGTCCGCTTCAACGACAAAAAACATGCTTTCTCCCAAACGAGCAGAGACTCCAAAGTTACCAAGAACTCCACCAACTAGGAAACCAGGTTGATAACCGCAGTCTTCGAGTATCCAAGCCAGCATGCTCGACGTGGTCGTTTTACCGTGTGTACCCGATACCGCCAATACCCAGCGATCGTGCAGCAAAAACTCGTTGAGCCACTGCGGACCAGAGGTGTAGCGCATGTTGGTATTGAGCACATGTTCAACACATGGGTTACCACGGCTCATGGCATTACCAATCACCACAAGGTCTGGTTGAGGGTCGAGTTGAGACGAGTCGAAGCCTTCAATAATTTCAATACCTTGAGACTCAAGCAACGTGCTCATCGGTGGGTAAACGTTGGCATCAGAACCAGTGACTTTATGCCCTAATTGGCGCGCTAAAATCGCAGCGCCGCCCATAAATGTGCCACAGATACCCAAGATATGAATGTGCATAAACTAAACCTTGTAATGCGTTCTTTAATGCTTTCATTATCGCGATCACAACCAGAAAAGCGAGAGACTTTAGCCTTCTTCTTGCAGTCCCTTTCACAAATATGACAAGGTTGAACACAGACTGTACAACCTCTTGCTTACTGATGAATCGCTCAAACAAGTCTACAAATAAATTGAGATCTCAAACAGTTACTTCATTACCATTAAAAAGATCTGCGACTTAAACTTACATCCAGCGCAATCGTTTAACATCCATAAAGAGATGCTCACTTGCGCACTACCCCCAATGAAATGAAAATGTAAGGATTAACCATGTCAGGACTGCGCACCCTAGGCGAGTTCATTGTCGAAAAACAAGCGGATTTCCCCCACGCTAGCGGTGATCTATCATCCCTTTTAGCCTCCATTCGTTTAGCTGCAAAAATCGTTAACCGCGAAATCAACGCAGCGGGTCTCGGTGATATCACTGGTGCTGTAGGCACGGAAAATGTCCAAGGTGAAGACCAGCAAAAGCTCGATGTTTACGCGAACGATAAGTTCAAAGCCGCGCTTGAAGCTCGTGACCAAGTGTGTGGCGTTGCCAGTGAGGAAGAAGACGAAGCGGTTGCTTTCAACAAAGAGCTCAACCAAAACGCCAAATATGTGGTACTGATGGACCCACTTGATGGTTCTTCTAACATCGATGTGAACGTCTCTGTCGGTACTATCTTCTCTATTTATCGCCGTGTTTCACCTATTGGCACACCAGCGACAGAAGAAGATTTCCTTCAGCCTGGTCATAAGCAAGTTGCCGCTGGTTACGTGATTTACGGTTCATCAACCATGTTGGTTTACACCACGGGTAACGGCGTAAACGGCTTTACTTACGACCCATCTATCGGCAGCTTCTGCCTTTCTCATGAAAACATGATGATCCCAGAAGAAGGCAAGATTTATTCGATCAACGAAGGTAACTACATTCGCTTCCCTCAAGGGGTAAAGAAGTACATCAAGTACTGCCAAGAGAATGTGCCAGAAGACGGTCGTCCATACACTTCTCGCTACATTGGCTCATTGGTTGCTGATTTCCACCGCAACTTACTGAAAGGTGGTATCTACCTTTATCCTAGTACGCAAAGCCATCCTCAGGGCAAACTGCGTCTGCTTTATGAATGTAACCCTATGGCGTTCTTAATTGAGCAAGCGGGCGGTATTGCATCAGACGGCGTCAATCGCATCATGGATATCAAACCAACCGAATTGCACCAACGTGTGCCTTTCTTTGTTGGTTCTAAGAACATGGTTCGCAAAGTTGAAGAGTTCCTTGAACTGCACCGCGACGAAGAATAATTTCAGACCTTTGTCCAACGCGGCAGGTGTTTACCTGCCGCGTTTTTGTCGCTAAAGTGAAACGCGAATTTATCATCAGATGAAGCCGCTTCTGTGTGACTCATCGTTAATGAAAAGGAATATTCTAATGAGCTTAAACCATGTGCCAGCAGGCAAGTCGCTGCCTGAAGATATCTATGTCGTGATCGAAATTCCTGCAAATGCAGATCCAATCAAGTACGAAGTAGATAAAGAATCTGGTGCGGTATTTGTCGACCGTTTCATGTCTGCACCAATGTTCTACCCATGTAACTATGGCTACGTGAACAATACGCTGTCTCTTGATGGCGACCCAGTCGACGTACTGGTACCAACACCATACCCACTAATGCCAGGTTCAGTGATTCGCTGCCGTCCTGTTGGCGTTTTGAAGATGACGGATGAGTCAGGTGAAGACGCAAAAGTGTTTGCGGTTCCACACACCAAAATCTCGAAAGAGTACGATCACATCCAAAATGTGGACGATATCCCAGAACTACTGAAAGCGCAGATCACGCAATTCTTTGAGCGTTACAAAGAGCTTGAAGCAGGTAAATGGGTGAAAGTGGATGGTTGGGCAGATGTTGCTGCCGCTAAAGCTGAAATCCTAGAATCTTACGAGCGCGCTCAGAAAAAATAAGCATCACGGCTGATACAAAATTTAAAAGAGCTGCTTTAGGGCAGCTCTTTTGCTTTTCATCTTGTGTAAGTCAACTAGATAGGCGCGCCTGCAGAAGACATTCGACCGGCGTCATAGTCATGCTGAAAGAAGGGGTCTAGGTCATCACAAATACCAAAATACGGACGCCCGATAACACCAAGCATATACGCGCTTTGTTCACAATACTCTTGCTTCCCTTGCTGATAACCCGTTTGATAGGCCATGATCAGTTCAGGCGTAGCATGATTAGTACCATCCAGTGCAGCGATACGATCTTCAGATAAAACTCTTAATCCATCTAAGGCAGACTGCTTACCAAACGCTTGCCAGTCGGTAGCATTACTCGAGGTCGGCAGAGTTGTTTGCGCGCATGCGGCAAGAATCAACGCCATTGATACAATTACGAATACCTTCATCATGACTCCTTAGTGACCAGCTCGTCGCTGTTGATAATGTCAGTATAGCTCACACCTTTTGACACCAATCTCCGGAAGCGATTTCTTCGGTCAGTTGTTCAGTATCTTGATACAAGTAGATCCAAGCTTGGCCAAACGGCGTGACGATGCTCTCTCGACGATACTCTACTGGCACATCTTCCAACTTATCTAGCTCGGATAAGGTTTCATCATCAATCAGATACACTTCACCTTGTATCGAGCGCTGCCCAACAGACAACGCAGGATAAGGACCTAAGTCATACAGTGCGAACTGAGCATCCGTTTCATGCTGACCAAGAAACTGGGCCGAGCTCAGAAAGTGATGATTACACTCTCCTTTACGCAAGGTCCCATATACAAAAACTAAATGCTGCATAACCACTCCTTAGTCATGAACTTTATGTACGCAGGTGAACAAGCTCTAATCGAACTCAAATTGATAGAGTAGGTCAACCGCACTATCTACACCAGAAACCGCCTCTAAATACAGATCTTGCATCAATCGATAACGCACTGTGAACTCGCCTAGTGAGTTAAAGATGCCGACGCCGTATTTCACCTGTAATCCCGGCAGAATGTAACCACTGACGGTCACTTGAGAATCATCGCCCGACCCCGCTGTATCCAATTGTAAATCTTGAACCCCAAAGGCTTCGCCGATTTCACCAACCACGCGTCCACTCTTTGCCAAACTTAGGCCGATCAACGTGGTCGTCATAGCATTGCCTCCCGCTTCGCCATCAATGTCTTGACCACGAAGTAGGTAAGAGAGCGCATTCGCTTGAGGCATCGCTGGCTCAGAGAATATCTCCACATTTGGATCCGATGCTGGTCCTGTTACACGCACACCAGCAATCACATCATCTTGGGTATTATCTGGGTTTCGAATCGCCTTAATAGAAACGTACGGCTGATCTGCCGGACCATTCATTAAGATCTTACCTTCTTCAATCACCAAATCCTGACCAAAAGAACGGTAAGAACCGTCGACGATATTAACCTCACCAACGATGAACGGACCTTTATCTTTCTGTGTCACATTGAGGTTACCTTTCAGACCACCTTTCAAGCCAAAGGCGGCCAGTTGGAAGTCATCACCGATTTTAATGTTGATATCCGTTTCAACATCAAATGGCATTGGCTCAATATCACTCACAGGCTGTAAGTTCTGGTCCAAAATCACGGTGTCGCTTGAAACACCAACCGCACTTGGTGGCAGCTCTTCAACCACTACTCGTCCCCAAGGCAGATTAATATTACCTTCGACCTTAGCAAGCTGCGGTGTGACATCAATAGTCATGTCCGGCTCAACTTTGATTTTTACCATTGGTGGAAGATCCACCTGAAGCTCTTTCGCAAATACGCGCGCTTTGGTATGCCAATTTTGTAGATCCTGCCAATCGGCCTCACCGGTCACTTCCAACTCACCATCTGGCGTCATGATACCCGCATCAAGATCCGCTTGGTGACCTTTAAAGTTGATCGCGACCTGACCGGAGTTAATGTCTATCGGCGTGACTTCACCTTGTAGCTTCATTTGTTCAATCAAGAACTGACCGTTGACTTTAGGGTGCATAACATCACCAGATATCGCCAAATCAGTATTCATGTTCGCTTTGAATAGGCTGTACTCACCTATCAACGGCGCTAAGAAATCCAGATGGAATGTCGATAGCGAGACCTTACCGTCAATCTCAGGCTGCTCAGACGTTACATCGACCAAAGAAACCTGACCAGATAAGTCACCGTTGTCTCTCACATCAAATAACCACTCAGCATCTAACTTGTCTTTTGCCAGCGCCGCTTTAAAGCTAAAGCTTTCCCAACCAAGAGTTATCGGCTGCTCTAATGCTTGCTCTACTTGACCTTTAGGCATATCAACGTTCACCGTGACTTCCGGTTTCATCTCTGGTGCCCATTTTGCTGTCGCTTGCGCGTTGACCGACCCTTGTAATTTCGTCTCTGGCGGCAGGAACTGCTTGATTTGTTCAAAGTCAAAGTCGTTCACAGCTAACTTGGCTTCGCCACTTTGACCAACACTAATATCTTCGGTCAAACAAACACTCGAATTGGCTTGCAGCCAACAATGTGCTTGAACATCAGCGATTTGTTTATCGATGTTGACTTTAACCGCCGTCGATTTCTGCAACGCCCAAGGTCCCTGCGGCGTGCTCAAAGTAAGACGACGCAATGCACCATCCCAGATCATTTGCGGCTTCTGTATGAATGAGCCTTCAATTTCTAAGCTGGTTGATACAATGTCAGACACCACATCTAGCGTCAGTTGGTGCAGTTTTTCATCCCCAGAAACTTCAAGGTCTGCACTATCAACTTTAATGTCGTCGTAGGTAATGTTGTTCGCAATGAGGCTTAAGTTCGCTTTCGGTGCTGGCAGAGGCGTCACATCCCCCTTCAAGGTTATGTTTTCAACGTTCGCTTGCTGCTGCCAGTTCACTTGGTTTAGCGCTAGGTCTAATTTGATGTCAGGCTCTTTCAAGCTACCACGCAGCGCAACATTGCCCTGCATCTTACCTGCAAGATCCGGAACACTTTTCGCAAAATCGGGGAAGTTAACCTCAACATCCATTAATATCTGCTTATCAATCTTACCCTTGGCACTCAATTGGTTAGGGCCATGAGAAAGCGCTAAACCTTGCGTGGTAAGCTGAATGTCTTCACCTTTGCCATTCTTATCAGACGCTTCCAGTTGGCCTTCCACATTCAGCGGATAACCGCGCAAAATGCCATCGATATCTAACTTAGGTAAACTGACTTGCCAACCGCCTTGTTCTGTTAAAGAACCTGAAGTCGAGAGGCTACCACTGATATCGCCTTCCGCTTCTTCCCATTGAAGCCCTGGTTGAATATGTTGCAAATTAAGGTCAGCTTGCCAGTTGATTGGCGCAGCCCAATTCGCCATCACCTGACCGGATAGCTCACCGCCCAATGTTTTAACTACCAGGCTTTCAAGATCGATTTGCTCTAATGTGCCTTTGCCGTTTAGTGCAACATCTACAGCAGGAATATCTTTACCCGAAGCTTGTGTTTCTAGTGCCACGGTGTATCCGTCCAGGGAACCTTTTGCAGATAAACTTGGTACCGATACTTGATAATCACTTTGACCGATTAACGGCCATTGCGCTTGCACATTTTTGATTGCAACATCAAAGGGTAACTGCGCTTTCAGGGGCTGAAGTTCACCTTTGATCTCCGCTTCGACTAGTTCAGATAAGGTCGCAGTGAGAGAAAGGTCTCCCACCGTGCCAGCAGCTGACAGAGACAGCTTTTGCCCTTTCGCATCCGCTTGCTTCACCAGCGCATCGAGCTTAGCTTTGAGAGGATAGTCAGCAGAAAGCGTTACTTGCGTGCTTAACTTACCTTCCACTTCAGGCATATCGAGTTCTAATGTTTTCACATCCACACGGTCGCCCCCCGCTTTCGCTACAACACCAAGGTGGTGAACGATCACCGGCTTCTCACCTGCAAGCTTGAAGTTATGAATATCGAGGCGTCTTGCCTCCACAGTGAGTGGAATCCACACCTCGGGTAACACAATATCTTGCGGCGGAGCGTCAGCGTCTTTCGGCTCGTCTGTGGCCGCTTCAGGTTCAGCTTCACTTGGAGCCAGTGCAACATTGATGTCTTTTAATGCCGTCGGCGCAATCACTAAACGGTCGCCTTGCATAGAAAGCCCGGTAGAGAAATCTTGCCAGTCAATTTGGTTGCCTAAAATGTTTAAGTTAATGTCATCAAAACTGACCTTATTAACAAAAATAGGGACTGGTGTACTGACTGTACGTAATGGTGGTGTCTCCTCTGGCTCTTCGCCTGCCGGAGGGAGCTCTGGCATCTGAAAGTTAACACCTTGCAGGGTTAGCTCATCGACACAGACTTTAGGATCAAAGAAACAACGGAAGTTAACCGCTAACGCTAAACGATCGACTTTTGCGTCGATGTTCAAAGATTCGTCGACAAAACTGACGTTCTGTAGCTCAAAACGAGGAAATAATGAACCCTGAACTTTCTCTATCTGTAGTTGCGGTAAAGCCTTTTCTGCTCCCCACAACGCGAGCTTAAGACCAGGGTGAGTAAATAGCACTGTCGCAACAAAAATGATGAGCAACAGCAATAGACCAATCAAACTTAGCGACAGCCATTTGGTCCACTTAAACATCATTTTGATCATAACTCAGGCCCCAATGAGAAGTGGATGCGGAACTCTCTTTCTGGTTTTTCATCCAGTCCCCACGCAAAATCAAAGCTAACCGGTCCAACCGGAGACGCCCAACGGATACCCACACCAGCACCCGATTTCCATTCAGGTGTTTCGTTAAATGCATCACCAATATCGTAGAAGGTGGCTGCCCACCAGTTTCCATACACGCGATATTGATATTCTAATGTGCTGCTAACGATGTATTTACCACCCGTCAAGGCGCCACTTTCATCCACAGGTGAAATAGACTCATATCCATAACCACGAATGTTGTTATCACCACCAGCGAAGAAACGCAGAGAAGGCGAAAGCTTTTCAAATTCGTCAGTGATGTTCGCACCACCTTCTAAACGGAACAAACCACGATGATTATCACCGATCCCGCGGATCCAAGATGATCGCCCTAATAGGCGCAATACTCGCGTTTCTGACAGCAAAGCAGGATCACCATATTCGATCGTTACACTTTGCTTATCCCCCCACATTGGCATGTTGCCACCACGGACACGAGTTCGTGAAAAAGTGGCTCCGGGTAACACAAATTGCACCCCATCATCTTGCAGACCTTGAGAGAAGTTTTCGTACAAGTGACGAACATAAATGGTTTTATGCCAGCCGCCATCGGTTAGCCAATGTCGTTCAACTGCCAGGTTGGATTCCAAACTCTCCGTATCTCGGTTATCAAGGTGTTTTAAACCAAATTGCAGTTGGTAGTATTCACGCAATACATCATCAAGCGGGATTTTGTAGCCTGCCGTGATCGTCTGCTCTGGCTTTGATAGTGATAACGCCGTATTAAAGCTGTGGCCACGTGAACTAACCCATGGTTTTTTCCATTTTAACGTGCCACGCACACCAGTATCGGTCGAGTAACCAAGACCGGTTTCTATTTGGTTTTTTGACGCTGGCGCGAGCGAGACCTTAATTGGCAATTCGCGTCCCTCATCCAATTTACTTAAATCAGGCTCCACAAAAACCGATGAAAACCAATCTGTATTAGACAGATTTTGGTTGTACTCCCCCACTTGCGAAACCAAGTAAGGTTCACCAATTTCAAAAGGTCGCATTGATTCAACACGGTTTTCCCAAATCTGACTGCCGGTAATGTTAATCGGACCAAAGTGATAACGAATACCACTGTCATAATGCAAACGCACATTCGCTTCATTGAAGTCAGGAATCACTTCAAGTTTGCTGAGCTTGTAATCACCATTGAAATAACCACGCTGCAACGCCAAGTTACGAATACCCGATTTCAGGCTATCGTATTCACCTTGATTCAATACTTTGCCGACTTTAAGCGGTGAACGTTCAATAAGTTTGGCGAACTCTTCATCGTCTTTTGCTTCACCTGTGATCACCACATCCATGACTTTCACTTTCACAGGTAAACCCGGCTTGATGCTGACGATCAACTCATCATTCCCTTCCGGAATAGAGTATGAAATTTTTGCATGATAATACCCAAGCGCATTAAGAGCTTCAGTGATACTTTGATCTAATCTCGCTTGAAAACGCAGAGAAGTGGAGTAGTCCTTCGCTGGAATGGACGACAGGTACGCACTGACATTCTCTTCTAAAGCGCCATCGATGCCTTTTAAAGTCAAAGAAACATCGGCATAGGCACCATGAGAAAAGGCAAACAGGCCAACAATGGTGAGGAGAGCTTTTTTTATCATGCTTTTTTGGCTGAATGAGGTTAAGTAAACGTAAATAATGATAACGCCAATTAAAGTCTAAGTCTGTAATATTAATAGGTTTAACGCGGTCTATGTCATCACAGCATCAGATACAGACGAAATGAAAAAGTTCGCAAATTTAAGACACGTATTGAAGGACAAATACCATGCTCAACAAACAAACATTGATCAGTATAGAAGATGCCTTGCCAGGTAGAGAGCAACCGATCCAGGTTGAAGATCATCATTTTGTAAATAAATCTAACTTAAAGGCACCATTGGAGCCGCATCAACAACAAATTCTGCTGGGAATGGGCTGCTTTTGGGGTGCTGAGCGCGTATTTTGGCAACTGGATGGGGTTATCTCCACTTCGGTTGGCTACGCCGGTGGATATACACCCAATCCTACTTATGAAGAGGTGTGTACGGGTAAAACAGGCCATACAGAGGTAGTACGAGTCGTCTTCGATGAACGCGTGATTTCCTTAGAAAAACTACTGGCCGTTTTTTGGGAGAAACATGACCCAACCCAGGGGATGCGTCAAGGTAACGATTTGGGCACACAATACCGTTCGGCTATTTATACTTATTCCGCGAAGCAGCAAGAGAGCGCAGAAAAATCGAAGCTCTTGTATCAACAAGCACTGCAAGAGGAACTACGCGCGAATATCACCACTGAGATACAGCCAGCGGGCCCGTATTGTTTTGCCGAAACTTACCACCAGCAATACCTGGCTAAAAACCCTGACGGTTACTGCGGTATCGGTGGCACAGGTGTTTGCTTTCCACCCAGCTTACAAAGTTAGTTCCTACGACTAACTCAAACCAAAAAGAGCGACCTATTCGGTCGCTCTTTTTTGAAATCGAAAACTAAATTCAAGCCAACGGGCTCTTAAACAGACAGCGAAGCAATCACTTGGTTGACTTCTTTAAAGATGGTGAGTCTTTTCTGATCGTTGACGTCAGGGAGCAAAACTTTGCCATTGTCGAACTGAAAACATCCAACCCCAGCAATAAAGAATTGACCTTTGAACAACGTTTTAACGAAACGTGCCACTTGTAATGGTCGGTATACAGCAAACTCACGTAGCATAACTCACCTCAATTCCTTTGAGAAAACACGGATTGCTTATTTATCCTCTGCAATCTTGATGCGCAATCTGCGACGAGGTTCATTTTAGCAAATTCTAAATATAACGCAATATTACACCACCCTATACGTTAAATAAATGTTATCAACAGTTCTACAAATTTCCTAGATCTGGATATATACTGGAAAACTTCCAACTCGTACGGAATATAACAATATGAAAACTAAGACTCTCCTACCTCTACTATTGGCTATAACGCCAAGCTTTGCGTTTGCACACAACCTATCTGTCGGTGAGACCGTTCCTTCTGCCAAGGTCGCGGCTTATGGCGAGATTGTTTTGCAGGGTGAGGGCGTGGCATACCAACCATGGGCAACCCAGCATATGCAGGGTAAGGTTCGTGTTATTCAAGCAATCGCAGGTCGTAGCAGTTCAAAAGAAATGAACGCCCCTTTGATGTCAGCAATAACCGCCGCGCAATTCCCGCAAGAAAGCTACCAAACAACTACGATCATTAACCAAGATGATGCGATCTGGGGGACAGGTTCGTTCGTGAAATCTTCAGCCCAAGACAGCAAAAAAGAGTTTCCTTGGTCATCTATGGTTCTGGATGAAAATGGCGTAGTCGCCAACACTTGGGATCTTAAAGAAGAAAGCTCTGCCATTATTGTTCAAGACAAAACAGGCAAAGTGCTGTTTGTAAAAGAAGGCGCACTTGAGCAAGATGAAATTGCAAAGGTGATCGAGCTAATTAAACAGAACATCTAGTCTCGTTGCTTGGCTCCTTAATATCCGTAGTACGCAGTATAAGGAGCCATGCGACCAAACTTAAAGCCGAGATTTCTGTTGCCCCCTAGTTTAACGCTCAGTGATTCCACCAAGGAGACTGTCTCAGATTCGGCGACATCGCATGTGTTGACGTAAATTTTCCCACTAGCCAACAAAAGAGTGAACTTTTACTCATTATGGGTGTTATATTATAACAGTCGGTAAGAGGAGCTCAGATGTACCACCACCAGCAAAAGATACAGAAGCATTGGCATCGCACTGTTTTATTTTTCAGTGTCGCGTTGCTGATCGCTTGGAACTTTGCGGTAATCCTTCATCAAGTTGATCTGACTCCCGAACACCACACACACCATCATTGCCAGCTATTTTCTGGGGTTCAGCACGGCATAGCCAAAGCTCAACCGACCCTATCGACGCCAACATTTACGCGCATCCAATACCATGATGTCTTTCAGCGCCTTGTTAATAGTGAAGACATTCGTGGTGCAGCTCGTGCCCCACCTTATTTTGCTTAATTTCCAAACTATTCCACACTCAACATAATTTGTGCGTATTCCTGCACCTCACGTGTCAACGAATCGCACCTTAGTAAATACAAATCTGATCCGGTATTGCTCGGGTTAGTGCCAGCAAAATTAGGAAACACAAAATGTCATCGAAACATGTTTTAGCGCTTGTCATTGGTCTCTCTTTATCGACAGCAGCAAATGCGGACGAATACCGCCAGCACGGTGCTCATGTGCATGGTCACGTCGAATTTAATATCGCCCAAGATGGAAAGGATCTGTTAGTGGAGATTACTGCTCCCGGTGCCGATGTGGTCGGTTTCGAGCATGCTCCAGAAAATGAACAGCAAGAGCAAGCACTTAAACAAGCCATTGCCACCCTAGAAGACAGCAACACACTGTTTGCTATTAACGCGCAAGCCAATTGTGATATTGAAGAAGCTTACGTAAACCATAACCTCAGCACCCCTCATGATGACCATGCAAATCACGCTCATGAAGGGCACGAACACCATGATCACCACAATGAACATCATGATGAACATGAGCACCATGACGGTCACGATGCTCACCATGAGGAGCATGAAAATGGCGGACATGGTGAGTTTTCGGTGCAATATCGCTTCAGCTGTGACCAAGTTAACCAACTCAGTCACATTCAAACCGACTGGTTTAATCAATTTCCAACGACTGAGTCAATCAACGTCAATATATTCACTGACACCATGCAATCAGCCATCAAACTGAGCAAAGATAACTCCCAAATCGTAATCAAATAACACGAGTGGCGTGTAAGTACACACTTACACGCCAATGCTTTGGTGATTTAGTATGACTGAAATCATGTCAAACGTTGTTGAGCTAAATAATGCCCAGTTTGTATGGCCCGGTTCAACACACGCAACCATTCATATTCCACAGTTACATATTGCCCAAGGTGAGCACGTATTTATCAAAGGTCCCAGTGGCTGCGGTAAATCTACGCTGCTTGCCCTACTAACTGGCATCAACACGTTAACATCAGGCTCTCTATCCGTACTGAATACTGACCTTGTTAGTTTAAGTGCAAGTCAAAGAGACAAATTTCGCGCCGATCACATTGGCTATATCTTTCAGCAGTTCAATTTATTGCCTTATTTAAACGTACTTGAAAACGTACTACTGCCTTGCCAATTCAGTCAAACACGACGTGGCCGCGCGCTTTCAAGAACGTCATCTCAAACGTTAGAAGAGCAAGCTCAAGCTCTGCTTGAAAGGCTCCACCTACCCAGCGAGCTTCATGCTCGTCCGGTATCGGTACTGAGCATTGGCCAACAACAACGTGTTGCGGCTGCACGAGCACTCATTGGGTATCCGGGGTTAGTGATTGCTGACGAGCCAACCTCCGCTCTAGACCACGATAACCGTAAAGCGTTTATTGAACTCCTGATGGAGCAAACTAATCAAGCCAACGCTACGCTGATCTTCGTCAGTCACGATCCAACGCTTGAGCCCTTATTTGACCGCACACTTAACCTACCAGATATTAACCAAGCATCTAACCTAGGAGCCGCATCATGAGCGCTGTTGCAAAGCTCGCGTGGAAGAGCTTAATCAATCGTAAGGCGACGGCAATATTAACCATCATGACAGTCGCGATTTCTGTCATACTCCTTTTAGGAGTAGAACGCATTCGTACTCAGGCAAAAGATAGCTTCGCCAATACAATTTCAGGCACCGACCTCATCATTGGTGGCCGTTCTGGACAAGTGAACTTGCTGCTCTACTCTGTGTTTCGCATTGGCAATGCCACCAACAACATTGACTGGAAGAGCTACCAAGAGTTTGCCAATCATCGAGCAGTAGATTGGGCGATTCCAATCTCACTTGGCGACTCGCACAAAGGATTCCGAGTCATGGGAACCAACCTCAGCTATTTTGAACACTATAAATTCGGAAGTAAGCAACCACTAACATTTTCAGAAGGCCGAGAATTCAATGGTTTATTTGAAACAGTGCTCGGTTCTGATGTCGCAAAACAGCTGGGGTATCACGTCGGTAGTGAAATCATCATTGCCCACGGCATTAGTGATGTAGGCTTTAGCCGACATGACAACCTGCCATTCAAAGTTGTCGGGATTCTTGCGCCCACTGGCACGCCAGTCGACAAAACCGTCCATGTATCGCTAGAAGCCATCGAAGCGATTCACGTCGGATGGGAAAGCGGTGCACGTTTAGGCCCAACACCCAAAGCACAAGACCTCAAAAACAGAGACTTTCAGCCCAAGCAAATTACCGCGATGCTGGTCGGTTTGAAATCTCGTATTCAGACTTTCGCCCTACAAAGGCAAATCAACACTTATCCCAAAGAACCGCTTAGCGCGATTATGCCCGGGGTTGCGTTGCATGAATTGTGGGGAATGATGTCTGTTGCCGAGCAAGCCTTAATGGCAGTGTCTGGCTTTGTGGTGATTGCAGGATTACTCGGCATGCTAAGCAGCTTATTAACCAGCTTACAGGAGCGCCGCCGTGAAATGGCGATTTTGCGCGCTATGGGGGCAAGACCTCGTCATGTTTTCTCATTGTTGATCAGCGAAGCCAGTCTACTTACTGCTGCCGGAATTGTGACCGGAGTGGCAGGGCTGTATGCCATTCTCGCCATCGTGCAACCCATCATTCAACAGCATTATGGAATACATCTGACTTTAAGCCTCTTATCGCCCTATGAATGGATGCTATTAGGTTTCGTACAATGCGCTGGAATTGTAATTGGTTTCATCCCGGCTTTTCGCGCCTACCGACAGTCACTAAGTGACGGAATGACAATAAGGATTTAATAAAATGTGGAGAAAAATACTCGCAAGTTGCTTGCTGATCGTCTCATTTATAGCGCCAGTACTCGCAAGCGAGGAGCCATTAACGCTCGACTGGATTGATCTAGTACCTGAGAAAGAACGCAAACTGTTCGACAGTGTGGGCATGCCAGCTTCTGATCACAGTGGCGGCGCAGCGCAACAGTCTAAAATTGGTAACGTTCGACCAGAGCTAAATGGAAGCCAAGTTAAAATCCCGGGCTTTGTCATCCCGCTTGAAGGTGACGCGAATACCGTCACCGAGTTTTTGTTGGTGCCATACTTTGGAGCTTGTATCCACGTACCACCACCGCCACCAAACCAAATCATTTACGTGAAGTTTCCCAAAGGCGCACCCGTTCAAGAACTGTGGGATGTCATATATGTGGTTGGGGAGTTGAAAACCGAAACGATAAGCCACGAGCTGGCTGAAACGGCTTACGTTATTGAGGGATCGAAAATAGAAGCCTACGACGATATGTAGTTTAAGTCGTTGACATGCATCGGTACACCTAAGGCGTCACATCGGCGCCTTTTTTAGTTCTGTGTTACACGATATAACGAGACAAATACGCTAATACGCCAACATAAATAACCAAAAGAAACGCTATCGACAGGTGCTTTTTTAATTTACCTGCTTCTGAGAACTTCATTGTCCCTCCAAAATAACGATAACAATTTTAACAACTCATTATCATTTTGGATAGCCCTATTCGTTCAAAAACTGAGAACTCCTATCTGGTCGCCTGGTTAGATAAGGTGTAAATTTAAACAAGCGAACAGCGCAGTTCTTGGTAGGAAAATTAATGGCAGAACCGACAAAGCAACCTGTTGTCATCGAACATCAGTCAAACGCACAAAAAAATACGCAACAAGAAAAGAAGCAGGGCTACATCAAAGACAGTGCCAGCAAGGTAAAAACCATTGCCCAAATACACGGTCTTGATGCCTTACTGCAAACCGATCCACCAGCCAAATCCGCGCTTGAAAGAGCCCAACTGCGTGAACAGAGACGCCAAGAACAGCGACAAAAAAATCTAGAGCAGATTTTAAAGCTAGCACACAGTTCATGCCGAGATGAAACTGCCGGAGAGCCCGACCAAGACTGGTTGTATCGTTTTTTTGAAATGGCTCAAGACATCCATAACAGCGCGATGCAAAAGTTATGGGCTCAAGTGATGAAGCGTGAAGTGACAAACCCAGGCTCGACGTCTATGAAAGCGCTCAAAGTCCTCAAAGATATGTCACCAAAAGAAGCACAAACTTTGCAAAGAGCCGCCTCTCTGGCGTGCAGTTTTGGAGGGGATCACAGTCGCAAGCTGTTAATTGGTTATAAAGCGCAAGGAGGAATATTTAGCTTCGGCAAACGAGACATCGCCAACAGCTTAAACATGGGAAGTTTTCAGCTGCCCTATTCAAGTTTGTTGCTGTTGATTGAACTAGGGTTACTGCATAGTACCGAGCTTGAATCTGGCGAAATTGGTATCGAGACGCCATTGATCCTCACCTACCAAGGTAAAAACTTGTCGCTGAACGTGAACAGCAAAGGCGTCCGCCTTTTATATTACCGCTTCACGCCAACAGGCAATGAGCTCTGTACCTTGCTCGGTAACAAACCACATGCCGACTACTACGACCAAATGCTTGCGCTTTTAAATCATAGATTTAGTGTCCATAGTGACGCTAAAAGTACGGTTCATCATACCGTGTAGGCAGTTCGAGAAGCATTTGACTACCCATGATCTAAATGCTTCTTAAGCCGTTCAAAGAGCTTGAGGTCACCAATGATCCAAATGCTTATTTATCGGATCACTGCACGCGACTTAAGCGCTTCCAAGCACAAGTCCACCAGCTCATCGACGCTTTTTTCGCCCGCTGGTAAATCGACTTCCGGATTCTTCGGTGCTTGATATTCAGAATCAATACCAGTGAAGTTAGGAATTTCTCCCGCACGTGCTTTGCGGTACAAACCTTTAGGATCGCGACCTTCGCAGACTTCTAGAGATGCATTGACGAACACTTCGATAAACTCACCTTCTGGCAATAAGTCGCGCACTAGCTGTCGCTCTGCGCGATGCGGTGAAATGAACGCCGACAACACAATTAAGCCGGCATCCGCCATCAGTTTAGCCAGTTCACCAATACGACGAATATTCTCGCGACGATCCTGTTCAGAAAAGCCCAAATCACTACACAGGCCATGTCGCACATTGTCACCATCCAATAAATAAGTGTGGTAACCCAATGCTGCAAGGCGATTTTCCAACGCCCCCGCTACGGTTGATTTACCCGCTCCAGATAAGCCAGTAAACCACAATACGGCAGGTTTTTGCTTCTTTAATTCAGCACGAAACTGTTTATCGACCGAATGCTGGTGCCAAACAATGTTTTCATCTTTTACCGTCGTTTCGGCAGTCATAACGTATCCTTGTAAATATCGGAATTAAAACGGGAAGAAGACCGGAATCAAAGTAAGTACTAATACAGAGTACACAATCGAAATCGGCACACCAATTCTCACATAGTCGGTCAATTTATAATTTCCTACGCTGTACACCAGTAAGTTGGTTTGATAACCGTAGGGAGAAATAAAGCTCGCACTGGCGCCAAACAAGACCGCCATAATGAATGGCATCGGATCAACGCCATAACCGACCGCCATGCTATAGCCAATAGGAAAAGAAAGCGCAGCCGCGGCATTATTCGTCACCAGTTCAGTAAGAACTAATGTCATGATGTAAGTTGCGACCAAGGCTCCAAACACGCCCCAGCCATTGAACGCTTCAATAAACATCGCTCCCATTCTCTCTGACAAGCCGGAAGAGATCATCAATTGAGCGATGGACAAAGCAGAGCCGACAATCACAACGATATCAATTGGGAAACGGCGGCGCAGTTCTGAAATCTGTACAATGCCAAACGCGATAAGTGCGATAAGATACGCGGCAAGGCCTTTAATAATCGGTACTAGCTCTAATAGCGCACACCCAATTACGGCAGCAAAGCCCAGTAGCACGATGGAGGATTTATTTGTATCAAGCCGAGCGCTAGAGTCCAAATCATGCACTAAAACAAACTCTTTACGATGAGCTCGGCGCTCCGATTCAAAACGCTTCCCCGGAACCAGAACTAACGTGTCACCTGGCGCTAAGGTAATGCTACCCAAACCGCCCTCTAGGCGCTCATGGCCACGACGAATAGCGACAACAACGGCATCAAAGCGGTCACGGAATCGGCTCTCTTTAAGTGTTTTATAGCAAAACGTCGCGGATGAGCTCACCACAACTTCAATAAAATTTTGCCCATTCAAGTGCTGCTGACCAAAAAGCTTGAGGCCCGGAATTTCTTGCAGGGTCGCGACGCTCTCAACATCACCACAAAACAACAAACGGTCTTTCGCATTGAGTACAAAATCCGGTCCTACAGAGGAAACCGTCACGCCATCTCGTACAACCTCCGCAAGAAACAGTTTGCGCAGCGCACGTAAATTATTCTCGCTGACCGTGCGCCCAACTAACGGTGAACCAGGCTCTACGCGAGACTCGAGAAAGTACGGTAAATCTTCTTGGCTTTGATCATCGTAGTTCGGCAGTAAGTAACTGAGCGGGATAAGAATCAGCATTCCTCCCACCAACACCGCCAAGCCAATCATCGTGGGTGTAAAAAAGCTCAGGCTCGGCAAACCGGCATCTTCTACAAAGCTGTTGATGATTAAGTTGGTCGACGTACCTATCAAAGTTAACGTGCCACCAAAAATGGCCGCGTAAGACAGCGGGATGAGTAATTTCGAAGGCGCATGCTGCTGATTACGCTTAATCGCTCCAATCAATGAGACAACCACTGCAGTATTATTCGTGAATGAAGAGAGCAAGGCCGTTGATACACCGAGCTTAGCGATCACACTACCTAACTGGCCTTCAGAAATACTACGGCTCACCCAGCTGATTAGTAACGTTTTTTCTAAAGCACACGATGCAAGAATCAACAGAACCAGAGTCAATAACGAAGAGTTGGTAAAGTTGGATGCGATCGTGGCTGAATCCATCATTCCCGCCATAAATGTAATAAAAGCGGCACCCGCAAAGACATAACTAGGCTTAATTTTTGTGACAAGCAAACAAGTGATAATGCCAAGCAAAATCGCTAATACAAACCCTTGTTCCCACATAGCCTTTCCTTACCAAATCGCCCAAAGGGCACAACAACGGCTCATTTATCCGTGAGACACCAGACAAACGAGTAAACAGACCAAAATCAGCGCAAGCGAAAAGAACATCAGAATGCTCGGTTTTCTTGGGCTTCACCGAAGCATTCTGGTATTAGGAGAATAACCTAACTGCATTTCGCAACTCAGTTAGGCAACGACGCCCCAAGCACAACAACAGACAGAATCAGAGCTTATCGTGCTCGGGCGCGCCAATTACTTTTTCAGCAATTGGCTGACGTCTTTTGCTTCCCAGTGTGGGAAGTGTTTACGCACAAGTGCATTCAGCTCAACTTCAAACGCAGAGATGTCCGTCAAGTCGCGCTCAACCACCGCGAGGCTTTCTTTGACCATGCCTGCACCAACCGTCACGTTCGTCAGACGATCGATAATGATGAAGCCGCCGGTATCAGCACAATCTTGGTAATTGTCCAGCGCAACTGACTCATTGAGAGACCATTCACACAAGCCAATACCATTCAATGGCAGCTCTGCCGCACTATGAGTCGATAGGTTGTTGATATCATATTGGTGACGAATCGCTTCAACATGGCCCACAGTTTTCTTACCCGCGATTTTGATGTCGTAGTCACGACCCGGTTGCAGAGGTTGCTCTGTCATCCATACCACATCGGCAAGCAAGTGGTTTGTGGTTTCCACTTGAGCATTGTCTAGGACAATCAAATCGCCACGGCTAATATCGATCTCATCGCTTAGCGTCAGAGTGACCGCCAACCCAGCACGAGCTTCCTCAATATCACCATCAAACGTAACAATGCGTGCCACGGTTGACGTTTTCCCCGATGGTAATGCTTTGATGGCATCACCGACTTTGATCAAACCTGAAGAAATCGTCCCCGCAAAACCACGGAAATCGAGGTTAGGACGGTTAACGTATTGCACAGGGAAGCGGAACTCACCCGCACCTTTTTCTTGATCCACATCGACAGTTTCAAGAAGTTCAAGCAATGACGGGCCTTTAAACCAGCTTAGGTTTTGCCCTTTATCCACCACATTGTCACCTTCAAGCGCCGAAATCGGGATGATTTGAATATCAATATCCCCGGTTAGGTTCTCAGAAAACTTAAGATACTCATCGCGGATTTCTTCAAAGCGCTCTTGCGAGTAATCCACTAAATCCATCTTGTTGATCGCCACAACAAAGTGTTTCAAACCCAGTAGGTTGGAAATAAAAGAGTGACGACGAGTTTGATCAAGAATGCCTTTACGTGCATCAACTAAGATCACCGCTAAGTCACACGTCGATGCGCCTGTTGCCATATTACGCGTGTACTGCTCGTGCCCAGGAGTATCGGCGATGATGAACTTACGTTTCTGCGTCGAGAAATAGCGGTAAGCCACATCAATCGTGATCCCCTGCTCGCGCTCAGCTTGTAAGCCATCGACCAACAACGCAAGGTCAGGCTTTTCACCCGTGGTGCCCACACGTTGGCTGTCTGAATGCACTGCCGCTAGCTGATCTTCATAAATTTGTTTTGAGTCATGGAGTAAGCGACCGATTAGTGTACTTTTACCGTCATCTACCGAGCCACAAGTCAAGAATCTAAGTAACGACTTGTACTGGTGTTGTGTTAAATAGCCTTCGATACCAAGCTCGGCTAATTGAGCTTCAACTGCACTGTTCATTATCTTTCCTTAGATCCTTTAGAAGTAACCTTGACGTTTCTTAAGCTCCATCGATCCTGACTGATCGTGGTCGATCGCTCGACCTTGGCGCTCACTCGACGTTGCCACCAGCATCTCTTCGATAATGCCGGTCAAAGTGTTCGCTTCAGACTCGATAGCCCCAGTTAATGGATAACAACCAAGGGTACGGAAGCGCACACTCTTCTCTTCAATCACTTCACCCGGTTGAAGCTCCATACGATCATCATCAACCATGATCAGCATGCCATCGCGTTCAACAACTGGGCGTTTGTCCGCGAGGTAAAGCGGCACGATCTCGATGTTTTCTAAATAGATGTATTGCCAGATATCAAGCTCAGTCCAGTTAGACAGTGGGAATACACGAATGCTCTCACCCTTATTAACCTGACCGTTGTAGGTCTTCCATAGCTCAGGACGTTGGTTTTTAGGGTCCCATGTATGGTTCTTATCGCGGAATGAATACACGCGCTCTTTCGCCCGTGATTTCTCTTCGTCGCGGCGCGCACCACCAAAGGCCGCATCAAAACCGTACTTGTTCAGCGCTTGTTTTAAGCCTTGAGTCTTCATGATGTCAGTGTGCTTAGAAGAACCATGAACAAACGGACTGCAGCCCATTGCTAGACCTTCTGGGTTCTTATGTACCAAAAGCTCAAAGCCGTATTTGGCAGCGGTGCGATCGCGAAACTCAATCATCTCGCGGAATTTCCAGTCGGTATCGACATGCAAAAGTGGGAATGGAATTTTGCCCGGGTAAAACGCTTTACGCGCTAGGTGCAGCATCACTGATGAGTCTTTACCAATCGAATACATCATGACTGGGTTATCAAACTCAGCCGCAACTTCGCGGATAATATGGATACTCTCCGCTTCGAGTTGTTTAAGGTGAGTTAAACGTTGTTGGTCCATGTTTTGTATTTCCTTTTTAAGCTTGAAGGCGCATTACGTCTCTAATCTTTGGTCTGAAATTATATGGAGTTGGCAATAGCACTTTTGTTGAATTCAGTACTAGACAAAAACCAGTCTAACTTTTGAGACAGTCGCACTACCTCTCCGACAACAATCAAAGATGGCGATTGTGCTTCCTTCGATAAATCAGAGAGTTGGGATAGTTCTCCCGTAAATACTTTTTGTTGAATCTGCGTGCCACGCTCAATAATGGCAATCGGAGTCGACGCTGAACGACCATGCTTAATGAGTTGATTCTGAATATAGTGTGATTTCATCAGCCCCATGTAGATCACTAAAGTCTGATTCCCACGAGCCAACGTTGACCAATCCATCTCATCGCTTTCTTCTTTCAAGTGGCCGGTCACAAAGATGGCCGATTGCGCGTAATCGCGATGAGTCAGTGGAATCCCAGCATAGGCCGTTGCGCCAGCTGCCGCGGTAATGCCAGGGACGACCTGAAAACGGACGCCTGCATCAGCAAGCACTTCCAGCTCTTCACCGCCACGACCGAATACAAATGGATCACCACCTTTAATGCGCACTACTTTGTAGCCCTGCTTGGCAAAGTCCACCAATAGCTGGTTCGTCTTCTCCTGCGGCACACTGTGATGCCCAGCTCGTTTCCCAACGCACACTAAAATCGTATCGCTAGGGATCAAGGCCATGATTTCTTCAGACACCAAGTAGTCGTACAAAACCACATCGGCTTGCTGCAAACAGTTCAGTGCTTTCACTGTCAAAAGTTCAGGATCTCCCGGCCCCGCCCCCACTAAGGCGACTTCACCAGGCTGTAGCGATTGCTTTGCAAAACGAGTAACACCAGCTACTGAGTTGTCAGAAACTAACCGGGGCTTTGGTTTAGGAAAAGAAGTGACTGAATCGTTCGTTGCCATGTGCTTGCTCATCGTCCATTGATATCGTTATGCAAGCATTATGGCGGGGCGTTTATATTACCTGAAATTCTAAAATTTCATTTTTTATTCAAAAATCTGCTAAGAAGTTTTTGTTTGGTCTCATTCAAAAGCGTGAAAAAGTCGGCGGTTAATATGAATAAGGTTCAGTAAACTGATTTCTGTTCACAGTTTTCTGTATCTTTATCATTAAGTTGCACCAGCGTTTGATACATTACGCGGTACGATTCCCCCTTCCCATTGAATTGGAGCACCAAATGAAAGTGGCAGTTCACCCTATTTCCCTCGCAGTGTTAAGTGGCATGCTAACGCTTGCGGGCCCTGCGATGGCCGATACCATCAAGCTTCGTATTATCGAAACCACCGACATTCACACCAACGTGATGGATTACGATTACTACAAAGACCAACCATCACAGCAAATTGGTTTAAGTCGCGCTGCGACCATAGTGAAACAGGCTAAGTCCGAGGCAGAAAACACGGTATTAGTAGATAACGGCGATTTAATTCAGGGCAGCCCAATGGGTGATTACATGGCGGCGAAAGGGATTAACGCTGGCGATGTCCACCCAGTCTACAAGGCGATGAACCAACTAGACTACGATGTGGGCAACATTGGCAATCATGAGTTCAACTATGGCTTAGATTTTCTACAAAAGACGTTGGCGGGCGCTAACTTCCCTTACATCAACGCAAACGTATTTGATAAAAAAACCGGTGAGCATTACTTCAAGCCTTACCTGATCAAAACCCACACCTTTAAAGACACAAACGGCGAAGCGCATCAAATAAAAGTGGGTTACATCGGCTTTGTACCACCACAAATTATGGTGTGGGATAAGAAGAACTTAGAAGGCAAAGTCTTTGCTAAAGACATTAAGGAAACAGCAGAGAAACTGATTCCTCAAATGGAGAAAGAAGGCGCAGACGTGATTGTGGCGATTCCACACTCGGGCATCTCCACGGACCCATACAAGCTTGGCGCAGAAAACTCTGTCTATTACTTAACGCAAGTTGATGGGATTGATGCGATTGCTTTTGGCCACTCTCACGCGGTCTTCCCAGGGAAAGACTTCGCAAACCTACCTGGTGTTGATACTGAGAAAGGGACCATCAATGGTGTGACGTCAGTGATGCCTGGTCGCTGGGGAAGTCATGTAGGTGTGATGGATTTGATGCTGAAAGAGAAAGACGGCAGATGGCAAGTAGTTGAAGGCCAAGCAGAAGCACGCCCTATCTTCGATAAAGTAAATAAGAAGTCATTAGCTAAAGCCGATGAAGGTATTGTGAAAGCGTTAGAAGAGGATCACAAAGGCACTCGTGAATTTGTAAACCAACCAATCGGCAAAGCAAATGATGTCATGTACAGCTTCTTGGCATTAGTGCAGGACGACCCAACCATTCAGATCGTTAACCTTGCTCAGAAAGACTATGTAGAACGCTTTATTCAAGGCGACCCAGACCTTTCTGACATTCCAGTACTGAGTGCGGCAGCACCATTTAAAGTCGGGGGTCGTAAGAACGATCCGAATAATTTTACAGAAGTCGAGTCCGGTCAACTCACCTTCCGTAATGCGGCCGATCTTTACTTATATCCAAACACCTTGGTTGCGATGAAAGTGAAAGGTAAAGAGGTTCGCGAATGGTTAGAGTGCAGTGCGGGTCAATTCAACCACATCGACATCAACAATCCTGAACCACAATCTTTGATTGATTGGGATAATTTCCGTACGTACAACTTCGATGTCATTGATGGGGTGAACTACCAGATCGATATCACCCAACCGCCCAAATACGATGCGAGTTGCAAAGTGATTAATCCAGATTCTCAGCGTATTGTGAATCTGACATTCAATGGTAAGCCTGTTGATTCGAAGCAGGACTTCATCATCGCAACCAATAACTACCGTGCTTATAGCAATACCTTCCCTGGTACGGGCCCAGACTTTATTGCGTTTGACGCACCAGATGAAAACCGCTCTGTCGTCGCCACTTATATTTCTCGCGTGAGTGAAGAAAAAGGTGAAGTGACACCAAGCGCTGACAACAACTGGTCTTTCGCACCGATTAAATCCGATAAAAAGCTAGATATTCGCTTCGAAACATCTCCTAGCGATAAAGCGGCGCAATTCATTAAAGATAAAGGTCAATACCCAATGAAACGTGTCGCGACTGACGACATTGGTTTCGCGATTTACCAAATCGATCTGAATAAGTAAGGCTGATTTGACAACAACGCTAAGCGGCTCTCATGAGCCGCTTTTTTGTTATCAATAAAACCCGTTAAAATAAAGAAAACCGTTTCTGAGTTATCACATGCACAGCGATCTTTTTTCAGACTTAGTCAATCATGGCTTCTTAGACACAGAAGCAAACCAACTTATCGAAAATGGTGAGTTACTCGAACTGCCTACGCGCCACATTCTTAACCACCAAGGAGAGTTTAGCTCGCACCTTTACTTCATTATTGAAGGGTTATGCCATGCAAGCTATCTCACTGAGCAGGGCAAAGAGTTCAGTAAAGAATTTTATTGGGAAAAAGACTGGGTTATCGGCTTTGAGAGCATAATTAAGAACCAACCTTCGCCTTACTTATTGGAAACGCTGAGCGCTTGTCAGCTATTTTGCTTACCAATTGAAACGTTGCATCAATGGCGCGCAGAAAAACACGCCATTTACTTAAAGCTACTCGAAAACCAACTGGTTAATAAAGAGAACAAAGAACGCTTTATGCTGCTCTACTCGCCAGAGGAACGATACCAATTATTTTGCGCCCACTACCCAGACTTAAAGCTACGTATTACCGATAGCCAAATAGCTGCTTATCTTGGGATCACGCCTATCAGTTTGAGCCGAATTAAAGCGCGCTTAACTAAAGATCACACATCCAAGTAAACTCGAAAAAGAAAAGGCCCTTCAAACGAAGAGCCTTTCTATGCTATTTAAGAAGCCGCGCTCGGAACTGACGCCCTTTCATCTTGCCATTACTAATGGTTTGTAGAGCCTTTTTGGCAGCAGACTTCTCGACCGCAACGTAGGCGCGCATCGGGAAAAGGTGAATCTTGCCAACTTGAGAGCCTGGGATACCATTTTTTCCCGTCAGACACCCTAAGATATCACCCGGTCGTACTTTCTGTTTCTTACCGCCATCAATGTTAATCGTCACCATCTTCGCTTGGTATGGCTGCTGATTTGATTTGGCAGGCAATGTTGCTGGTACCACGTCCATATCCAGGTATTCTTCAATACGAGCTACACGCAAACCGTCTTTCTCTCCAAAGAAGCTGAACGCCAAACCTTTACTACCCGCACGGCCTGTACGACCGATACGGTGTACATGAACCTCAGGATCGCGCGATAGCTCAAAATTAAAGACTGCATCAAGGTTATCTACGTCCAAACCACGCGCCGCGACGTCTGTTGCGACAAGGATAGAAACACTCTTGTTAGCAAACTGCACCAATGCTTGATCGCGTTCACGCTGTTCTAAGTCCCCATGGATATCGATAACGCTGAACCCTTTGCGATGCAACTCATCTGCGACACTTTGCACTTCTTTTTTGGTATTGCAAAAAACCACAGCGGACTCTGGTTGGTGAGTCAGTAGCAAGTTCGCCAACGCTTCATCACGCGCTTCCGAACCTTCAACTTTATAGAAATGCTGAGCAATGCTTGAGGTATCGTGCGTCGATTCCACCTTAATGACTTCAGGTGTCTGCATGATACGCTGCGCAATTTGCTCAATTTTCTCTGGGAAAGTAGCACTGAAAAGTAGAGTTTGACGCTGCTTTGGCGCTGCATCAATAATCGCATCTAATGCGTCTTGGAAACCCATGTCCAACATGCGATCGGCTTCATCCAGCACCAAAGTATTCAGCTCGCTAAGGTTAATGCGGCCTTTCTCAAGGTGATCCAAAATACGGCCAGGTGTGCCGACTAGGATGTGCGCGCCATGCTCCAGAGAACCAATTTGTGGCCCCATTGGCATCCCACCGCAGAGAGTAAGCACTTTAATATTATGAATGCCACGACCTAAAGTACGAATTTCCTTCGCGACTTGATCCGCAAGCTCACGAGTTGGACACAATACTAATGACTGGACACGAAAGCGTTTGACGTTAAGGTTCGATAAAACACCCAAACCAAATGCAGCGGTTTTACCTGAGCCCGTTTTACCCTGCCCGATGACATCACGATGTTTTAGGATTGCAGGCAAACTCAAAGCTTGAATTGGCGTCATGTGGGTGTAGTTCAGGGAATCAAGTGTGGCGAGTAACGCTGGGTTTAGCCCGACTTGATCAAAAGTTTGTTTGCTCACGGGAATATCCTCAGGTGAGATGAAAAGAGGGCACATTATCACCAGATTTGGTGGGAAAACCAGTGATAATTAACCTTTGTTAATGAGTATGAGTACAAAACAAAGTAAAGTCAGTCACTCTACTCTCATGACGGATGACAACATGCTCACTTGGATTACTTTGCCCTTTGCTCAACTGACAAGCACACAGTTGTATACAATGATGAAATTACGTGTGGATGTATTCGTCGTTGAACAAACCTGCCCTTATCCTGAACTGGATGGCAAAGACACACTGGAAGGTGTTTATCATCTAATAGGTTACCACGGTGATGAACTTGTTGCTTGCGCACGATTGCTACCCGCTGGCACGACGTATGACAATGTGAGCATCGGTCGAGTCGTCACCAAACAAACTGCGCGTGGTAATGGTCTGGGACATAAGTTGCTGGAAGAGGCATTAACACAGTGTGAAATACTGTGGCCAGGACAGACGATTGATATAGGAGCTCAAGAGCATCTCATCCAGTTTTATGCGAGTCATGGATTCAAAGTTATTTCTGGTCGCTACCTAGAGGATGGTATTCCTCATGTGGATATGCGAAAAGAAGCCGTAGCGATATAACGCGTTCATTGCTAGGTTAACTAATTTATAGATAAACTAAAAAGACGCGATACCTTCGCGTCTTTAGTTCATTTGAAGCATCTACTTGTTGCGCCCAAAGGTCCCATCCGATAAGCGGAAAAACATGACGGACCGCCCGCTTTTTTCTAGTTGCAGCATATCCAACTCGCCTTCATCGCTAAGCTTAAAGCGAATCAATTGTCCTTGTTTAATTTGGCTCAGCGGCTTATCACTGCCTTCGATTTTTACTAGAGCGCTAAGATCCGCCATCGAGAGCTGATTACTTCTGAAAACCTGCGCTAACGTGTCGCCATTTTTAACCGTGTACTCTTTCCAGTCTTCGGATTTCGGCCCAGAATTCTGAGAGGTTCTTTGCTGGCTTAAACTCTGTGCATTCAGCTGAATCGCTACGCGCTGATGATCGACCTCAGCTTGCTCAACTGATTGTTCTGTTTTATTCGGCAAAGGAATAACAAGGAGTACCAGAATCAATGGAACTAAAACCATCAAAGCTCGTTGATGGAATTTCGGTAGGCGCAGCCAAAACTGCTTAACAGGCTGTATACGCTCCAACCATTGCTCTTTGTTGAACGGCTGCTTCCAGTCGATAGCAGCGAATTTTTGTTTAACCAATTCGACATAGTCGACTTGCTGCTTTTTCTTTCTGCGACGATTCATTTTAATGAGTCCCTTAATACTTCTACTGCCAGTATAAAAATACCGACGCGGAGAGTATATGTTTTTCACTAAACTAAAATGGAATTTGGATTAAATTAGCAGAAATTTCACTTGGAGTAAGAGATAAGTCACACCCTGGCCGCCTCAATTAAGCATTCAGTCGCAATCATTTAAACCTAAGCTCGAAACTGATATCCTGTTGCCTTTATCACTCCTAACAAGAGCGACATTCATGTCTGAAATTAAATTTGAAACTGCAGAACAAAAAGCAAGCTACGGCATTGGTCTGCAAATGGGTCAGCAACTTGCAGGTTCTGGTCTTGAAGGTCTTAGCGTTGATGCTATCGCAGCGGGTATTGCAACAGCACTAACTGGTGACATGCCATCAATCGAAATTGATGAAATCAACAAAGCACTACAAGAACTTCACACTCGTGCAGAAACCGCTCGCCAAGAAGCAGCGAAAATTGCAGCAGCAGAAGGCGAAGCGTTCCTAAAAGACAACGCACTACGCCCTGAAGTTAACGTTCTAGACTCTGGCCTTCAGTACGAAATCATTTCTGAAGGTACTGGTGCAGTTCCAACAGCAGAAAGCTCAGTTCGCGTTCACTACCACGGTGAGCTAACTGACGGTACTGTATTCGATAGCTCTGTATCTCGCGGTCAACCAGCTGAATTCCCTGTTACAGGCGTAATCAAAGGCTGGGTAGAAGCACTACAACTAATGCCTGTTGGTTCTAAGTGGAAACTATACGTACCACAAGACCTTGCGTACGGTGAGCGTGGCGCTGGTGCAGCTATCCCTCCATTCGCAGCACTAGTTTTCGAAGTAGAACTACTAGATATTCTTTAATTGAAACCATTTTCAATTATGATTTAATAAAACGGCGCATTAGCGCCGTTTTTTTGTCTAAACTGAATAGACTTTCTCACCTCTAAACCTTTCATTCTGATAGCCTTTAAAACAATAAAATCACGTTAAAAACGCTCAACCTTCGGAGGTACTATGCGTAAAACACTCCTGACTCTGGCACTCTTATCAATGAACATTGGTAGTGCACACGCATTCTTAGATTCCGTCACGCAAAAAAGTAAAGAAAGTGGCCTAAT
Source organism: Vibrio sp. ArtGut-C1 (assembly GCF_002105475.1). Taxonomy (NCBI): domain Bacteria; kingdom Pseudomonadati; phylum Pseudomonadota; class Gammaproteobacteria; order Vibrionales; family Vibrionaceae; genus Vibrio; species Vibrio sp. ArtGut-C1. The sequence continues at coordinate 43,293 of NZ_NCTH01000003.1, read as the reverse complement.
GGATATGGTAGGTAGTAGCCTGAACACTGAAGCATCTCCATTAACAGACATGCTAACTAGCCAATTACCTGTATCTACAGAACAAGCGGCTGGAGGTAGTGGCGCACTACTCGCTTTGGCTCAAAGCCAGCTTTCACAAGAAAATAGCAGTGAATTACAGTCTTTGATTCCTGGGCTTTTAAACTTGCAAGGAGCACAAAGCTTACTGGGGAATATTGAGAATATCAGTGCAGTAAAAAGTGCATTCGATACGTTGGGTTTAGATCCCTCTATGATCAGTCAGTTTGCTCCAGTAATCTTGGATTACTTGAACAAGCAAGGCGCTAGCGAGGGACTTCTAAGTTCATTGGGCGGGTTGTGGAATACTAGTAAATAAGCGCAAGTGATAATCACTTTTTAAATTGCCAGTCTACATGGAGTAAAATAAATGCAGGCTGGATATAAAGATTTACTGAATCGCAGATACAAAAAAGCCGAGCTAACGCTCGGCTTTCTCGTTCTTACGAACTGATTACTCAGCAGCTTCTTCAGCAGCTGGGCGATCTACAAGCTCAATGTAAGCCATTGGAGCTTTATCACCAGCACGGAAGCCAGCTTTTAGGATACGAGTGTAACCGCCCTGACGAGCAGCAAAACGTGGACCTAGTTCGTTAAATAGTTTTGCAACTACTTCGTTGTCACGAGTACGTGCAAATGCTAGACGACGGTTAGCAACACTGTCAGTCTTAGCTAGTGTAATCAAAGGCTCAACTACGCGACGTAGCTCTTTTGCTTTTGGCAAAGTAGTCTTGATAACTTCATGACGTACTAGAGAGCTAGCCATGTTGCTGAACATCGCTTTGCGATGTGAGCTGTTGCGGTTGAGTTGACGACCACTCTTACGATGGCGCATGACCTAATCCTTCTAACTAGTATCGATTAATCTTCAGCGATTGATGCAGGTGGCCAGTTTTCTAGGCGCATGCCCAGAGACAGACCACGTGACGCAAGTACGTCTTTAATCTCAGTAAGAGACTTTTTACCAAGGTTAGGCGTTTTAAGTAGCTCAACCTCAGTACGTTGTACTAGATCACCGATGTAGTGAATCGCTTCTGCTTTCAGACAGTTAGCAGAGCGAACTGTTAGTTCAAGATCGTCTACAGGACGCAGTAGGATCGGATCGAATTCTGGCTTCTCTTCTTTCTCCTCAGGAACTCGTACATCACGAAGATCTACGAATGCATCCAATTGTTCAGCTAGGATTGTAGCTGCACGACGGATTGCTTCCTCAGGTTCTAGAGTACCGTTTGTTTCCATATCGATAACAAGCTTGTCTAGATCAGTGCGCTGTTCTACACGAGCTGCTTCTACAGCGTAGGCAATTTTGTCTACTGGGCTGTAAGTAGCATCTACTAGTAGGCGACCGATTGGACGCTCGTCTTCTTCGTTATGGATACGCGCAGAAGCTGGAACATAACCACGACCACGTTCTACTTTAATACGCATTGCGATTTCAGCGTTGTCATCCGTTAGGTGACAAATAACGTGTTCAGGGTTAGCGATCTCTACATCACCATCATGGGTGATGTCACCTGCAACCACAGGGCCCGAGCCTGATTTGTTCAAAGTAATGAACACTTCATCTTTGCCTTCAGCAACACGCACTGCCAAACCTTTAAGGTTTAGAAGGATTTCAAGAATATCTTCTTGTACACCTTCTTTAGTGCTGTACTCGTGAAGTACGCCTTCGATTTCTACTTCTGTCACTGCACAACCAGGCATAGAAGATAGAAGAATGCGGCGAAGTGCATTACCCAGAGTATGACCAAAGCCACGCTCTAATGGCTCAAGAGTTACTTTTGCGTGAGTCGAGCTGATTTGTTCGATGTCAACTAGACGTGGCTTAAGAAATTCTGTTACAGAACCCTGCATTGTGTCCTCTCTTTAGTTTAAACCTTACTTAGAGTAAAGCTCGACGATCAATTGTTCGTTGATGTCAGCTGATAGATCAGAACGCTCAGGCATACGCTTGAATGTACCTTCCATCTTGCCACCATCTACTTCAATCCAAGTTGGTTTTTCACGTTGTTCAGCAACTTCTAGAGCCGCTTTAATACGAGCTTGCTGTTTAGCTTTCTCGCGAATAGAAACAACGTCATTAGCCGCTACTTTGAAAGAAGGAACGTTTACAACTTTACCGTTTACTAGGATAGCTTTGTGGCTAACTAGCTGACGTGCTTCTGCGCGAGTTGCACCAAAGCCCATGCGGTAAACTACGTTATCAAGACGACCTTCAAGAAGCTGAAGTAGGTTTTCACCAGTGTTGCCTTTTAGGCGAGCAGCTTCTTTGTAGTAGTTACGGAATTGTTTTTCTAGAACGCCGTACATACGACGTACTTTTTGCTTCTCACGAAGCTGAACGCCATACTCAGATAGACGACCGCGACGAGCGCCGTGTACACCTGGTGCGTTATCAATTTTACACTTGGTATCGATCGCGCGAACACCAGACTTAAGGAATAAGTCAGTGCCTTCACGACGGCTAAGCTTCAGCTTAGGACCCAAATATCTTGCCATGATTCTTCTCCAATTGTCCTAGAAACGTTATACGCGACGTTTCTTAGGTGGACGACAACCGTTATGAGGGATTGGTGTAGCATCAACGATGTTTGTGATGCGGAAACCAGCGGCGTTTAGTGCACGAACAGTAGATTCGCGACCTGGACCAGGACCCTTAACCATAACTTCCAAGTTCTTTAGGCCGTATTCTTTAGCCATTTCAGCACAACGCTCAGCAGCAACCTGTGCAGCGAACGGAGTAGACTTACGAGAACCACGGAAACCAGAACCACCTGCAGTAGCCCATGCAAGAGCGTTACCTTGACGGTCAGTAATGGTTACGATTGTGTTATTGAAAGAAGCATGGATGTGCGCAACGCCATCTGCAACTTGCTTGCGTACGCGCTTACGAGCGCGAGTTGGTTGTTTAGCCATTGTACTCTACCTTCCCGATTATTTCTTGATCGGCTTACGCGGACCCTTACGGGTGCGAGCGTTGGTTTTAGTACGCTGTCCACGTAGTGGTAGACTGCGACGATGACGAAGACCACGGTAACAGCCAAGGTCCATAAGACGCTTGATGTTCATAGATACTTCACGACGTAGATCACCTTCTACAGTGTACTTAGCTACACCATCACGCAGTTGATCGATCTGCTCTTCAGTTAGTTCACTGATCTTAACATTTTCAGCAATACCCACTTCAGCTAGGATAGCTTGAGAGCGAGTTTTACCGATGCCGTAGATCGCTGTTAGAGCGATTACTGCATGTTTCTGATCAGGAATGTTAATGCCTGCTATACGGGCCATTATTCACTCCTAAGTGTTTCTATAAAAGAATTAGCCGCAGCAAAGCCCGTTATGGATACGCTGCGGAATACTACTTCTTTTGCACGCAAAAGGTAGGCCGAGGAATATACTCGACCCAACCTTCATTTTCAAGTAAAAATTTCTGCTAATTAGCCTTGGCGCTGTTTGTGCTTTGGCTCACTGCAAATCACGCGAACGACACCGTTACGCTTGATTACTTTACAGTTACGGCAGATTTTTTTAACGGAAGCACGAACTTTCATTGCTAAACTCCGTAAATGAAACTGAGTCTACCGCCGGATTAACGGCCGTAGCCTTTCAGATTCGCTTTCTTCAACACAGAATCATACTGTTGAGACATCAGATGAGTCTGTACCTGTGCCATAAAGTCCATAATTACAACAACTACGATTAGTAGCGATGTACCGCCGAAGTAGAAACGTACGTTCCACGCGACCATCATGAACTCGGGAATCAGACAGATAAAGGTAATGTACAGTGCACCAGCAAGGGTTAAACGTGTCATTACTTTATCAATGTACTTCGCTGTCTGCTCACCTGGGCGGATACCGGGTACGAATGCACCAGACTTCTTCAAGTTATCTGCTGTTTCACGCGGGTTGAAAACCAACGCCGTGTAGAAGAAACAGAAGAAGATAATTGCTGCTGCATAAAGCATTACATACAACGGTTGACCTGGGCTAAGAGCCAAAGACACGTCAGTTAACCAACCGAACGCGCTGCTCTCGCCGTTTTGACCAAACCACTGAGCCAATGTTCCTGGGAACAAGATAATGCTTGATGCAAAAATCGCTGGAATTACACCTGCCATGTTAATTTTAAGAGGCAGATGCGAGCTTTGCGCAGCAAATACTTTACGACCTTGTTGACGCTTCGCGTAGTTAACGACGATTCGGCGTTGACCACGTTCCATGAAAACAACGAAGTAAATGACTGCAAAAGCTAATACCGCGATTAGCAACAGAAGAAGTACATGCAATTCACCTTGACGCGCTTGCTCGATTGTTTGACCGATTGCAGAAGGCAATCCAGCAACAATACCTGCAAAAATCAGTATCGAAATACCGTTACCAATTCCTCGCTCTGTAATTTGTTCACCTAACCACATTAAGAACATGGTACCGGTTACTAAACTTACGGTAGCAATTAGCGTAAACATGGTTTGGTTGATAACAACCAGATTGTCGACCATGTTTGGTAGGCCAGTTGCAATACCTATAGCTTGGAAGGTTGCAAGTACAAGCGTGCCGTAGCGTGTGTATTGGCTGATCTTACGACGGCCTGCTTCACCCTCTTTTTTGAGTTCAGCTAACGCTGGATGAACTACAGTTAGCAATTGGACAACAATAGATGCCGAAATATACGGCATGATGCCCAATGCTAATATAGATGCACGCTCAAGAGCACCACCGGAGAACATGTTAAACATTTCAACGATGGTACCTTTTTGCTGTTCGAACAAATCGGCAAGTACAGCAGCGTCAATACCAGGAATCGGCACAAAGGAGCCGGCTCGGAATACTAAAAGTGCACCAATTACGAATAACAAGCGCGACTTTAGTTCACTTAAGCCGCTCTGAGCACTACGAAAATCTTGTCCTGGTTTCTTAGCCATCTGTACCTCGTTCCTCGAGATTATTCCTCGATTTTACCGCCTGCAGCTTCGATTGCAGCTTTAGCGCCTTTAGTCACACGTAGACCTTTCACAGTCACTGCTTTGTTGATTTCACCAGAAAGAACAACTTTTACAAATTCGATGTTCTTAGTGATGATGTTAGCAGCTTTAAGACTGTTTAGATCAACTACGTCACCAGAAACTTTCGCTAGCTCAGCTAGACGAACTTCAGCAGACACTAGGCTCTTACGAGAAGTGAAACCGAATTTTGGTAGACGTTGTTTCAGAGGCATCTGACCGCCTTCGAAACCTGGACGAACACTGCCGCCAGAACGTGATTTTTGACCTTTGTGACCACGGCCACCAGTTTTACCTAGGCCTGAACCGATACCACGACCTACTCGCTTCGCAGAAGTTTTCGCGCCAGCAGCCGGTGCTAGAGTATTCAAACGCATTCTGATTACTCCTCAACTTTAACCATGTAGTAAACCTTGTTGATCATACCGCGAATACACGGAGTATCTTCAAGTTCTACTGTGTGGTTGATTTTACGAAGACCTAGACCGCGCAAAGTAGCTTTGTGCTTTGGCAGACGACCAATTGAGCTTTTAGTTTGAGTTACTTTAATAGTTGCCATGGTGTTCTTACTCCGAAATAGATTCAACAGTTAGACCACGTTTAGCAGCAACCATTTCTGGTGACTTCATGCTACCTAGTGCATCGATCGTTGCACGAACGATGTTGATAGGGTTCGTAGAACCGTACGCTTTAGATAGTACGTTGTGTACACCAGCAACTTCTAGTACTGCACGCATCGCACCACCTGCGATAACACCAGTACCTTCTGCAGCAGGCTGCATGTAAACTTTAGAGCCCGAATGGCGACCTTTCACTGGGTGGTGAAGAGTGCCTTCGTTTAGAGCGATCGTAGTCATGTTACGACGCGCTTTTTCCATTGCTTTTTGAATCGCTGCAGGTACTTCACGAGCTTTGCCGTAACCGAAACCTACACGACCATTACCGTCACCAACTACTGTTAGTGCAGTGAAGCTCATGATTCGACCGCCTTTAACCGTCTTAGATACGCGGTTAACTGCGATTAGCTTTTCTTGCAAATCATTCGCTTGAACTTGTTGTTCTTTAGCCATCTTCCAACCCTACCTTAGAATTTCAGACCAGCTTCGCGAGCAGATTCTGCTAGCGCCGCTACTCGACCGTGGTATTGGAAACCAGAACGATCAAATGCAACTGCAGTTACGCCCTTCTCAAGAGCGCGCTCAGCAATAGCTTTACCCACTGCTTTAGCTGCATCAACGTTACCAGTGTATTTCACTTGCTCACGGATCGCTTTTTCTACAGTAGAAGCTGCTGCGATAACCTCAGAGCCGTTAGCCGCGATAACCTGTGCGTACACGTGACGAGGAGTACGGTGTACAACTAGGCGAGTCGCACCCAGTTCTGCAATCTTACGACGTGCACGTGTAGCACGACGGATGCGAGATGCTTTCTTATCCATAGTGTTACCTTACTTCTTCTTAGCTTCTTTAGTACGCACATTTTCATCTGCGTAACGAACACCTTTGCCTTTGTATGGCTCAGGCTCACGGTAAGAACGAATGTCAGCCGCAACTTGACCAACTAGTTGCTTGTCAGCACCAGTGATCACGATTTCAGTTTGGCTTGGACATTCAGCTTTAATACCCGCTGGCAACTCGTGCTCAACTGGGTGTGAGAAGCCTAGTGTTAGACCTACAGCGTTGCCTTTGATAGCAGCACGGTAACCTACACCTTTAAGAGTTAGCTTCTTAGTAAAGCCTTCAGTAACACCAACAACCATGTTGTTAACTAGAGCGCGAGCAGTACCTGCTTGAGCCCATGCGTTAGCAACACCTTCTTTAGGACCGAAAGTCAGGTTATTTTCTTCCTGAGCGATTACAACTGCATCGTTAAGAACGCGAGTTAGTTCGCCTTTCGCACCTTTTACAGTGATTTCTTGGCCGTTTAGTTTCACCTCTACGCCAGCTGGAATAGCGACAGGTGCTTTTGCAACACGAGACATAGTCTACTCCTTATTAAGCTACGTAAGCGATGATTTCACCACCAAGACCTGCTTTACGTGCAGCGCGGTCTGACATAAGACCCTTGGAAGTTGAAACGATAGCAATACCAAGACCACCCATTACAGAAGGAAGTTCATCTTTCTTCTTGTAAACACGTAGACCTGGACGAGAAACACGTTTAAGTTGCTCGATTACTGGTTTAGCTTGGAAGTACTTAAGTGTAACTTCTAGCTCAGGTTTTGCTTCGCCTTCAACAGCGAAGTCAACGATGTAACCTTCAGCTTTTAGTAGTGCAGCAATTGCAACTTTAAGCTTTGAAGAAGGCATTTTTACAGCAACTTTGTTTGCTGCCTGACCGTTACGAACGCGGGTCAGCATATCCGAAATCGGATCTTGCATGCTCATATGATTTACTCCAAATGATTAAGTGGCAATTACCAGCTAGCCTTACGAAGACCCGGAATCTCGCCTTTCATGCAAGCTTCACGAACCTTAATACGGCTTAGACCGAACTTACGTAGGTAACCGTGTGGACGACCAGTTTGGTTGCAACGGTTGCGCTGACGTGATGCACTTGAATCACGTGGAAGAGATTGCAGTGTAAGAACCGCGTTCCAACGATCTTCTTCAGATGCGTTTACATCGCTGATGATAGCTTTTAGCGCTGCACGCTTTTCAGCGAACTTAGCTACTAGCTGTGCACGTTTAGCTTCACGTGCTTTCATTGATTGTTTAGCCATAACAGTAACCCTTCACCTTACTTACGGAATGGGAAGTTAAAGGCAGCCAGCAGAGCACGGCCTTCCTCATCAGTACCAGCAGACGTCGTAATAGTGATGTCTAAACCGCGTACACGATCAACTTTATCAAAGTCGATTTCCGGGAAGATGATTTGCTCGCGAACGCCCATGCTGTAGTTACCGCGACCGTCAAAAGACTTAGCGCTAACACCACGGAAGTCACGTACACGTGGAAGAGCGATGTTAATTAAACGCTCAAGAAAATCCCACATACGTTCGCCACGCAAGGTTACTTTACAACCGATAGGGTAGCCTTCACGGATTTTGAAACCTGCAACAGATTTGCGCGCTTTTGTGATAAGTGGCTTTTGACCAGAGATCGTTGCCATATCAGACGCTGCATTTTCTAGCAGTTTCTTGTCGTTGATTGCTTCACCAACACCCATGTTTAGGGTGATTTTCTCGATTCTAGGGACTTGCATGACGCTTGTGTAACCGAACTGTTTGGTCAGTTCAGCGACTACAGACGACTTGTAGTAATCATGCAGTTTCGCCATAGTAGAACTCCAAATTACTTCTATTAGTTAGAAACGGTTTCGCCGTTAGACTTGAAGAAACGAACTTTTTTGCCGTCTTCAAAACGGAAACCGATACGGTCAGCTTTACCAGTAGCTGCGTTGAAAATCGCCACGTTAGAAACGTCGATTGCTGCTTCTTGCTCTACGATACCGCCTTGGATACCCATAGCTGGAACAGGTTTCTGATGCTTCTTAACTAGGTTGATACCTTCAACGATAACTTTACCAGTTGCTAGAACCTTAGTTACTTTACCTTTCTTGCCTTTGTCTTTACCAGCAAGAACGATTACTTCGTCATTACGACGGATTTTAGCTGCCATTTCTACGTGCTCCTTACAGAACTTCTGGAGCCAGTGAAACGATCTTCATGAACTTATCGCCACGAAGTTCGCGTGTCACAGGACCAAAGATACGTGTACCGATTGGTTGCTCAGTATTGTCGTTTAGCAATACGCAAGCATTTCGGTCGAAGCGAATGACAGAACCGTCAGGACGACGTACGCCTTTACGGGTGCGCACTACCACCGCCTTCAGAACATCACCTTTTTTAACTTTACCGCGAGGGATTGCTTCCTTCACAGTAACTTTGATGACGTCACCGATATGTGCATAACGGCGGTGAGAGCCACCCAGAACCTTAATACACATTACGCTGCGTGCGCCTGAGTTATCAGCTGCGTCCAGCATACTTTGCATTTGGATCATGTTAGTGCTCCGCTAAATATTAATAACTAGACCCATCACGGGTCGGGCTGCCTCTTTAAAAGGGACGCGAATTGTACCACCCTTTTTTGTGATTGGGTAGTCAAAAAATAAACGGCTCCAAAAATATTTTGGAGCCGCTTTAGTTTCATAGAATTAACGAGATTAAATCTTCGCCTTTTCTAGAACTTTTACCAAAGTCCAAGACTTAGTCTTAGACAGTGGACGACACTCTGCGATTTCAACTGTGTCGCCTAGGCCACACTCGTTGTTCTCGTCATGTGCGTGTACTTTAGTCGTACGTTTTACGTATTTACCGTAGATTGGGTGTTTTACGAAACGTTCGATAGCAACAGTGATAGACTTGTCCATCTTATCGCTAACAACACGACCTTGTTGAGTACGTTTTACTTCGCTCATTATGCGCCTGCCTTCTCAGTCAAAACAGTTTTCACACGTGCGATATCACGGCGTACAGCTTTCAGAGTATGAGTTTGCTGTAGTTGACCAGTCGCAGCTTGCATGCGCAAGTTGAACTGTTCACGTAGCAAATTCATTAGCTCAGCGTTAAGCTCTTCAACGCTTTTCTCGCGTAGATCTTGTGCTTTCATCACATCACCTGCTTAGTTACAAATGTAGTTTTGAAAGGCAGTTTACGTGCCGCAAGACGGAACGCTTCACGTGCCAATTCTTCAGGTACACCACCCATTTCGTACATAACCTTACCAGGTTGGATTTGGGCTACCCAGTACTCAACGTTACCTTTACCCTTACCTTGACGAACTTCAAGTGGTTTTTCTGTGATTGGTTTGTCTGGGAACACACGGATCCAGATTTTACCTTGACGCTTAACGTGACGTGTCATTGCACGACGTGCCGCTTCGATTTGACGAGCAGTTAGACGACCACGGCCAACAGCTTTAAGACCGAATTCGCCGAAGCTTACATCAGTACCTTTAGCTAGACCACGGTTACGACCAGTCTGAACCTTACGGAACTTAGTACGTTTAGGTTGTAGCATCTGTCGACTCCTTACTTACGGCCTTTACGCTGCTTCTTAGGCTTGTCGCCTTTAGGCTCTACAGCGTTAGCTGCTGGCATACCACCTAGGATTTCACCTTTGAAGATCCAAGTTTTAATGCCGATCACACCGTATTGAGTGTGAGCCGAAGAAGTTGCGTAATCAATGTCAGCACGTAGAGTGTGTAGAGGCACACGGCCTTCACGGTACCACTCTGAACGTGCGATTTCAGCGCCGCCTAGACGACCGCTTACTTCCACTTTGATACCTTTAGCGCCTAGGCGCATAGCGTTTTGTACTGCGCGCTTCATAGCACGACGGAACATAACACGACGCTCTAGCTGAGACGCGATGCTGTCACCAACAAGTTGCGCATCTAGTTCAGGCTTACGTACTTCAGCGATGTTAATTTGCGCTGGTACACCTGCAATTTTAGCTACAGCTGCGCGTAGCTTCTCAACGTCTTCACCTTTCTTACCGATAACAACGCCTGGACGAGCAGTGTGAATAGTCACACGGATGCTCTTAGCAGGACGCTCGATAACGATACGTGATAGAGACGCTTTTTTCAGTTCACTTGTAAGGAACTGACGTACCTTGAAGTCGCCGTCTAGGTTGTCAGCGAAATCTTTGGTGTTAGCAAACCATGTAGCATTCCAAGGCTTAACGATGCCTAGACGAATACCATTTGGATGTACTTTTTGACCCATTGCTTACTCTCCTAGTCTCTAGCGATCTGCTACAACAACAGTGATGTGGCTTGAACGCTTCAAGATACGATCCGCACGACCTTTAGCACGAGGCATAATACGCTTCATGGTTGGGCCTTCATCTACAAAGATTTTTGCGACATTCAGATCGTCAATATCTGCACCTTCGTTGTGCTCCGCGTTAGCGATAGCAGACTCTAGAACTTTCTTAACTAGTGCAGCAGCTTTTTTGTTGCTGAACGTTAGGATTTCTAGAGCTTGGTCAACAGATTTACCACGGATTAGATCCGCAACTAAGCGAGCTTTCTGAGGCGAAATGCGAGCAAAGTTATGTTTAGCAATTGCTTCCATTATTTACTCCTTAGCGCTTCTTAGCTTTCTTATCCGCAGCGTGACCGCGGTAAGTACGTGTTGGTGCGAATTCACCCAGTTTGTGACCGATCATTTCATCAGTTACAAATACTGGTACGTGCTGACGACCATTATGGACAGCGATGGTCAAACCGATCATCGTAGGGATGATCATTGAACGACGGGACCAAGTCTTAATAGGCTTTTTGTCTCCGCTTTCCACCGCTTTCTCTACCTTCTTCAGCAAGTGTAGGTCAATAAAAGGACCTTTCTTGAGAGAACGTGGCATGGCGATTCCTCTTTATATAGATTACTTGTTACGACGACGTACGATGTACTTGTCAGTGCGTTTGTTCTTACGAGTCTTGAAGCCTTTAGTAGGCATACCCCAAGGAGATACTGGGTGACGACCACCAGAAGTACGGCCTTCACCACCACCGTGTGGGTGGTCAATCGGGTTCATTACAACACCACGAACCGTTGGACGGATACCGCGATGACGTGATGCACCTGCTTTACCAAGTTCACGTAGCATGTGCTCAGAGTTACCAACTTCACCGATTGTTGCACGGCCTTCAGAAAGAACTTTGCGCATCTCGCCAGAACGTAGACGGATAGTTACGTACGCACCGTCGCGAGCAACGATTTGAGCGTAAGCACCAGCCGAACGAGCTAGCTGACCACCTTTACCAGGCTTAAGTTCAACGTTATGTACTGTTGAACCTACTGGGATATTACGCATTGGTAGAGTGTTACCAGCTTTGATTGGTGCATCAACACCAGACTGAATAACATCACCAGCTACAACACCTTTAGGTGCTAGGATGTAGCGACGCTCACCGTCTTTGTAAAGAACTAGAGCAATGTTTGCGCTACGGTTTGGATCGTATTCAAGACGCTCAACTGTCGCTGGAATACCATCTTTAGTACGTTTGAAGTCAACTACACGGTAGTGGTGCTTGTGACCACCGCCGATGTGACGTACTGTGATACGACCCTTGTTGTTACGACCACCGTTCTTAGAGTTTTTCTCTAGAAGAGGTGCGTATGGCTTGCCCTTGTGTAGGTCAGCGTTAACAACTTTAACAACGTGACGACGACCAGGGGAAGTCGGCTTACATTTAACAATAGCCATTTTTAACTACTCCTGTTATTCCGCGCCGCCAACGAAGTCAAGATCTTGACCTTCTTTCAAAGTAACGTACGCTTTCTTAACGTCGCTGCGGCGACCTTGGCGTAGACCTTGACGTTTGGTCTTACCCTTAGTGATAAGAGTATTTACAGACTTAACTTCAACTTCAAATAGCTTTTCTACAGCTGCTTTGATCTCTTTTTTAGTCGCATCTTTAGCTACTTTGAAAACGATAGTGTTCGCTTTCTCAGCTGCCATAGTTGCTTTTTCAGAGATGTGCGGTGCACGTAGAACTTTTAGGATACGCTCTTCAGTGATCATGCTAGCATTTCCTCTACTTGCTTAACTGCTTCTGCAGTCATTACAACTTTGTCAAACGCGATTAGAGATACTGGATCGATACCAGCAACATCACGTGCGTCAACTTTGTATAGGTTACGAGCAGCTAGGAATAGATTCTCATCTACTTCGCTAGTCACGATTAGAGCGTCAGTTAGCTCAAGCTCTTTAAGCTTAGCAACTAGCTCTTTAGTCTTTGGTGCTTCAACTGAGAAGTTATCAACAACGATTAGACGCTCTTGACGAACAAGCTCAGAAAGAATGCTCTTCATAGCACCACGGTACATTTTTTTGTTTACTTTTTGGCTGTGATCTTGTGGTTTCGCAGCAAAAGTAACACCACCTGTACGCCAGATTGGGCTACGGATTGTACCAGCACGCGCACGGCCAGTACCTTTTTGACGCCATGGCTTAGCGCCACCGCCAGAAACTTCTGAACGTGTTTTTTGAGCACGAGTACCTTGACGAGCACCTGCTGCGTACGCAACAACTACTTGGTGTACAAGAGCTTCGTTAAACTCACGTCCGAAAGTAGTTTCGGAAACAGTTAGTGCATCGGCACCTTTAACCATTAGTTCCATTACTTACTCCTGAGACGTTATGCTTTAACAGCTGGTTTAACGATCACGTTGCCGCCAGTTGCGCCTGGGACTGCACCTTTAATAAGAAGCAGGTTGCGCTCAGCGTCAACACGTACGATCTCTAGGTTTTGAGTCGTTACACGCTCAGCACCCATGTGACCTGCCATTTTCTTGCCTTTAAATACGCGACCTGGAGTCTGACATTGACCGATAGAACCAGGAGCACGGTGAGACAATGAGTTACCGTGAGTCATATCTTGAGTACGGAAGTTCCAACGCTTAACAGCGCCTTGGAAACCTTTACCCTTAGATGTACCAGTAACGTCTACTTTCTTAGTTTCGTTGAATAGTTCAACAGTTAGTTCTGAACCAACTTCGAACTCTTCGCCGTTTTCTAAACGGAATTCCCAAAGACCGCGACCAGCTTCAACGCCAGCTTTAGCAAAGTGACCTGCTTCAGCTTTGTTTACGCGGTTAGCTTTCTTAGAACCAGCTGTAACCTGGATTGCTGCGTAGCCGTCAGTTTCAAGAGTTTTCACTTGAGAAACACGGTTAGCTTCAACCTCAACAACAGTTACTGGGATAGAAACGCCTTCTTCAGTAAATACGCGGGTCATGCCCACTTTACGACCGATTAGACCAATCATACTTCTAATCTCCCTTAACCTAGGCTAATTTGAACGTCAACGCCCGCAGCAAGGTCTAGACGCATTAGAGCATCAACAGTCTTGTCTGTTGGCTCAACGATGTCGATTAGACGCTTGTGAGTACGGATTTCGTACTGGTCACGTGCTTTCTTGTTAACGTGTGGAGAGATAAGAACTGTGAAACGCTCTTTACGAGTTGGCAGTGGGATTGGACCACGAACCTGTGCGCCAGTGCGCTTAGCTGTTTCAACGATTTCCGCTGTAGAAGCATCGATTAGTTTGTAATCGAAAGCTTTTAGGCGGATACGGATACGTTGGTTCTGCATGAGACAGAGCTCCAAATTTAATAAATTACACAAACAATATCGCCACTCAAACTCGTCAAGACGAGAGAATGCCGATTGATTTATGTGAAACCGTAGCATCCAAGATTAGGACGCATTGTCAGTTAATTTTCGATTAACTATCCCTATATGCCAAAGTCACCTTTGAGGATAGTTTTTCCGAAGAAAAGATAGCTAATTGTATTAACCGCGAACATAAGCTGAGTATACATTACCTCGCAAATCCTTAGATTTGCTCGCTCCTCACTGCTCATTGGTTCACAACTGGCTTAACCAGTGCGCTGCATTATACAGATCACACTTTAGGTTGCAAGCGCTGAGTGAAAAATAATCGGGAATATTCCAAACCCTATACATCCCTCTTCGCTTGGTAGCCATTAAAACAAAAAGGACGCCGAGGCGTCCTTTTCTAAACTGTAATCGTAATAGCGGCTGCTATTATTTCTTACCGCTTGATAGTGCACCGAAACGCTTGTTGAAGCGATCAACACGGCCGCCTGTATCAACGATACGTTGCTTACCAGTGTAGAATGGGTGACACTTGTCACATACGTCTAGGTGGATAGACTCTTTACCTAGAGTAGAGTTGAACTCAAAAGAGTTGCCGCAAGAACAAGTCGCTTTTACTGCTTTGTATTCTGGGTGGATACCAGCTTTCATGGGATAACCTCAATAGTAGGCCGTGTCGCTATACGAATCTAAGCCGCACACCACACGCAATTAATAATAAAATGGGATACCGCATCAACTAATTGCCGAAGCCATATCTCAAGGCGCGATATAGTAAAGAATCACATTGCTCGGATCAACATATTTGGCAACTTTTTCGCCACTTTTTTAGCCAGACTAATCATAGAGGCACGATTCACGCTGAATCACATAGCTTTACTCGAATTTCCATACCGATTTTAATAGACTCTCATTTCCTTTCCCTCTTTTTAATAGCTAAGAATTTATGCGTCCAACCATTGCTAGAGTGGCATTACCCGTTCCGCTCGACAAACAATTTGATTACGCCATTCCGGGGCACCTGTTTCCGATCATTGGTGGACGCGTTTCCGTACCTTTTGGACGCCAAACCTTAGTCGGCATCGTCACCGCCATGGTGAACCACTCCGACTTTCCTAAAGATCAGCTCAAGCCAATCAAAGCGGTATTAGACTCCCAACCGATATGGCCAGAGACGCTTTATTCTCTGCTAAATTGGTGCAGCCAGTTCTATCAGTACCCTCTTGGTGACACTCTACACAATGCAATGCCTGCTGCGCTGAGGAAAGGCAAGCCGGCTGACTTTGCAACGCTACAAGAATGGCAACTGACAGAAGCAGGAAGAAATAAGCTCATGCAAGGGCTTGGACGTGCAGTAAAACAACAGCGTGCACTCCAAATGATGGTCAACGGCCCAATCTCGCATCAAGAACTCTTGGATCAAGAAGTAAACTCAACCATCTTAAAAAACCTCGAAGAAAAAGGTTGGGTCGAGCGCATCGAGAAAAAGCCGACCATTACGAAATGGAGTCAAAATGTAGAGTGTGCGGTTGAGAAACCAAAGCTTAACCATGAACAAGCACTCGCGATTGCCAGCGTAAATAGCCAAACGGGCTTTGCTTGCTATTTATTAGAAGGGGTCACGGGATCCGGTAAAACCGAAGTTTACTTAAACCTTATCAAGCCCGTTCTAGAGCAAGGGAAACAAGCATTAGTTTTAGTACCTGAGATCGGTCTAACGCCCCAAACCATCAACCGCTTTAAACATCGATTTAATGTCCCAGTAGATGTGATTCATTCCGGTTTGAATGAAACAGAGCGTTTGAACGCCTGGTTATCGGCTCGCGATAAAGCCGCGGGGATCATCATTGGTACGCGCTCAGCCCTACTGACACCTTTTGCTGATTTGGGGATTATTATCGTTGATGAAGAGCATGACTCCTCTTATAAGCAACAAGACAGCTTGCGTTACCACGCTCGTGATGTTGCTGTCATGCGCGCCCATAAAGAGCAAGTGCCGATTGTCCTTGGCTCAGCGACGCCAGCGTTAGAAACCCTACATAATGCGCTGTCTGGTAAATATCACCATTTAACACTCACCCAACGAGCTGGCTCTGCCGTGCCAACCACCAATAAAGTGTTAGATGTAAAAGGTCAGTATTTAGAAAGTGGCTTATCCGCCCAACTGATTGCCGAAATGCGCAAACACTTAAAAATGGGCAATCAGGTTATGTTGTTTCTTAACCGCCGAGGTTTCTCGCCCGCTTTGATGTGCCATGAATGTGGTTGGATTGCAGAATGTAAACGCTGTGATGCGTACTATACGTTCCACCATTACAGCAACGAAATACGCTGCCATCACTGCGGCTCACAACAACCTGTCATTCATCAGTGTCAGGGATGTGGTTCAACTCAACTGGTTACCGTCGGCGTAGGAACGGAACAGCTCGAACAACAATTGGCTCAGTTGTTTCCAGAATACAAAGCCATTCGCATCGACAGAGACAGCACACGTCGCAAAGGTAGCTTGGAAGATGCCCTTGAATCGATTCGTAAAGGTGAATACCAAATACTGATAGGCACTCAAATGCTGGCTAAGGGGCACCACTTTCCAAATGTAACGCTCGTTGCTCTTTTGGATGTTGATGGCTCTTTGTATAGTAGTGATTTTCGCGCTTCGGAGCGATTAGCTCAGCTGTTTATTCAGGTCGCAGGTCGTGCTGGCCGAGCAAGTAAACCTGGCGAAGTGATCCTGCAAACTCACCATCCTGAGCACAGCTTGCTGCAAGCCCTACTTCAAAAAGACTATCGTCACTTTGCTATGACAGCTCTGGAAGAACGCAAACTGGCTCAGCTTCCGCCTTATAGTTTCTTGACTCTGTTTAAAGCAGAAGCAAACCAAAGTGAAGTGGTTGAAGACTTCTTACGTCAGGTTCGCTTTACCTTAGAATCGCACCCTTTATTTGACGACACTTGCATGGTGCTGGGTCCAACACCATCACCTCTCGCCAAACGCGCAGGCAAATACCGCTGGCAGCTGTTACTTCAAACCCAGCATCGTTCATTGATGCAAAAGTTATTAACCAGTGCCAAACCTGCTATTGAGTTGTTGCCAAATGCCAAGAAAGTTCGCTGGAATTTAGACATAGAGCCACAAGATCTCAGCTAGCAAACGTTTAACTATGTAATGAATTACCATTTAATGTGACGGGCATCACGACGGGATTGCAATTTTTGTTAAACAGACCGTAACTTTCACTTTAGAAATGAATAGACTATCCAAATTAGAAAAGTCTAAAGTGACTTGTTCGCACAGGCTTAGATTAAAACAATGACTATTCCCACAAATTGATGTCGCAGTGAAGAATCCATTTTTCCACTTGTTAACACGAACTGAGCGAAGAGCAAACGCTGCTCTAACTCAGCGTGATTACTATGATTTCAAACCGGAATAACGTCATCTTGGCAAAAAATAAACGAGAGGTTAAAAACTATGGCGACAATGAAGGATGTTGCCCAGCTTGCGGGAGTGTCTACGGCTACGGTATCTCGAGCATTAATGAACCCAGAGAAGGTCTCTTCTTCAACGAGAAAAAGAGTAGAAGATGCCGTACTTGAAGCGGGTTATTCTCCAAACTCATTAGCGCGTAACTTACGTAGAAACGAATCAAAAACCATTGTCACTATCGTTCCCGACATCTGTGATCCTTATTTTTCTGAAATTATTCGCGGCATTGAAGATGCTGCCATGGAACATGGCTATCTAGTCCTGCTGGGCGATAGCGGACAACAGAAGAAACGCGAAAGTTCTTTCGTTAACCTCGTATTTACTAAGCAGGCGGATGGAATGCTACTGCTTGGCACAGATCTACCGTTCGATGTCAGTAAGCCAGAACAAAAGAACTTACCTCCGATGGTAATGGCGTGTGAATTTGCGCCAGAGTTAGAACTTCCAACAGTACATATTGATAACCTGACCTCAGCATTTGAAGCGGTGAATTACCTAACCCAACTAGGTCATAAACGCATCGCGCAAATCTCGGGTCCAGATACGGCAATATTGTGTCAGTTCCGCCAGCAAGGTTATCAACAAGCCTTGCGCCGTGCAGGCATCAATAAAGACCCTCAATATAGTGTCATTACTGAGTTCTCTTTTGATGGCGGAGCAAAAGCCGTTCGTAAACTGCTCGAATTACCTGAGCCACCAACAGCTATTTTCTGTCACTGTGACACAATGGCCATCGGCGCAATTCAAGAAGCGAAAAAGCTTGGCTTACGAGTACCGCAAGATCTCTCTGTTGTGGGCTTTGATGACATTAACTTCGCTCAGTACTGCGATCCACCGTTGACCACCATCTCTCAGCCTCGCTATGAGATTGGTCGACAAGCAATGCTAATGATGCTCGAGATGTTAAAAGGCCACGACGTGCATTCAGGCTCGCGTTTGCTTGAAACTAACCTCGTCATTCGCGGAAGCGCAGCGCCACCACAGCGCCCTTAACCTAAAAATTAAGTATCCATATCCAAAGCGGTGCTGAGGCGCCGCTTTTTATTTGCCCCTCCTGCTTTTTGTGTATCCCTGAATAAATATAAGCGAGAACGGAAACACACTCCTACACTCGGGCGTTGTCGCGCTTTAGCTATCAAGATTCTATCAATAGGGTGTTTTCTCAACTCGTTCTGGATTAACATATTTGCAAGAATCCTTGATGACCAGAAATAACCGTGGCAAATAGAGATTATGTAAGACGGGGGCGAGGCGCCCCAAAAAAGTCGACAAAAAAACAGCCGCCGAGAAGAAAAAAGCCTTGGCGTAGTGGCCTGCTCGCTGTCTTGCTCGTGGGTGGTTTTGGCTATGGTCTTTACCTTTTGAGTAGCGACCCAGAACCTAAACAACCAGTCGTGAAGCAGCCAACAACCACTGTAAGCAAACCAAAGCCGAAAAAAGACTTGCCACCACCACCAGAAGAAAAATGGGAATATGTTGAGTCACTACCGAAACGTGAAGTTGAAGTTGTGGCCAAAGAAATTGAAGTTTCTAAAATTCCTTACATCATGCAATGTGGTGCTTACAAAACCCAGGCGCAAGCAGAAGAGCGTAAGCTTGCAATCGCGTTCCAAGGGATGTCGAGCAAGATTCGTAAGAAAGAAGGCAGCTCATGGTATCGCGTGGTGCTAGGTCCGTATAAGTTCAAACGTGATGCAGAACGTGACCGTCATAAACTGCAACGCGCGAAAATCGAGCCATGTGCGATTTGGAAAGAAAATCTTTAAACTCAGGCCCTAGGAGCTAAGATCCTAGGGCCTTTCTTTTTGCCCCCTTGAATCCCTATTTCCCCTCCCCCATATACTGAATTAAATCCAAAGAGAAATAATCAAGAGGTCGACTGTGACTACCATTGTATCTGTACGTCGAAATAATAAAGTCGTCATCGCGGGTGATGGCCAAGTATCTCTAGGCAATACCGTAATGAAAGGTAATGCGCGCAAAGTTCGCCGCCTATATAACAACCAAGTACTAGCGGGCTTTGCTGGCGGCACTGCAGATGCCTTCACCCTTTTTGAGCGCTTCGAAAGCAAGCTGCAAATGCACCAAGGCCACCTAACTAAGGCTGCGGTTGAGCTAGCCAAAGACTGGCGTAGCGATCGTGCTCTGCGCAAGCTCGAAGCCTTGCTTGCCGTTGCCGACGAAACCGCATCGTTAATCATTACCGGTAATGGTGATGTCGTACAGCCAGAACACGACCTGATTGCGATTGGCTCTGGTGGTGCTTACGCACAAGCTGCAGCAACCGCCCTACTAGAAAACACAGATCTAGATGCTCGTGAGATCGCGGAAAAAGCCCTCAACATCGCGGGTGATATTTGTGTCTTCACCAACCACCACCACACAGTAGAAGAGCTAGACTCAACGGTAGAGCCTGAAAAACCAACCGCGTAATCGTAACGAAGTAAGGAAAGAATATGTCTGAAATGACGCCTCGCGAAATCGTTCATGAATTGAACCGCCACATTATCGGTCAAGAAAAAGCCAAGCGTTCGGTTGCGATTGCACTTCGTAACCGCTGGCGCCGTATGCAGCTTGAAGAAAGCTTGCGCGCCGAAGTGACGCCAAAAAACATTTTGATGATTGGTCCTACTGGTGTTGGTAAGACTGAAATCGCACGCCGCCTAGCAAAACTGGCAAATGCACCATTCATCAAAGTTGAAGCGACAAAATTCACCGAAGTGGGTTACGTTGGTAAAGAAGTTGAAACCATCATCCGTGACCTGACTGATGTCGCGGTAAAAATGACGCATCAACAAGCGATGGAAAAAGTAAAATTCCGCGCTGAAGAGCAAGCGGAAGAACGCATTCTTGATGCGCTACTGCCACCAGCACGTGATAGCTGGGGTCAAGCAGAGCAAACGGAAGAGTCTTCTCACACTCGCCAGATTTTCCGTAAAAAATTGCGTGAAGGCCAGCTAGACGATAAAGAAATTGAAATCGACGTAGCCGCACCGCAAATGGGCGTAGAGATCATGGCGCCCCCAGGTATGGAAGAGATGACAAATCAGCTGCAAGGCATGTTCCAAAACCTAGCTGGCGATACTAAGAAAAAGCGTAAGCTGAAAATCAAAGACGCGATGAAAGCGCTAGCGGAAGAAGAAGCGGCGAAATTGGTTAACCAAGAAGAGCTAAAAGAAGCTGCGATTTTCAACGTTGAAAACAACGGCATCGTATTTATCGATGAGATCGACAAGATCTGTAAACGCGGTGAGAGCTCAGGCCCAGACGTTTCACGCGAAGGTGTTCAGCGCGATCTACTTCCATTGATTGAAGGCAGCACGGTATCAACCAAGCACGGCATGGTAAAAACAGACCACATTCTGTTTGTTGCATCTGGTGCATTCCAAGTGGCAAAACCATCTGACTTGATCCCAGAATTGCAAGGTCGTCTACCAATTCGCGTTGAGCTAGAAGCACTAAGCAGCAACGACTTCAAACGCATTCTGACAGAGCCAAAAGCCTCTCTAACAGAGCAGTACGTTGCGTTGATGAAAACGGAAGATGTGGACATCGAGTTCACAGAAGATGGCATCACGCAAATTGCGGAAGCGGCATGGACGGTCAACGAAAGCACAGAAAACATCGGTGCTCGTCGCTTACACACCGTTATGGAACGCTTAATGGATGAAATCTCTTACGACGCGGCGGAGCAATCTGGCGCGAAGTTTGTTATTGATGCCGCTTATGTGAAAGAGCGCCTAGGCGACACGATTGAAGATGAAGATCTAAGCCGCTTTATTCTTTAATCGTAATCTATCCCACCAAAGCCCAGAGCCTTGTTTCTGGGCTTTTTGTTTAGAATGACGATTACTGTGACAACACCTAAATCAATAGGTCTGGCCATTCTAGCGAGCTCAGGCGAGGCTAAGAATCTGGTAACAGCACACCCTATTCTTTCCCACTAACCTTAACCACCACAATCGGATGATAGATTCTGAATCACACTCGTTCCTCGTTGTTCAGAATGACGGTTACTTTGACAACATCTAAATCAAAAGATCTCGTCATTCTAAGGGTTCTCATCGAGACTAAGAATCTAGTAACAGCACACCCTATTCTTTCCCACTAACCTTAACCACCACA
The DNA here is from genome assembly GCF_002105475.1 of Vibrio sp. ArtGut-C1. Taxonomy (NCBI): domain Bacteria; kingdom Pseudomonadati; phylum Pseudomonadota; class Gammaproteobacteria; order Vibrionales; family Vibrionaceae; genus Vibrio; species Vibrio sp. ArtGut-C1. The sequence continues at coordinate 21,483 of NZ_NCTH01000003.1, read as the reverse complement.
CAATCGGATGATAGATTCTGAACCACCTCGTTCCTCGTTATTCAGAATGACGGTTACTTTGACAACAGCTAAATCAAAAGGCCTGGTCATTCTAGCGAGCTCAAGCGAGACTAAGAATCTGCTAACAGCAGACGCCTATTCTTTCCAGCTCACCTTAAACACCGCACAATCGGACGATAGATTCTGAATTACACTCGTTCCTCGTTGTTCAGAATGACGGTTACTTTGACAACAGCTAAATCAAAAGATCTAGTCATTCTAGCGAGCTCCAGCGAGACTAAGAATCTGCTAACAGCAAACGCCTATTCTTACGAACTCACCTTAACCACCGCTCAATAGGACGATAGATTCTGAATCACACTCGTTCCTCGTTGTTCAGAATGGCGGTGACTTTGACAACATCTAAATCAAAAGAGCTCGTCATTCTAGCGAGCTCCAGCGAGACTAAGAATCTAATAGCAGCGTTTTCCGTACCCTCCACTTTCCCAAAAGAGTGCTATTTTATCGCCTCAAATATCGAAACTGCTTTCCTTCTCCTTCACCCTTTGACTTTTAGTTGAGTTGTTTTAGGTCAATAGCGTATCTGCCTCTTTGTGCTTATACTGGGCACATTGGTTACTAGCACGAAATTTCCATGAAACAATCTCTACAGATCTGGCTTGAAGCCGCTCGCCCAAAAACACTACCTCTGGCGTTAGTCTCTATCTTAACGGGTAGCGTACTCGCCTACTCGGCGGGTCATTTTTCACTGACAATTGCCATCATGGCTTTCGTAACCGCGACGTTGCTGCAAATTCTATCCAACCTGGCGAACGACTATGGTGATGCCGTTCAAGGTACAGATAACGACAAACGCCTTGGCCCATTACGAGCGATGCAGTCTGGCGCGGTAAGTGCGAAACAAATGAAACAGGCGATTATCTTTAACATCGTTCTGACCGCCATTTCTGGCTTAGTGTTAGTTTTCTATTCACTAAGCTCACTAGAAAGCATTGTCACTTTTATCGGGCTGGGAATTTTGGCCATTCTCGCAGCCATTGCTTATACCATGGGTAGCAAACCATACGGTTACGTGGGGCTTGGCGATATTTCAGTTTTCTTGTTTTTTGGTCTACTCGGCGTATCCGGTACCTATTTCTTACATACTGGTCACGTAGATACCACGCTATTCTTACCTGCTCTAGGCTGCGGTTTACTCGCCGTCGCAGTACTCAACATCAACAATATGCGTGATATCGAGAACGACCGAGAGTGTGGTAAACGCACAGTCGCAGTGCGTTTGGGTCAACGCAAAGCCAAGCAGTATCACTTTGTTTTACTTGGCGGTGCTATTCTTGCCTTTGCGGCTTACTTGTTAATTCAAGACAAACCCGTTTGGATTAGCTTGCCATTTTTACTTAGTATTTATTTCGTGGCCGATCATGGTAAAGCGGTTTGGCATACACAAAAGCCCGCTCAGATAGCACCAATGATGCCAGTCATCGTGAAATGCTCTTTAGTCACCAACGTTTTGTTTGCAACAATTGTGGTAGCTCAAACTCTAGTAAGTTAAAAAAGGATTGTCATTGCATTGACTTAATGCCTAGATATACTCAAAGACAACCAATTTCTGTTTAGAAAGGTACGCTATGGAATACAATACCTCAGCACTCTGTGATATCTACCTCGATCAGGTAGATGTGGTTGAACCAATGTTCAGTAATTTTGGCGGTCGCGCTTCATTTGCCGGGCAAATCACCACCATCAAGTGTTTTGAAGATAATTCGTTGATCCGCGAGACATTAGAGCAAGATGGACTTGGTCGCGTTTTGTTAATTGACGGTGGCGGTTCCCTACGTAAAGCCCTTATCGATGCAGAAATCGCAACTATTGCGGAAGAAAACGAGTGGGAAGGCATTGTCGTTTACGGCTGTGTTCGTGAAGTAGATGAACTTGAAGATATGAACTTAGGCATTCAAGCCCTCGCTTCTATTCCTGTTGGAGCGACCAGCCAGGGTATCGGCGAATTAGATGTACCAGTCAACTTTGGCGGCGTCAGCTTCTTACCTGAAGATTATATTTATGCTGATAGCACTGGGATCATCCTGTCGCCTGAGCCATTGAATATTGATTTAGAGTTGGATGAAGAAGAATAAGAGTCTTAGGTACCTAAGTTATAGGACCTTCTCTTGGCTATCAGAATCGAGCTTGTCCTAACGATTTTCAACTTGCCCAAAACACAAACACCCGCTTAACGCGGGTGTTTTTAATTTGGAATGAAGAAGCCGAATTATTCCACTTCGTCCATTTTGCCAAGTAGTGCACGAATGCGCTCTTGCCATTGCGCGTGCTCTTGTTGTGCTTGCTGTGCTTTTTGCTCTAGCTCTTCACGTTGAGAGCGAAGCTCGTTCGCTTCTTCCGCAAGTTTTGCTTTATCTTCTTTCAGCTCTTCGACTTCCATCTGAAGAAGAGTGATTGTGTCAACTGCAGTTTGAATTTTAGATTCTAGTTGTTCTAGTACTTCAAAAGACATCTTGGCCTACCTATGTTATTCCGTTGGGACGATGTGCGAGATTGATGCACACCTAACCTATATAAGGTTCATTCTACTCAGCGTCGCGATGAGAAACACTCACTATATTCGATATTTCGCATCATTCGGTCAAAAAATCGGCGCAATCTCACTAAACGCTGACTTTTCTTATCGCCGAAGCATTTTTGAGCAAGGATTTTGCCTCCCGCCACGCTGAAAATCGTCCTAAGTATTGATCAAATTCAAGTTAGATAAAGTAAAAGCTCCGCAAAAAGGCAAACGTTTACCCTACGTTGTGATAGAATCGCCGCGCAAATTCTTCTTCCCTCTTGCTTACTTGGAGACATCATGAAACGCGATTTAGCAATGGCATTTTCCCGTGTGACTGAAGGTGCAGCTTTGGCTGGTTACAAATGGCTTGGCCGTGGCGATAAAAATGCAGCCGATGGCGCAGCTGTTGAAGTTATGCGCACCCTACTGAACAAAACAGATATCAGTGGTGAAATTGTCATTGGTGAGGGTGAAATCGATGATGCGCCAATGCTATACATTGGTGAGCAAGTGGGTATTGGTGGTGATGAAGTAGATATTGCAGTCGACCCGATTGAAGGGACTCGCATGACGGCAATGGGGCAATCTAACGCACTAGCCGTACTTGCCGCAGGTGAGAAAGGCAGCTTTCTTAAAGCGCCAGATATGTACATGGAAAAACTGGTTGTTGGCCCTGGTGCAAAAGGCGTAATTGATTTAGAAAAGCCGTTAAAAGAGAACCTAGAGAACGTAGCAAAAGCCCTGAACAAACCACTTGATACCCTCGTCGTTATTACCCTTGCGAAACCTCGCCACGATGACGTTATTGCAGAAATGCAAGCAATGGGCGTACGTGTCTTTGCGGTGCCTGATGGTGATGTGGCTGCCTCTATTCTGACTTGTATGCCAGACAGTGAAGTGGACATGATGTACTGTATTGGCGGCGCGCCAGAAGGGGTCGTCTCAGCCGCGGTGATTCGAGCGCTAGACGGTGACATGCACGGTCGTCTACTTCCGCGTCACGAAGTAAAAGGCGATACTGAAGAAAACCGCATTTACGGCGCAGACGAACTAAAACGCTGCGATGAAATGGGCGTAAAAGCGAATGTTGTCCTCAAAATGGAAGACATGGCACGCAGCGACAACGTGGTATTTTCAGCAACAGGCATTACTAAAGGTGACTTGCTGGAAGGCATCTCTCGCCAAGGCAATATCGCAACCACAGAAACGCTTCTCGTGCGTGGTCGATGCCGTACTATTCGTCGTATTAAGTCGACTCACTACCTAGATCGTAAAGATCCAGAAGTGCGTGATATTATTCTTTAAGCATTTCTCGAGGCTCTCGCTCAATCTGAGTGTGAGCCTTTCTTTCCGCACAGCCGGACAATAGATTCTGAATCACCTCGTTCCTCGTTGTTCAGAATGACGGTTACTTTAATTAGCTCTAAATCAAAAGAGTTCGTCACTCTCGCGAGCTCCAGCGAGACTAAAAAATCCAGTAACAGCAAACTCCTATTCTCTCCCTCTCACCATAACCCCTACACAGCCGGACGATAGATGCTGAATCACGCTCCTCCCTCGTTGTTCAGAATGACGGCTACCATTGCAAGCTCTCAATCAAAAGATTTCGTCATTCTAGCGAGCTCAAGCGAGACTAAGAATCTAGTAACAGCAGATTCCTATTCTTTCCCACTCACCTTAACCACTGCACAACCGGACGATAGATTCTGAAGCACACTCGTTTCTCGCTGTTCAGAGTGGCGATATATATTGGTTCGCATGAACATAGACCCAACAGATCCCCACTCAAACTAAGTCAACACTTTTCTTTACTAACCCTATCGCGCATAATATGTACTGACGTATAAATGGTGGATATATGAAGACCGTAGATAGGATATTGCAAATCGTTAAGCGTGATGGTTCCGTCACTGCAAAACAACTCTCTTCTGAGCTAGGTATGACAACCATGGGGGCGCGTCAGCACCTACAAAGTTTAGAAGATGATGGTATCCTGTCCATTCATGACGTCAAAGTCAAAGTAGGTCGCCCTGCTCGTCATTGGTCTCTCACTCAAAAAGGTCATGAGCAATTTGCTGACCGTCACGGTGAGTTGACCATTCAGTTTATAGAGGCTGTCGAACACATTTTTGGCAAAGATGGACTGGACAAAGTCACATCGGAAAGAGAAAAACTCACGTTACAAAGTTATCGTCAGCATCTTGAGCAATGCGACTCTCTGCAAAGCAAACTAGAAACTCTTGTGACACTAAGAGAACAAGAAGGCTATATGGCCGAGCTTGAGCAAGATGAGAACGGATTTATCTTGATCGAAAATCACTGCCCGATTTGTAAAGCCGCAACTCGCTGCCCAAGCTTGTGTCAATCGGAATTGAGCGTCTTTCAGTCTTTGCTTGGACGTGACACCAAAATAGAGCGCACCGAGCATATCATCAGCGGTCAAAGACGCTGTGTGTACCGCATCCAACAACTGCAGTAACCACCACAAACAAACATCGACATGCCGCACTTATTCAATCTCAAGCCTGAAAGCTTCTCTTATAAATGAGACGGCTGAAGAATTCATCCTCTCTCCTCTTTCTAGTGGTATAGGCTTTTAGTAACTAAAGGCAATTTCCATAAGGATTTGGAGAACATTGATGTCTACTCTACGTCACTACTCTTCTCAAACGCTTCCGCCATTCGATGAAATGGTTCGAATGGCAGAGCGAGATCCAGAAGCTTTTGAGCAATTTCGTCATGAAATGGCAAAAGAGATGATCGAAAGCGCATCAGAAAACATGCAAGAAAGGCTGTGGGCTCAGCAAAGCCACATCGATAGGGTCATCAGCACGTGTAAAAACCCTCACCACACCAATGTGGTATTGATGAACGAATTACAAAAACAGGTCGTGAAGTTCAGAGCGGCGCTACAAGGGGAAACAGCACCGACTCAAAAAGCGGATGTGGTTAGCTTAGAGGCATTTAAAGGTAGGGATGATTTTTACTGATACTCAGCAGACAGCTCGAGAAAGTTAGGATTCGTTTCTCTTACCAAGTCTAACTTCCATTTACGCTTCCACTGTTTGAGCTGCTTCTCTCGGGTTATGGCAGTTGCCATATCTTCGAATAACTCAAAGTAAACGAGCTTATGAACGTTGTATTTCTTGGTAAATCCCTCAACTACTCCGTTTTTATGCTGCCATATTCTTTGAGGCAGCTGACTGGTAACACCAATGTAAAGAACGGCGTTGTTGTTTGACGTTAGGATATAAACGCAAGGTGTCCTATCGATGATTCATTCTCCTTCATGATTCGCTGTTACTTTTCCATTGTAATTCAATCGCTCAGTTCAAACTCGGAGCGCTCTGTGCGTAGATTCTGAATCACACTCGTCCCTCGCTGTTCAGAATGACGGTTCTATTTAATAAGAGAAAGTCGCCATTCTAGCGAGCTCAAGCGAGACTAAGAATCGAGTAGCAACAAACTCCTGTTCTTTCCCACTCACCTTAGCCACTGCTCAACCGGATGATAGATTCTGAATCACCTCGTTCCTCGTTGTTCAGAATGACGGTGAGTTTAACAGCCTCTAAATCAAAAGAGCTCGTCACTCTATCGAGCCTTAGCGAGACTAAGAATCTGGTAACAGCAAGCTCCTATTCTCTCCCGCTCACCTTAGCCACTGCTCAAGCAGACGATAGATTCTGAATCACGCTCGTACCTCGTTGTTCAGAATGACCGTCACTATAGCAAGCTCTAGATCAAAAAAGCTCGTCATTCTAGCGAGATCCAGCGAGACTAAGAATCAAGTAACAGCAAACTCCTATTCTTTCCCTCTCACCTTAGCCACTGCTCAAGCGGACGATAGATTCTGAATCACGCTCGTACCTCGTTGTTCAGAATGACGGGTACAATAGCAAGCTCTAGATCAAAAGAGCTCGTCATTCTAGCGAGCTCCAGCGAGACTAAGAATCAAGTAACAGCAAACTCCTATTCTTTCCCTCTCACCTTAGCCACTGCTCAAGCGGACGATAGATTCTGAATCATACTCGTCCCCCCACTGTTCAGAATTACGGGTACAATAACAAGCTCTAGAGCAAAGGAGTTAGTCATTCTAGCGAGCCTTAGCGAGACTAAGAATCTACTTTCAGCACGCACGATACTTGAAGCGATTACTCCGGCTCAGGGCCATATTGGTTTGGTCCTGATGTTCCTTTTAATAAGCCACATTCAATTAGAATCCATAAACCACAAATCAGAGAAATGGATGCAACGAACATTTGCGGTGTCGACGGCTCTTGTGCGACAGGGCTGGTCATTGGCGTGGCGATTCGCCCGATAATCAGCGGAATATTCAGTGCTAGCCAATAGATTGATTTGTTGCGGTCATGCCAACGCTTGGTGGTGATCGCCAAATCAGGGATTAACAAAATCACCAAGAAAATAGGGAGAAGTAAATAGGAGAAAGTAGGAAATAGCTTACTGATTCCAGCACCAAAACCTAGAATAGAGACATAGTAAATGACGTTCCAAATCCAGTAGGTTTTACGGTTTATACGCCCTTGAAAAGAAAACAGTAACTCTTTAGTCGACATCAAATTTTACCCAAAAATAGAAAGGTTATAGATTAGCCGAGTCGATATAATTTGGAAAGTACACCTGCAGTGTAAGCGCCAATAGTGCCGTTATAACAAGCAGAGCGAGACTAAGCTGAAGCAACGATAAACGCTCGATAAGGCCTATTAGCTTTCAACTCCCTTGCATCTCACGGTGCTTAGCCCTGCCCGCTACTCTCAAGAAACTCGGTTTAACCTAATTCACTACCTTCTGGAAGCTGTCTACGTCCATGTCTCGGATGTTGACCGTTAAGCTGTGCACGTGACTGGCTTGCTCTTGAAGAGTCGCCATCAAGGCTCGTGACAGTTCTCTCTTCTGCTCTTGGGAACGGCCAGATAGCAAATCAAAGTTGATATGGATAAAGTCGAGGCTATCGCCCTCTTCTCCAATTAACCAATTGTGGCACCTGAGCGTTCTAGATTTCACTGACGCGAGCTCAAAAAGGCCACTCTCTAACGCCGTTTTATGTAAATCCTCCAGCAACCCCTGAACATTGACACGTTCTTCCACCGAGTTTGAATACTCTAAAACGAGATTTGGCATTTTGATTCCTTTCTACAACTATTAATTCCAGCGCGTAGTAATACCAATCTCAGCAGCAATTTCCGAGGAATGAACTATCATTCTGTCTACGTGATCACCAATCGATTGCTTTTGACAAAAATAACAGGATCGATGCTTGGTCGAATCAGTAAAGAAAGCCGGACAAGACATGACGCCAATCATGATCTGTTCACATTATTCTGTTATATTCCTACGTAGATTTTTTACATTAATTGACTATTTACATTAAAGATAAGGGAGATATTCCTATGCGTCGTCCTGTAGTGATGGGTAACTGGAAACTAAACGGCAGCAAAGCAATGGTAACTGAGCTGCTAACTGGTCTTAACGCTGAGCTTGAAGGCGTTGAAGGTGTTGACGTCGCAGTCGCTCCACCAGCACTTTACATCGACCTAGCAGAGCGAGTAATCGCTGAAGGCGGTAACAAGATCATCCTAGGTGCTCAAAACACTGACCTAAACAACAGCGGTGCGTTCACTGGCGATATGTCTCCAGAAATGCTGAAAGATTTCGGTGCTACTCACATCATCATCGGTCACTCAGAGCGTCGTGAATACCACAACGAATCTGACGAGTTTATCGCTAAGAAATTCAACTTCCTAAAAGAAAACGGCCTAACTCCTGTTTTCTGTATCGGTGAATCTGAAGCGCAAAACGAAGCTGGCGAAACTGAAGCTGTATGTGCACGTCAAATCAACGCAGTTATCGACACTTACGGTGTTGAAGCTCTAAACGGCGCAATCATCGCTTACGAACCAATCTGGGCTATCGGTACTGGTAAAGCAGCAACCGCTGAAGATGCACAACGCATCCACGCTTCTATCCGTGCACTAATCGCAGCGAAAGACGAAGCAGTTGCAGCACAAGTAATCATCCAATACGGTGGTTCTGTTAAGCCAGAAAACGCTGAAGCTTACTTCTCACAACCAGACATCGACGGTGCTCTAGTTGGCGGCGCTTCTCTAGACGCGAAAAGCTTCGCGGCAATCGCTAAAGCAGCGGCAAAAGCAAAAGCTTAATCTCGTTTTTACTCAGAGTCGAAATAACAAAGGGATGCATCATGCATCCCTTTTTGTTTGCGTGTTATCCACTCGGAGTACACCGATAGGAAGTTCTGAATTATGCTGGCTCGGCAATTTTCACGGTTGTTTTTTTCGCGAGCTCCGCACTGGAATCCTTCTTATAAAGGTTCTCGTAGCAGTAATTTGTTGCTTCAATATAGCCTTCTACACTACCGCAATCAAAGCGCTGACCTTTAAATTTGTATGCCAAAACACAACCAGATTGAGCTTGTTGCATCAGCGCATCGGTGATTTGAATCTCGCCACCTTTGCCCGGCTCTGTATTTTCAATCAGTTCAAAGATATCAGGTGTCAGAATGTAGCGACCAATAATCGCTAGATTGCTAGGTGCAGTGCCTGGCTCTGGCTTTTCAACCATGTTATCAATGCGGAAGATATCATCTTTGATCATCTCGCCAGCAATCACACCGTATTTATGCGTTTCTGATTCCGGCACTTCTTGCACCGCAACGATTGAACAGCGGAACTGTTTGTACAGCTCAACCATTTGCGCTAGAACGCCTTTGTCTTCATTCACACAAAGGTCATCCGCGAGCACTACAGCAAACGGTTCATCACCGACCAGTTCACGTCCCGTAAGAATAGCGTGACCTAAGCCTTTCATTTCACGCTGACGGATGTAAGTGTAACTCGCAGAATCAATCAAAGAACGAATATCATCAAGCAGCGCTTCTTTACTTGTACCGCTAATTTGATGCTCTAGCTCGTAGTTTTTATCAAAGTGATCCATTAACGAGTGCTTACCACGACCAGTGACGATGCACATACCGTCCATACCGGCTTCAATCGCCTCTTCAACACCGTATTCAATCAATGGCTTGTTTACCACTGGCATCATTTCTTTCGGCATCGACTTAGTCGCAGGAAGGAAACGTGTACCGTAACCCGCCGCAGGGAATAAACATTTTTTAATCATAACCATTACCAACTAAAAGAAAGGCTCCCTTAAGGGAGCCTATTATATTATTTGAATATAAAGACTAATTAATCACTACCGAACAGGTCGCGGGTGTAAACTTTATTAGCCACATCAGCTAGTTCTTCCACCATGCGGTTAGAAACAATGACATCAGACATTTGTTTGAATTCTTCAATATCGCGGATAACAGCAGAGTGGAAGAACTCATCTTCCTTAAGTACTGGCTCATACACCACGACTTCGATGCCTTTTGCCTTAATGCGCTTCATAATGCCTTGAATAGACGAAGCGCGGAAGTTATCTGAACCAGCTTTCATAATTAAGCGGTAAATACCCACGACTTTTGGTTCTCGCTTGAGAATAGACTCTGCGACAAAATCTTTACGAGTGCGGTTCGCATCAACGATTGCACCAATAATGTTATTAGGAACTTCTTGGTAGTTTGCTAACAATTGCTTTGTATCTTTTGGTAAGCAGTAACCACCATAACCGAATGACGGATTGTTGTAGTGATTGCCAATACGAGGGTCTAAGCCAACACCTTCAATAATTTGGCGAGCATCAAGATTGTGTGCTTCAGCATACGAATCTAGCTCATTAAAATAGGCTACGCGCATCGCAAGATATGTGTTTGAGAACAACTTAACCGCTTCTGCTTCTGTAGAGTCAGTAAACAGAACCGAGATGTCTTCTTTTACCGCGCCTTCAACCAAAAGGTTAGCGAACTTCTCTGCACGTTCGCTGCGCTCACCAACGATGATGCGAGACGGGTGGAGGTTATCGTAAAGTGCTTTGCCTTCACGAAGAAACTCTGGAGAGAACATAACATTCTGACAACCGAGCTCCTCTTTAATACGCGCAGTATAACCCACAGGTACAGTCGACTTAATCACCATAACCGCATCTGGATTAATTGCCATCACATCTTTAATCACCGCTTCAACTGAAGAAGTATTAAAGTAGTTCGTTTGAGGGTCATAATCCGTTGGTGTGGCAATAACAACAAACTCTGCGCCTTTGTAAGCCAGCTCTTTATCTAGCGTCGCGACAAAGTTGAGCTCTTTGTTTGCAAGAAAATGTTCGATTTCCGCATCAACAATTGGAGACTTCTTGTCGTTCAACAAGTCCACTTTTTCTTGGATAATATCAACCGCCACTACCTCATGGTTTTGTGACAATAACATGGCATTGGACAAACCGACGTAGCCCGTGCCTGCTACAGCAATTTTCATTTTTATTTCCTATCATTTAACTGACGCTAGCATATCAAAACACCTACACTCTCGGTAGAGTACAGTGATTAACTCAAAGCCTAACTAGCAGCACAACTTAATTCAATTGAGTACCCAAGTAGCGCAAATAAGCGTTGCGGATGCGCTGCCTGTTCTGCTCAAAGTACTCTTGACCATAACGGCCTCGGTTAAAGTAGCGACGAAGCATGCTATTATCCATCACAAGTTCATCCCCTTGGCCTGCCGCTAAGTAATTATAATCATTGCCAACTCGTGTCGTAACGTTGAAATCATAAGCCTCGTTACCACGAACTTGTATCACACTCGGCGACATATCACGCCATGGCGTTAATGGCAGCTTTACCGACACAGTGACAAACTGCTCTTCGTCTGTATCGTTAAACTTCGTCACCTGATAACTTGCGGATACTTCTATATCTTCAAACCAATGTGATGTCGTGAATTTTGCGCCAACATCCCCTTTCCAAAACTCGCCAGCAGTTGCGTTAAACTGCCAATCCCACTGTGGCATAGAGAATGTGTAACGAGTTAAAAAGGTTTGGCGATCTGGGTTCGCATAACCATTTTTGTCTTTTTCGTCTTGATGTTGGAAATAGCTCATCTCTAATCCCAACCAATGGTTGCCCGATTGAGAGAACCAAGCTGATTCACTACGCGCACCGATATAGTCCGATTTAACCAAGCCTAGAGATACTTGGTTGGCTATATCGACATATGGCAAACGGAAGAACTGATGTACCATTGCACGCTCAATCTCGTTCTCGTATACGCTGTCTTCGAAATACCCACCCTCTTCAAAATCATCACTTTCTGCTAAAGGTAAAATATGACGAACATCTATTGCCGCGCCAGACCATAGGTAGGTATATAAGTTGCTGGACATGGCAAAAGAGTAATCATACACACCGTACTCGGTTGCTACGCCATGCCTTACCATAGGGGAAAATACGATCTGCGAATCTAAAGTGCCTGAATTGACTCGTTCCGTTTTCCAAGCAACCATGTCTAATCTTTCCGACAAATCGCGCGTGATAAACTGAATGTCATCACAAGATGCGCTACCATTGACAAATCTTTGATAACAGTTAGAGTTAGACAAAACGCTGACCACTGGTTTTTGGTTGGCAAGCATCACAAGTTCAAATTGATCCGATGCAGCGCCAATATCTTGCGCTGCATTTTGACCAAAATGACTCGATACAATCCCCAGAGCCACACCTAGCCCATCTGCTTGATTATGGTTGTATCGACGGTTCTCTAAAGCCACCACGACTCTACCATTGACTAACCCCACTTGAACATTAACGAAACCTTCATTTTTTAACGCACTCACCAGAGTGGAGATCGAAGCATCTTGAGACTTCTTCTGTTCTACAAAAATCTTATCTTTCAAAGATATATCGTTTTGAGAAAAGCTAACTGAGCGTGTGTAATCAGATATCAGAGGGATTGAAAAAGCGGCATTCCATACATTTTTAGTATCAGTTTCATGGCCTGAATAGATCTGATAACTAAGAGAAGCTGTTATATCATACGGGAGCAGCTGTTTTGGCGTAAAAATTTTTACTGAAGAATTAAACTCTTCTGAGTCGTACTCACCTACCAACTGAATAAAATTGAATGGTTGGTACTCAACACCACCAAATGGACCATCCATAACACCAAGCGGAATATCTGACTGTCCATACCCCACCGACATTCGAACTGGAGCAAAATCGAAAGAGTAGTCAGTAACTATATAATTCGTATTAAAGTAGTTTAACTCCCCGCCAAGATCTTGCACGCCAACTGCCAACTTGAGTTTATTAAAATCTTGAAAAAAAGGAAGTTGATACTTAAAAGAGGCTGATAGGTCTCTAATACTCCCCACAACAAACCCATTAGAACTATAATCTTCAGTCACGATTCGGCCTTGTGCCTCTAACCCTTCGATTAGTCCGAGAGAAAACGTTAAAGATTCTATATCAGAGACACTATTCCTAAGCGGTAACCCATGTGCAAAGTCAAAGCCAAAGCTCCCGTAGTTCTGAACTTGGGCATTGGGAACAAAAATCACCCCTGTAAAGCTTTGATTTGAAGGGAAACTTTCTAATACAGCAGTATTAGCATAGGAGTGAGAGAAAAGAAAAAAAAGACATACTATAGAAGCATTAACATTCTTATTAAAAAACATAGTTCTCATCCACTATAAAGCAAAATATGAGGTTAAAACCCAATATATTCTAAGATTTCATCCACCTTAAAAAACTCCTCTTTCACATAAGGATTAAAGTTGGTGGATTTAGCTTCCTGTACAATTTTTAAAGGGTTTTCGAAGTCCCACATGACTAGTGCGTAACCGTTACACTCCATAAACCTTGCTATATCGATTTGATGTTTATCTATCCTATCAAGATTTGGAACTATTATTGTTTTAACCTTAGATTCTACTAGAGAGTATATTGACCCTGCTCCAGCATGTGTAATCACAACATCTGCAGAATTATAATAATCATGTATATTTTTACTAAACTTAAAAAAATCACCAAATCGAGGCTTGTACTTACCATCAGAAATCTGGAATATAACATCAATGCCTTGAGTATTTGCAACTTTTTCATCTATAGATTTTATTAAAGAGTCAAAAGGCGTGGTTCCTACTGTAACAAATATTTTCATAACCTACCGGAATATATAGAGTTCTTATAAAGATTTAAAAGTGAATGATTTTGAACATAAAATTTATTTGCCAATAGGTGCATTATCCTACCAGTAAAAGACTTACTCTCAAACCGAGACCATGTCTCTATATGTATAACTTTAACACCTATAAATCGAAAGTAACAAGCAACTAAAACTGATATACCCGGACCGGTTGAAATTACGCATTTCACCTCATTGCAATTAGATATTTTTCTCAACGCTTTAAAAATTGAAAAAAAACTCGAATTACAGATAGTTTTTAAATGGCTATATTTGTCTCTAACCTCACCCACAACATAGTGGCCCTTCGACCAGACTGGTTTTTCTTTAACATCTGATATACTAATAAAATCTATATCGCTTGATTTTTTCAACATATTATTTACTAGGCGATTGGCTTGCGCTTCGTGTCCGCCTTCACCAAAGCAAACTAAAATTGTTTTATTATTAAAAGTTGACACACACCCTCCTTAAAAGCTGTTTGAATATAAATAGAAACATGTCATAAATAGAGTTTATATAAAGACATAATCATTGATAAACATCAAAATACAGTTTAGCTACATCGGACCAATTGCGATTACTTTCAACAAAATCTCGGCCATTTTTAGCAATAGATAAATTGAAGTTTTCATACTGTTTCCTCATTGAAGATGACAAGCTCTTGATGGAATCTGCTTCAAAGAACACTGCATTTCGCTCCGAAGAACAAACCTCTACAATCCCCCCACAGTTACTACCGATAACAAGCCGACCAAATACCATAGCCTCTAGCGGTTTCAACGGAGTTACTACATCACATATCTTCAATTTTCTTCTAGGTATCACAACGCAATCTAAGCTTTTATAAACATCAATTATATCACCTCTCTCAAATGGCCCGGCAATCGAAATTCTACCATCGTCAGCTTTATCTATTAGTTCTTTCAAATCGTTTAAATAAGGACCCTTTCCATGAAATGTTAACTTACAGTCACTAAAATCATTTCTAGGAAAAGCATCTAAAAAAGCTTTTAGTAATAAATCTAAACCTTCAATGTGACTGAAGTTACCTACATAACCAAATGATTTAATTGTCTTGGGAAAGGAAATGCTTTTAGCCTCTAAAAATAATTCATCAGAAACTGCATTTGGCACAACAACCACTTTATCTGGAAGAACCCCTCTATCGATTACATTTTTTCTAAGACCTTCATTCAATACAACCACTTTATCTGCAAGACGCATTGATAACGTCTCTAAAAATCGAATAATTTTAATTTGAAGCTTATCGATAAACTTAACGCTGTCAAACCTTTCCTCCCAAATAGACCTATATTCATAGACAAAGCCAATCTTAAGTATTTTACTACAAACAAATGCAGATAGACCGCAAAAAAACATGCTATGTGCATGAATAAAATCAACATTTTCTCTTTTGGCAATTTTATATACTTTAATTGAAAAACCTAAAATAGAAATAAGTTTTTTAATCCTATTTTTAATATTCTTTTTCTTTTCTGACGCCTCTAGATCTTCATTATTGTTGTAAGTTCTATATACTTTGACATCATTTATTATATCGAAGTCTTCTCTATATCCCCTTTGAAATGGGGAGGTGACCACGACAACATCTATACCATTAGATATTTGACCTTTTAATATACCTTCACTTCTAATTGATGAACCAGTAACATCGGGAAGATATGTATATAAAACATGAAGAACTTTCAAAATTAACCTCTATTAATAATTATTCTATGACATAAACAATAGTAAAAGTATGCAATTAAAACACTCGTTATGTACTCTGGCTTCAAAAAGCCTCTATGAAAAAGATGTATAAACTGAACAATAACTTGGGAGTAAACTACGATAAATAATGGAGATTTATAGAGTTTGGCTTCAAGAAAATAAAAAGAAACTCCAAAGAGTAGAAAGAATGCTGGGGTAAACATTTTATAATCTATGTAAATACCACCAACTAAGCCAGGTGTAAGGCCACCGCCTTCAACAGTGCCAAATATCCTTCCTAATGTTTGTCCTGCAGCCAACCTCTCTCCAGGTAAAACAGTAAACAAGTCAGCAAAAAAAAGGGAATAAGTATTAATATTGTTCGCTATTGACTCAATTACAAGTCTATTAGACAGACCAATAGTTTCTTTAAACCCAAGATGGAAAGGTAAAATAACTCTTATTAATATATTATCGTAATCAAAATAATGAGACATTAACACATCAACACTAGATAGTTCGCTACCGTCACCTCTCCGTAAATAGAATCCAGAAATAATAACCAAAAAAGCTAACAATGAATATATCAAGAACTTTTTATTCTTATTAATTATCTTATAGATATCAAAACCACCGAATTTAAAATACACATCAGAAATTAAGTAACTCAATATCGATATTACAGCTGTTCCTCTACTACCAATAAGTATTGCGGGAAGCACAACCAAAAGCAATAATAACGCTTTATTTTTATATTTTAATATTGGTATCAGCGCGGCGATAGGAAGTGCAGACTTTATCACATATTCAAGAGAAGTTGGTATGAGAAATCTTATTGTTTGATTCAGTAAAATATTACCATAAAATATATACACAGCTAAAACTGAAACATAAACTATAAGTAAGTGAATTAAAATCGCCATCAAAATAAATTTTTGATTACTTACATGAAAATTATTTCTGTCAGTTACATAACACCTTATAAATACACAAGGAATAAGAAAGAGTAGAACACATAAAAAGTAAAGATTTATAACTTCAACTTCAATATATCCCCTCCAAGTAGATATATTTAACAAGCCTATAGATAAGTAAAAAACAAGAAAAAATACCACCAACCTAAATAATCCAGAAATATTAAGGAAAGAGATAATCAAAAAAAACACAATTGAAAAGTATGAAAACACATAATTATTTAACAAGAAAGATGTAGTAATCAATATTATTGAAAAAAATAATAATATAAACTTTGATATGTCTTTTATCATGTCACAGTCATTCCTGTACAATAATCATAATCATCTATCTTTCTCATGTAGATTGAAATAATGATGCATCTAATAAGCCATGACATTGCTACTCCATATAAGATCGCTTCGACACTGCTTACTAGGTTTATAACAAAAAAATACATAATAATGAGAGAAATCATTGTAAATATGTTAGAATTGATCATTTGATTACCTGATGCATTTAATCCAAAGAGTGCAGAGTAATATGAGTAAACACACTTGACCAGCACTAACAATAATGTGGGCAAAAAATAACTATAAGTCAGATTAACTTCTAGAAAATCAGAGAAAAAGGATACTAAGAAAAACCACACTGAATACAAAATAATAACTACCACACCTGTTCTTAACATTCTTCTTATATATATTGATTTATTATATTTACTTTTTAAGTATGCTAATTCTTTAAATCCAACATAAGAGGAAATTAGACTAAAAGGTAATACTGTTAACGATAGCATATAAACATATTCAGAAAAGTATTTGGCATTAATAACCTTTTCAACTAGTACTCTATCTAAATTATTTAATAGCATCATTACAAATAAAGACAATAAGAAGCCAAAGAATACTCTTCTCCAACCTTTAGGTTGCTTCTGATTTATCGAAAAAATCTCTAATTTTGAAAACTTTAAAATAGAGATAGATATAAAAACAGAAACTAACAATGCTAAATATAGTTTATACTCAAACCTAATATTAACTGGCATCAATATAAAAATAATAATTGCTAACTTCCAAAAACCATTAGCTAATTGCGAACGTACGAATAACTTTGCAACTCGAAAACTATTATATATAACAACAAAAGCAGCAGACGATAAAGATACGAATAGGTATAACATAGCACTTTGCATGTTAAACCATAATTTATCCACAACAAATATCAGAAAAATTAAATAAATAGCATTACTTATCACCATTGTAATAATAGTATCTCTTTGAATAACAAATCTATTCTTATCACCTTTGATAAATCGAGTAAATAATTGTTCACTCCCTAAAAAACAAAAGGAGAAAGACATAGACATTAAAGTAATAAAAACATTCCATGTATAAAAATCATGTTCATTTAATTGTTTTTTTGCAAAAAAACTACTTGAGAAGTAACAAATAGAAAAAATGGCCATGATAATCAAGGCCATTTTGTTTTTTATTATATTAAGCATCTACATGCCTACTTGGAAATGATGTTAATGATTTGCTCACCAGATACCCTTTGTATCGATAACAAAGGCATCATTTAATTTTATTTTTTTGAATTGTTTGTGATCTACTAACATCACATGAATATCAGTTCTGGAAAGAGATTCATCAAGTGATACCAAGTCAATATTATCAATATCTATAGAGTCGATATTAGGCTCGATAGCCAATACTTTGCCAACATGGTTTCTTGCTATAGACTTTGTAATGTCGAGTGCCGGACTCTCTCGCAGATCGTCAATATCAGGTTTAAAAGCTAGACCGTAGCAAGCAATCGTTACATCTTTTGCTGTCTTTGTTGGATTTGCATTAAGGAAATCAGCCACCGCCATCTTAACCTTGTTAATGACCCACTCAGGTTTATAGTCATTTACATTTCTTGCCGTATGGATAATTTTAGCTATCTCGGGAGTCTTAGAGACAATAAACCAAGGGTCAACAGCAATGCAATGACCACCAACACCAGGACCTGGCTGAAGAATATTGACTCGTGGATGACGGTTAGCCAGCGAGATCAGTTCCCAAACATCAATACCTAATTCATCACAAATCATTGATAACTCATTAGCAAAGGCAATTTGAACATCACGAGACGAATTTTCTGTTAGTTTGGCCATTTCCGCAGTACGAGCATTGGTTATAACACACTCACCCATTACAAACGTTTTATATAGTTCAACGCTACGCTCAGAACACCGCTTGCTCATCCCACCAATTACTCGGTCATTCTGAACTAACTCCGTGACCACTTTCCCCGGTAATACACGTTCAGGACAATGTGCTACATTCACATCAGCAAATTCCCCTGCCGTTTGTGGAAAGGTCAAATCCTTGCGAGCTTCAGCAAGCCATGCTGACATCTGCTCTGTAGCACCAACTGGTGACGTCGATTCAAGAATAACCAAGTTGCCTTTTTTCAAAACTGGTGCGATAGCTTTTGCAGCTGACTCGATATAAGTCAAATCTGGCTCTGGAATATCTCCCTTTTCACAAGGCTTAAAAGGTGTCGGTACTGCTATTAAAAAAGCATCTGCTGGTTCAGGCGTTGTCACCGCTTTCAAATATTCTTGCTGTACTGCAGCACTCACCAACATATCCAGATCCGGTTCAACGATATGGATCTCGCCGCGATTAATTGTGTCTACTGCATGCTGATTGACATCAACACCAATCACTTTTTTCTTGCGAGAAGCAAACATTGCTGCTGTTGGTAAGCCAATATACCCTAAACCAATAACTGAAATTGTTTCAAATGACATTTTTCATTCCAATATTTAATTTTATTTTGCTAATGTGTTTAAAATTCTTTGGCAAGCTTTGCCATCACCATATGGGTTATGTGCATAACTCATTTCTTTGTACGTCGCTTCATCTTTTAACAAGACTTCTAGTGCGGTAATTATCTTGTCCGTATTTGTGCCAACTAATTTTACCGTACCTGCCTCAACCGCTTCTGGTCTTTCTGTTGTATCACGCATCACTAAAACTGGCTTGCCTAACGATGGCGCTTCTTCTTGGATGCCGCCAGAATCGGTTAAAATGATATTGGCTCGGTCCATCAAATAAATAAATGGCAGATATTGCTGCGGTTCTATTAATAAAACATTGTCAATATCACCCAATATTCTGTTAACTGGCTCACGCACGTTCGGGTTTAAGTGCATTGGGTATAAGATTTGAACATTTGGATTACTTGTCGCAGTTTGCGCTAATGCTTCACAAATTCTCTCAAAGCCGCCACCAAAACTCTCTCGTCGATGTCCTGTAACCAAAATCAACTTTTTACTCTCGTCTAAGAACGAAAATTGTTCCTCTAGCTGAGATTTTAGCTTTTTGTTGGTTTCAATTTTTTCTCTGACCATTAATAATGCATCGATTACTGTATTCCCTGTTACATATATATCTTCTGGACAAAAGTTTTCTCGAAGTAAGTTATCTCTCGATGTCTCTGTAGGAGCAAAATGATATTTTGTCAAAACACCAGTTAGACGTCGATTAGCCTCTTCTGGCCAAGGGGAATATATATTTCCTGTGCGAAGGCCGGCTTCAACATGGCCTACTTCAATTTGCTCGTAATAGGCAGCAAGACTGGCAGCAAAAGTGGTAGCTGTATCACCATGCACAAGAACAGCATCGGGCTTGAAATCTTCAAGTACAGGCTTGAGATCTTGCACAATTCGAGCTGTTACATCATTAAGCGTTTGCCCGGCCTTCATTAAATTAAGGTCATAGTCAGGCTTGATCTCAAATAATTCTAATACTTGGTCTAACATCTCTCTATGCTGTGCGGTAACACAACATTTAGATTCAAAACGTTGATCGCTTGATAAAGCATGAACTAAAGGTGCCATTTTTATAGCTTCTGGGCGCGTACCAAAAACTGTTAGAACTTTTTTTATAGTCACTCTATTTTTCCCTAACAAAGTATAAAATTATGATGGAACAAATAAATATAATTCATATTTGTTCACTGGTCATTCTTTGGCGCTTCCTCAAATTATTTAACCAAGATGAAACGCGCCAAATATGACTAATAACAAAGAAATAACAAACAAATAAAATTAAAAAGGCAATAAACATTGTAGATTCTTTAATACCAACAAAATCAGCCCATAAACCTACCGCAGCACAAATCGATGCCATCGAACAGATGAAAATTAACGTTGCACCTGGTGAAAGCCCAATACGTTGGCAAATATGGTGTAGATGTTCTCTGTCTGGTTGGAATGGTGACTGACCTTTACGAACGCGACGAATCATAATGGTTGCCATGTCCATCAATGGTAAGGCAATTAACCACAGCGCTGTAACTGGCTTGAAAGCTACAGCTCCTGGCTCTTGTGTGCCGCGAATCAGCATCCAGACCACGGTAAAGCCGATAAACATACTGCCTGCATCGCCCATGAAGATCTTAAAGCGACGACCTAGTGGGAAACCTAAGTTCAGGAAGATATAAGGGAGCATCGCAGTCACGATCAATAAACAGATCGTGGCTAAGTATTCATTTCCGTTGTAGGCAAACACAATACCTAATGCTGTAAAGGTGACCGAGGCTAACCCGCCCAGCAAGCCGTCTATGCCATCAACCATATTAAATGCGTTAATTGCGCCTATTACCGCAATAACGGTGATCACTGCGCCAGTGACTTCATTCAGGGCAATGGTTTCGCTCCCCATTAAGTAGCCTAAATCGTGTAAGCTGTGGCCCCCGATGTAAATCATCGCAAGGGATATTCCCGCTTGAATAATAAGGCGAATTTTGAAACTTACATCGTAATAGTCATCTAATGCGCCGAGCACGATGAGTACAGCCGAACAAGATAAGTAGAGTGATAGGTTGTCATTCATTGGTAAGAACAGAAGGAACCCCACCAGTATAGTAGAGAAAATGGAGATCCCTCCTACAAGTGGCACCA
Source organism: Vibrio sp. ArtGut-C1 (assembly GCF_002105475.1). Classification (NCBI taxonomy): domain Bacteria; kingdom Pseudomonadati; phylum Pseudomonadota; class Gammaproteobacteria; order Vibrionales; family Vibrionaceae; genus Vibrio; species Vibrio sp. ArtGut-C1. Next base: position 197 of record NZ_NCTH01000003.1, on the reverse strand, counting down.
CACCTTGGTGAAGCTTTCTTGCATTGGGTTTATCTACTAGACCTACGCGCTTGGCGACCTTGCGCATAACAAAAAGTAGAACGAACGACAAAATAAATACAAATATACCGAATCAACTTGAAGATGCAGGCTTGAGAACCTGAAAATTATCATTAATTCGAGATGCCAAAGAGCCTGCGATCTCTGGAAGAGTCACA